>DAHUYJ010000009.1 GCA_027315225.1 Candidatus Saccharimonadota bacterium | reverse complement strand
CCATTCCGATGATATAACGCCCAGTCGATGCATAACAGCCTGGTGATGGGGCGGCTTGAGTATTTCGCACTGGAAGCTTAGTTTTGTGAATTTGTTGTTTATTTGTCGGAAGTACTTGCCGTTTGCGACCTGGGAGCGGAAGTGGTTTAGATTCATGACCGCTTCTTCGCCTAGCTTTTGCATCACAAAACCGTTCTGTTCATACAGGTTGCGGTAGGTGCCAGAAACGTGGATCAACGCCGGCAGCCAGTCATTGCCGAAACACATATTAGCGAACCGGTGCATGAGTACGGGGTATTGCTTGGGATCGCCTGCCGGATCGCTGAGCACCAGCGCAACGCCGCGATTAACATGAAAAGCCATGCCGCTGTCGCCTCCTTCGTCGAAAAAGTAAAGCTTATCGTGCGGCCATAGCTTGAAGAATTCTTCACTAGGTCCACCCCACTGTTTGAGCAGCGCGAGCATATGTTCCCGCTGGACGTGCTGGTCCGAGAAGCGTGCCTTGAGCGGCTGGAACAGCGAAATTCCTACGTATATGATAGCGCCCAGACTGACGAACGAGAGGGAGTCAACGAATAAGTGCGCCCGCTTGGTGTACGGGTGGAGAGGTTGGTTGGTAGTAAGATTGAACTGGTCAATCGTGTAGTGTAGCGCCTTAGGGAAGCTAATCTCCTGGTGGAAATCGGAATTATCAAGCAATAAAAAGCCGGCTACACCGTATATAAGCGCAACGGTCAACATAATAACGCTGAACCGGGCAGCGAAGCGGAATCCTTGGATGTCGCTCTTAACCACGAATGCCTTTTGGCTTAATACTAGCAGTAACAGTATAAAGAGCGGCAATGCGAACGTGCGCAGCAGAAACAGCAGGTGAAGGTCGACGTCATGCAAGGCTGAGCGGTCAACCAGTTGGGCCAACTCTATGCCAAGATAAAACGTGTAGGCCATTATGGTTACCAACCAGGCTGTCCGTTTGCGGCGGCGCAGCAACGCGCCCAGGTATATCAAACTGAGGCCGATCAATAGGGGGATATCAACAGTCAAGTCGCTGATATGCCTTGCTGCATGGTGGCCCACAATCAGCTCCAACAAACCGCTGGCCAAGATGTAAAGCCCATGGGCGGCGACTAGCAGGCTCAGAAACTGCACTGCTCGCTGGCGGTGCGCGTATATATTACGCATGATGATGCGCTGCACATTCATGTCCCAATTATTGTACTAAATGGCGCGTCTCAAACATAACAGTTATAAACCCGATTTGCGTAAAAATCACATTATATTTATGCTTGCCTAGCTAGCTCCCAGTACACTAGAATAGAATCAGTTTTAAAGGGGAAGCAGGTGGTCTACAGCAATATTCAAATTCGGCAAGCCATAGATGAGGGGCATATACTGTGCCATCCGTTTGACCCGAAGCATATCAGCCATGCCAGCATGGACGTCACGCTCGGATACCACTACTACCGAATTGAGCGGATGAATGAGCGGACTATTTATAACCCTTTCGACCCTGAGGACGTGGAGCGTTATTTTGACGGGCCGTACCGGGCCATGCCGCACGGTGATTGGTGCAAGCTCAACGGTTTTAAGCCGGTCGCCAACATTCCCCTCGACCACCCCGTTATCAGTCTCAAGCCGCGGGAGCGGGTCCTGGCTCATACGCATGAGTTCTTCGGAATTAAACCACCCGGTGCGTATGAGGTAAAGTCCCGTTCCAGCTGGGGGCGCAATGGCGTGGCTGTTTGCTTTGATGCAGGCTGGGTTGACCCGGGATATATCAACCGCCTGACGTTAGAAATCTACAATCTAAACGAGCGCGAAACGGTGCTGTTGCCGGTCGGTGAACGCATTGCCCAGGCCGTATTCCTGGAAACCGGCGAAGTCGAGGGTACGTACGGGCAAGGGCGCGACGATGGTTTCAGCGGCAAGTACCAGCAAGGTGACGATCTGGAGACTATTATTAAGACATGGTCGCCGGATATGTTACTACCGAAAGCCTACCGGGACAAGCGGACGTTGCCGGTCAAGATAGAGGGCGCGACTTATGACTAAGGGTAAGTACATTGTCATTGAGGGGCCGGAAGGCGTTGGCAAAACGACCCAGATCCAGGAGCTGGCCCGCCGGTTGCGGGCCGCCGGCCTGCCGGTGCGGACGCTTCGGGAACCGGATAGCCAGAGCAACCTGACAGCCAGGGCTATCCGGCAACTTACCCAGGATCCCCGCTATCCTATGAATACGCGTACCGAAGTCCTGCTGTATAACGCTGCCCGCTCACAGAGCTTGCAGGTTATTAAGCAAAGCACTGACCAAGGTGTTACCTGCCTGGTTGATCGTAATTATCTGACTACACTGGCTATACAGTATTATGGCCGCGGCGATGTCCCGGATTACCAGACCATAAACGGCATCATTAACTTCGCCGTGGGCGGAATCGAGCCGGACCTGTGCGTCGTGCTGGACGCGCCGGTCAACATTCTACGCAGCCGTTTGGAGGGCCGCTACCACAGCGAGCGGTTCGACAATCTGGACGACACCTTCCTGGAGAGGGTTCGCGCCGGTTATTTGTGGGAGGCCAAGCAGCGCAAGCTGCCGGTCATCTTCGCGACTGATAAGCCGTCTGTGGTGGCGGACCATATTTGGAAACTGGTCTCCGATGAGCTGGCAATGCGGCGACCAGCCAGCGCCGTCTCGGATGCCCCAGCGGCTTCGGTCGGCGAGATTATTGAGAAGAGAAGCCAGTCAACTGGTGCCGACACTGCCGCAGAAGGCCTCTTCGTATCCAAGTCAAAAGATGGCGTTTATGAAATTACCCAGACCGGGCATGACTACCTTAAAGAGGCTATTACAAGTTCTGACGGAGACGTGTACGCCTTTACCGATAAGCTAAGTCCGGTCACTATCGCGGCTGCCATGGCCCGCCTGAGCCGGCGCGGTGATGATATGCGAATCACGATCCTTGATGAATTTGCAGGAAAAGCAGACAAAGACGCCCAGTTGCTCAAGCGGGTTATCACGGCTTACGGAGACGATTCGGTACAACAGCTTGCCGGCCTGCACGTGGTAATCGAGAACGCCTCCAACTTGCTGACCAAAAAGCTGGAATGGGGTCGGCTGGCCGCCTATCTGGAGCAATCAACCCGCTACATCTACTTCGACCAGAAAGATGCCGAGGGAAGGTATCGTTACTACATACCGCCCGATCTAAAGCCGCTGCTCAATAAGCAGTACCGGCAGATCATGGACGAGATTTTTGATACGTATTCCGCCATGGTGCGGCAGTTGACCGATTATGTCCGGAGCAACTCAAGTGTGCAGGAAAAAGACCGTGACATTGCCTGGAAAGGCGCTACCCGAGCCCAGGCTTGTGACGCTGTTCGGGCAGTGTTGCCGGTTGCCACCAAATCAACCGTCGGTATCTTTGCTTCCGGCCAGGCCTACGAGAGCCTGGTTATGCATCTATTAAGTGATGAGTTGCCAGAGGCCCAAAACGTTGGTCAGGGTTTGCTGGAACAAGGCCGCAAGGTCGTACCCATGTTTCTGGAACGGGCCGATAAGCCGGAGCGCGGCGGCGCCATGATCGCGTACCATGCCAACACCTTACGATCAGTTAAGAAGCTGGCTAAGGATTACCTACCGGACAACCATGCCCCTGCTACCGGCGGAGATGTCAGCCTGGTTGACTTTTGGCCTAAGAACGAGTTGCTGCTGGTCCCGGATATGCTCTACGAGCACAGCAACCTGTCGCTGGAACAGCTGCAGTCTACGGTCAACGCCTGGCCGTACGAGCAAAAGCTCAAGGTTTACCGTACGTACATGGGCGAGCGCCTGAACCGCCGCCATCGTCCCGGCCGGGCATTGGAAAAGGCCCACTATAGTTGGGACCTGGTGTGCGATTATGGAATCTTCCGGGACTTACAGCGCCACCGGATGGTTGATGACATGAACTGGCAATTGCTGACGCCGCGTTACGGCTACGACATACCAAGCCTGGTAGAAGAGGCTGGCCTGACTGAGCAGTTCGAATCATGCTTTGACAAAAGCGTGCGTTTGTATGGACTGTTACAAAAAGCCGGATACCAACTGGAGGCCCAATATGCGACGCTATTGGGCCACAAGATGCGCTGGAAAGTTACCTATAATGCTCGCGAGGCGTTCCACCTGCATGAACTGCGCACCAGCCCGCAAGGGCACCCGGGATACCGCAAGCTGGTATTGCAGATGCATGAAAAGCTAGCAGAAGTCCACCCTCTGATCGCTGAAGCTATGAAGTTTGTTAACTCCGACGAAGACCCGGAGCTTACTCGCCTGGCGGCGGAGCGCTACAGCCAGTTCAAGCTCAAGCAGCTTAAGTAGTAGCTGCGGGGAAGCCTTTTAGCTTTTAGCGTCGGTTTTTAGTAACAGTATGGATTGGCTCCGGATTTTGGTTGACCACATCGCCTAGCTGTATGTTATTAAGAGTAGCCTGAAGACGCACCGATCTCGATGCAATGCCGACAACAAAGTCTATTGTTGGTTCAGGTTGCTGCGGGGCATCAAAGGCATTTTCTACTGGCACAGAGCTATACGGCCCAAGCTGTCGGCTGTTATGTTGTGCATAGCCAGTTACCGCACCCCATAAAACACTTTTTCGTTTTTTCGATGGCATTCCGACGGGCTTTAAGTCTACTGGCAAAACTACCGCTCCCCCAGCCTGTAAAACTCTAAAAATTCTCGGTAAAGGCATCTCGTCCGAATAGGTGGCCTTAGAGCCTTCAACCAAAGGCTTAACCCTTACTTCGCGAAGCAAAGGAATCTTGAGGCCACTAACGGCTCTTAGAGTGTCCCTTGCTCTTTCTATCCGGTCGGCTTGTCTCGGGCCTCCAGTCAAATGAATGCGGGCTTCTGGCGATATCTGTTCAAACGTTTCATGTGCGGATTCTTTACCACGCACAGCAGATATAGCGATCGCTAGAGCTGCCACAAGGCTTGAATCATGCTGCTCGAGGCTCACTAGCTCTGGGTCAAGAATGCCCACAGACTCAGGCCTAACTTTAATGATACCCGAAAGCATCCCTGTTGAGCTTGCGTTTAGAGACGATAAACCAGCTTCTGAGAGTCCATTAATAGCTTCATATCTCATCTGGGAGAACAATAACCTTCTATGGGTCTCTGCTGAAACTGGTTGTCCGTATTCGTTTGTCATGCTCTTATGGTCTTACTAAATACAAAAAGTAACGCTATTGAAGTGTCCCATAAAATATTTTATAGTACTCTGAATATTAAAAAATGTCAAGACGCGCGATATTAAACATCTTTGACACTCGCCAACATATGTGCGAATATAAACGCATGCAAAAACCAAAGCTCGTCACTGAGGTCGTCGTTTCCGCAGCATAGCGGGTAGCTTTTGTTCCTGTAAAATCAAGTTCAAACAGCTCCCGCCTAAACAGCGGGAGTTTTTAATTATATTAAAGGAGGTAATTATGGGTCGGGAAACATTTCCGGTACAAGAAAAGCGGTTGCTGTGGGTGAATGGCAGCAGCGCGGTTTTGCAAGGGGCGGAGGGCGCCCCGGCACGCTACTTGTATATAGACGGCAGTACAGATTCAAAGAGTAAGGTGGAGCCGCGTACACCACACCTGAGTCTGAGCACTGATGAATTGGATGCCCTGCGTAGGCAGGTTGAAGCTGAGCCAGGCACGACCCTTAAGCAGAAAGCCGGCGAGCTGGCTATGCAAAGAGAAGCCGAGCTGCATAGCCCGCCGTTGACGGAGTCCGGAGAGCCTGCTATAATTACCACTTGAAGTTGCCAGAGACAGCGACGGGTTTTATACCTTGATAATGTCGCCTAGGTACAGACAATCTTTTATGATCGTTTGCGCGTCTTTGGTCCTTGATCGAAGGCGCTTTTGTTTGGCAACGACAACTAGGCAGGTTTAATAACGGTCGATAGCCTGTCTTACAACACAGCCAACCCGATAATTCGGAGGACCTATATGGCTCTTACCAAAACCCAGAAACAGGATGTTGTCAGCGAAGTGAGCGAGCTGCTCAGTGCTTCCAGGCTGACGGTTGTCGCCAAGTACCAAGGTACCGGCGTTAAGGCCTTGCAGTCTTTGCGGCGCGAGGCCCGCGGCAATGGAACAAAAGTCAAAGTCGTCAAAAACCGGCTGGTTATCCAGGCGCTGAAAGATGATGACCGGTTCAAAGACACTGATACCAGCGCCCTGCAAGGCATGTTGCTCTACGCTTTTAACGGCGAGGACGAAGTAGCGCCGGCGCAAAGCTTGCACGCCTTTGCCAAGCAGCATCCGACATTGGAGTTCGTAGGCGCGATTGACGCGGACGGGCGGTTTATCGCTGCCGATGATGTCAAAGCACTTGCGGAGCTGCCAAGCAAGGAGCAACTGCGCGCCATGCTGGTCGGCACGATCGCGGCTCCGCTCAGCGGCTTTGTTAACGTAATGTCGGGCAATGTGCGTGGCGTGTTGAGCGTCTTGCAAGCCCGCGCCGACTCACTCGGATAAATAACGATTAAGGAGAATTAATCATGGCAGAAGAAGATAAGAAAGCAGAAAAGGTGGAAGTTCCCAAAGAGTTTGAAAAACTGGTCGTTGAGCTCGACAAGATGTCGGCGCTGGAGATCAGCAAGTTCGTCAAATTCTTAGAAGAGTACTGGGGTGTCAGTGCCGCGGCTCCGGCAGTCGCCGTTTCTGCGGCTCCGGCAGGCGGCGAAGCCGCTCCGGCCGCAGAAGAGAAGAGCGAATATGACGTCGTCCTTAAGGACGCCGGCGCCCAGAAGGTAGCCGTCATTAAGGCCGTCAAGGATATCACTGGTTTAGGCCTGGGTGAAGCCAAGGCAGTCGTCGACGGCGCCCCAAAGCCCGTTCTGGAAAAGGCTAAGAAAGAAGACGCCGAAAACGCCAAAAAGGCCCTCGAAGAGGCCGGCGCAACCGTCGAACTGGCATAAAGGGTTCGAAGAAGAGTGTAAGAAAGGCGGTCGGAGAGACTGCCTTTCTTACTTATCCACAGGTTACTATGTTTTTTGACATGTGGAATACTTCGTGGTAATTTGAAGAGGAAAGTGTACCAATAAACACTTGACAAGAGAGACAGACAACATGCCTGACGTACCCGATAAACAAGTGAAGCGCCTACGGGCCTTAATACAAGAAGCCGAAACCAGCTTGGCTGCGGCTACTGAGTTATTGATCAGCCTAGTAGGTGACGACAAGAGCGTAGCGCCAATTGCCCGCGACGATACCCTGGGCAAGGTAATAGAAGGTGTTTTTGATGGGCAGAATATGGTTGGCGCAGACGGCAAGACCTACCCGGTACCTGCCAACTATGCCAGCAAGTCCAAGCTGGTCCAAGGTGACATTCTTAAGTTGACCATAGCCGAAGACGGCGCGTTTATGTACAAGCAAATAGGCCCGATTCCGCGCAAGCAGGTTGTTGGTGCGCTAGCCCTTGAGAACGGCCATTACTTCGTCGACGTAAGCGGCAAAAAATACCGTGTGCTTCTGGCGAGCGTCACCTACTTCAAGGCCAAGCCTGGCGATCAGGTGAGCGTCAACATTCCCGAAGACGACAGCACAGCCGAATGGGCTGCGCTGGAAGCCGCGCTCTAGAACTTTATAATTCCGCCGATATAGTTCATACTGAATAGATACATGGGGCAAGCTCTATATCGTAAACACAGACCGAAGAGCCTGTCTGAGGTCATCGGACAGGAGCATATCACGTCAACGCTGCGGCAGGCGCTCAAAACGGGACGCCTCAGCCACGCTTACCTGTTCACCGGGCCGCGCGGGGTTGGCAAGACATCGGTCGCCCGGATTTTGGCACATGAGGTTAACGGGCTGCCTTACAGTGATGATTCGTCCCACCTCGATATTATTGAGATTGATGCCGCCAGCAACCGGCGTATCGATGAGATTCGAGAACTGCGGGAAAAAGTATACATAGCGCCGGCCAGCGCCAAGTACAAGGTATACATTATTGACGAAGTGCATATGCTGACCAGGGAGGCTTTTAACGCGCTGCTCAAGACACTGGAAGAGCCGCCGGCCCATGTGGTATTTATTCTGGCAACGACCGATGCCCACAAGCTGCCGGAAACAATTATCAGCCGGACGCAGCGCTTCAGCTTCAAGCCGGTCGGCAAGAGCGAACTCATCGGACAGCTTAAACAGATTGCCCAGCAGGAAGAAATCAAGATCAGCGACGAGGCGCTGGAGCTGCTTGCCGACCACGGGGAAGGTAGCTTTCGCGACAGCATCAGTTTGCTTGACCAGGCCGGCAACCAGGCTGACCAAGTGGAGCCAGACGATGTTCGCCGGTTGCTGGGCATTCCGCCCACCGAAGCAGTAAGTGAGCTCCTGACGCTCAGCGCTCAGAATGATACGCCCAGGCTCATGAAGCACATAGCCGCGCTCTATGACCAGGGATACCAGGCAGCGCTTATAGCCAAACAGCTGGGCCGGATTTTACGGGCGAAGCTGGCTGAAGGCAGCGCTCCCGAGGTTGCTGTACTCGGGCTTTTGAGTGAACTGATTGAAGTGCCCCGCTCTATGGAGCCTGAAAGGTTCCTGGAAATTGCCGTGCTGCGATACCACTCGCAAATCGCACACTTGCAGCCGCGGCCTGATGCCGCCCAAGCCCAATTGCATGGTGAAGGACCGAGGCCAACGACACCATCTCCCGAAACTTCCGAAGACCCTGCGGGATCCAAAGCCCAACCAGACAAGAATACTGGCAGCAAGCCGGAGCCTATTTCGGGAAAGGCAAAAAATAACCATGAGCAAACCGACCTTGCAGAGGCCGTCTGGCCCGACGTCCTCCAAGCGCTTAAGCAACGCCACAACACGTTGTACGGCGTTGTACGTATGGCCAGCCCTGATTTTTCGGAGCCCGGGACGCTTCAGCTGGCCTTCGCGTTCGCGTTCCACCAAAAGCGCTTGAACGAGAATGCTAACAGGGACAAACTAGCCGCCATTGTTCAGGAGATAACCGGCCGCACAGTCAGCATTGAGGTTGTTCATGACCCCAAAGCCAAACCGCCCAAGGCGGCCGCGCCGGTTACCGAAACACCGTCTAACGGCAGCCTGACAACCATAAGCAATATTTTTGGCGGCGCTGAATTGCTAGAATCATAGTTATGGAGCCGTCTTCTGCCGCTACCAGTCCGCAACCGCAAAATGCTGAGGCCGAGGCCAGTCTGCTTGGCGCGCTGCTGATTGACAGCGACGCGATTGTCAAGGTTGCCGATTCCGTGCACGCTGCGGATTTCTTTGAAAAGCGCCATGAGCGTATTTATAAGGCCATGCTATACCTCTATGAGCAGCAGGCGGCCATCGATGTGTTGACCTTGACTGACCAGCTCAAAAACAGCGGCCATCTGGATAGCATCGGTGGCGCGTCATACCTGACAGAGCTGACTAACTTCGTACCAACAGCTTCGCACGTTGAGCAATATGCCGATATAGTCGCCCAAAAAGCCATACGACGGCGTCTTATTGCCGCTTCAAAAGAGATAACCGACCTCGGCTATGACGAGTCCAAACGACTGAATGAGCTGATAGAAATGGCAGAAAGCCGCTTGTTTGAGGTCAGTCAGCAGCACATCAAGCAGGATGTTATCAGCCTGGAAGCTATTCTGGCGGAAAGTTTTGACCGCCTGGATGACCTGCATAAGGACAAACAGAAGATCAGGGGCATTCCAACCGGCTTTCAGGACCTGGACAATACGTTGGCCGGTTTTCAACGTTCTGACCTGGTAGTTTTAGCGGCCCGGCCGTCGATGGGCAAAACCGCTTTGGCGCTCAACTTCGCGCATAATATTGCTATCCGCTCCGAACAGCCGGTGCTCATCTTCAGCCTGGAAATGAGTAAAGAACAGCTGGTAGACCGTCTGCTGTCTATGGAGTCAGGGGTGGACGCCTGGGCGCTCCGGACCGGAAATCTGACTGACTCGGATTTTGAGAAGATCGGCCATGCCATGGGAACGCTCAGCGAAGCGCCTATCTTCATTGATGACACTCCAGGCATAACCGTGAGCGACTTACGGACCAAAGCGCGCCGCGAGGCTCATAGGCGTTCCCTGGGGCTGATTATTGTTGACTACTTGCAGCTCATGAGCGGCGCTGCCCGTTATGGCGGCGACGGTAACCGTGTCCAGGAGATATCCGAGATTTCCCGGGGGCTTAAAGGGGTTGCCCGGGAGTTGAATGTGCCGGTTCTGGCACTTAGCCAGTTGAGCCGCTCCGTAGAAAGCCGCAGCCCGCAAATTCCTCAATTGGCCGACTTGCGTGAATCGGGGTCAATCGAGCAGGATGCCGACGTGGTAGCTTTCATTTACCGCGAAGAATACTATAATCCTGACACTGACCGGAAGAAGTTAACTGATATCTTTATCAAGAAGCACCGTAACGGCCCTACCGGAGGGGTAGAGCTTTACTTTGATAACGAACGGCAACGTTTCCGCTCAGTCGAAACCCGCCACAGTAAAGAACCCTTTTCTTAGTAACGCAGGTAGGTAGCGACTTCTTTGCTACTTTACGCCCCGACGGGCTATAATACAGCAATTACATGCAAAAATTGGTGAACTATTTGCGCAGGCACGAACGACTCATAAGCGGCCTGATTGTTTTACTTGCAGGGATGGCCTGGTTGCTGCTATACAAGCTGGGCAGTTTGACGGGCGGTTTGGGCGCCGGCGAAGTGAGCGCGGCAACAGTGCCTGTAGGCTGGCATGGCATTTACCATGAGCCGTTTTATCTTCCGCTCAAGACGGTGCGTTCCGTGGTGTTCGTCCTGTTTGCGCACCACGGGCAAACTCTTACGCGTCTGCCGAATGCCGCGTTTGGCGCACTTACAATTATCAGTTTTGCCTGGCTCATCCGTCTGTGGCACAGCACCCGTATAACCGCATTAACGGGGGTGTTGTTTGCTACGTCAGCCTGGACATTGCATGTCAGCCGCCTGGCCAGCTTTGACGTAATGTATTTGTGGGCAATGCCGACCTTATTGCTTATATATACTCTACTGCAAAAGTATCATGACAAAGCGGTTGTATGGTATGGCAGTATGTTGGCCTGGGGACTATTGCTATATATTCCCGGCATGGTCTGGTTCATAGTCTTAAGCCTGTACTTTCGCAGAACGTCTTTGCTTGCAGGATGGCGCCACTTTTCGCCATGGTGGAAGCACCTGCTCTACGTTCTAGCTGGGCTCATATGGTTGCCGCTATTGATACTGCATTTCATCCGGTCAGGAGGTTTGCTGACGTGGCTGGGTTGGCCGGCTCGTCTGGCTAAGCCGTTCCTGCTCCTGAAGCATTTGGCTGGGGTTCCGGTGCACTTGTTTATCAGGGGTCCTGAATATCCCAATCTTTGGCTGGGGAGAGCACCGATACTCGATGTGTTTACCCTGGCAGCTTGTGTTATCGGCATATATTTTTACGCTACCAGGTGGCGCGCCGGCCGAACCCGCCTGCTGGTGGCATTTGCTATTATAGGAGCGGCTTTGGTCGGTCTAGGTGGCCCTGTACCGTTAAGCCTGTTGGTACCGCTTCTGTACGTTGCCGCGGCTGCTGGCGTTGCTTACCTGTTGCGGGAATGGCTGCAAACGTTTCCTTCCAACCCGCTGGCCAGGGGACTGGGACTGGGACTGGTAACGATAGCCGTCGTTCTAAGCTGTATATATAACCTGCGGGCATATTTTGTAGCCTGGCCGCACAACCAGGCTACGCATACTATCTTTCGTTACCGCCGTTAACATTGTTATACTGTAATAAGCACAAAAGAGGGAGAAATTATGAGTCGATTTGACCAAGCCAAGATGATGATGCGGGTGAAGAAGATCCAGAACGAACTGCAGAAGATGACCATTACGGTCGAAAAAGGCGACGGGGCCGTCCAGGTGGAGATTAATGGCGAACAAAAGATACGCAAAGTCCGTATTGACCCTAAGAGCGTAGACCTTGACGACATTGAGCAATTGGAGCGCTGGATCGAGGACGCGATCAAAGAAGCTATTTCCGAGAGCCAACGGGTGGCCGCCGAAAAAATGCAGCCCATGATGGGCGCGCTGGGCAGCCTGGGACTCTGAATCGATAAGCCGGAAACCAAGCCATGCCTATGTTGCCGCCAGCACTGAGCGACTTGATCGAAGCTTTTGGCCAGTTACCGGGAGTTGGTCCCCGAACAGCCGAACGCTACGCCTATTATCTACTGCGAAACGGGGGGGACGCCTCCAAGCGGCTGGCAGCTTCTCTTAAGGCCCTGGATGGCGGTATCGGCTATTGCGCTAAAACCTTTGCTTTGGTACCGGCCGGTCAGGAGCTATCCGACCTGTATACCGATCCAAGGCGCGACAAGACTACCGTCGCTGTTGTTGCCGAACCGTTCGACCTGGTCGCGTTAGAGAAGACCGGCCAGTTTCATGGAACGTACCATGTGCTCGGAGGCTTAATATCTCCGATTGACAATATCAACCCAGAACAACTGCACGTTCGTGAGCTGGTTGTCCGTATAGATGAGGACCAGGTGCGGGAAATCATCCTGGCCACCAACGCCAGCGTCGAAGGCGAGTCGACCGCATTGTACATCCAGCAGCAGATCGGCAAGCGCAAGGTCAAAGTAACGCGCTTGGCACGGGGCCTGTCGGTAGGCGTTGATCTGGAATATGCCGACCAAATCAGCTTGGGACGGGCCCTGGAAGGCCGCCAAGCCGTCTGATTTGGGTTTCAGCGGCAAAGAATCTACAATTATTAATAAGAATTATGGAAAAATCAGCTGACCAGATCAGAGAGTTAGTACAGGCTGCTCAAAAAATCGTTATTGTGCAGGCGGACAATCCCGACGCGGACAGCCTGGGAAGTGCGCTGGCGCTGGAACATATTCTGGGCGACCTCGGCAAAGAGCCGCTGTTATACTGCGGCGTCGACATGCCCGGTTATCTGCGCTATATGCCCGGTTGGGACCGGGTGAACCGGGACTTACCCAGGCGGTTTGACGCCAGCATTATTGTTGACGCGTCGACTACTACATTGCTGGAGAAATTATCCGACTCCGGCCAGCAGGCCTGGCTGGCAGCCAAGCCTTGCGCCGTACTGGACCACCATGCAACGGTGGAGAAGGCCATTCCTTTTGCCAATGTAATGATCAACGACCCGGAACGCGCATCAACCGGCGAGCTGATTTATCTGTTGGCCAAGAAGCTGGATTGGCCGCTGCCGCTGGCCGCGCAGGAGATGTTAATGAGCTCAATCCTGGGTGATACGCAAGGGCTTACCAACCAGCTGACTTCAGCCGGGACATATCGGATTATGGCCGCGTTTGTTGAGAACGGCGTTGACCGGCCGGCACTGGAGGAAAAGCGTCGGGAATACGCCAAGATGCCGGTTGCTATTTATCGTTACAAAGCCGAGCTTATAAGACGTACCGAATTTACCGCCGAGGGCCGCATTGTCTGGGTTAGTATCCCCCAGTCCGAAATCAACCAATACAGCCCGTTGTATAACCCTGCGCCCCTCGTGCAGGGGGATATGCTGCAAACTACCGGTGTTGCAGTGGCGATTGTCCTCAAGCGCTATGATGACGGCAAGGTGACGGCCGCTATCCGCAGCAATCCTTCTGCACCAATTGCCGGCGCGTTGGCCGAACACATGGGCGGCGGCGGCCACGCCTTTGCCAGCGGCTTCAAGGTGACTGGCGGCCGTTCATTTGAAGAGGTCAAGGCCGACTGCCTGGAATATGCAACCAAACTACTTAATGAAAACGACAATCCGGATAATTAAACAAGCGCTATGCGACTCTACAACACCCTTACCAGACAAATAGAAGAATTCAAGCCGCAGGACCTGCCCAAAGTCAGCGTGTATACGTGCGGACCGACAGTCTATGATTACTCACATATAGGCCACTGGTTCAATTATGTGCGCATGGATACGCTTATCAGGACGCTGAAAGTCAACGATCTCCAACCCAAGTGGGTGATGAATATTACCGATGTCGGCCACCTGACAAGCGACGCCGACGAAGGCGAAGATAAGCTCGAAAAAGGCGCCAAAAGGGAAGGTAAGACTGCCTGGGAAGTGGCCGAGTTTTATACCCGAGACTTCTTGGAAGGGATGAGGACGCTTAATATGCTACAGCCGGATCATATGGTCAAGGCTACCGAGCACATTACTGAACAAATAAGCTTGATCAAAAAGCTGGAAGAGAAGGGCTACACATACGTGATTGATGATGGGGTATATTACGATACCAGCCGTTTTGAACGCTACGGTGATTTCGCGCAACTTGACCTGGACGAACAACAGGCTGGCGCCCGCGTCAGCTTCAACCCGCAAAAACGTAATATTTCGGACTTCGCGCTATGGAAGTTCTCCCCAAAGGACCGCAAGCGCGACATGGAGTGGGACAGCCCGTGGGGCAAGGGATTCCCTGGCTGGCACATAGAATGTTCGGCAATGAGCATGAAGTATCTCGGCCAGACACTGGACATTCATACCGGGGGAATCGACCATATACCGGTTCATCACACCAATGAGATTGCCCAGAGCGAAGCCGCCACGGGCAAGCGCTTAGCCAACTACTGGCTGCATAGTAACCATGTCACGATCGACAACGAAAAAATTTCCAAAAGCCTGGGCAATACCGTACATCTGCAGGAGATTATCAGTGCCGGAATATCGCCTATGGCGGTGCGGCTGCACATTCTGGAGTCACATTACCGCAGCCAGTCAAAGTTCAGCTGGGAAAGTCTTCGTGCCGCCCATAACCGCCTGCAGGACTTTCGGGCCATGGCGGCTTTACGCTGGCAGGCCAGGCCCACGGTCGGCGATTCCGCAACTTTCGCCCTGGAAGACGTGCCGCTGGAACTCATTCGAATTATGTCCAATGATCTTGATACACCCCAGGCGTTGGCTTTCTTGAGTGATATCAACAACCAGGTTCTGACTGTCCTCATAGAAGAAGACATGGTAAAACACTTGGTGTCCATGCTGCAGGGGATTGATGACGTTCTGGGGCTTGACCTGGCGAGCATTCAGGACATAACACCCGCCCAAAAAGACCTGATCGTCCAAAGAGAGCAAGCCCGCACCAGTAAGAACTGGCAAACCGCAGACGAGCTTCGAGAGCAGCTAGCCAGACAAGGCGTAGGCCTTAGGGATACTCCCAGCGGTCCTATTTGGTTGCCTTTGTAAGCCTCTCAAAGCGTGTTGTATCGATAATATCCTGGCTATGTAGGTACTCTAAGAAGGCGATTCTCAAACAACCCGCGACGGGAATAGCCAGCAAGCCGGCGAATATGCCGCCAAAACTGACTCCTACTACAACCGACATAAATACCAGGAGCGGTGACATATTGGTCGTATTGGCTTGGATACGCGGCTGGATAAGGTAGTTCTCAATCTGCTGATAAAGAATGTAGTAGGCAAGGATAATAACTGCCGCTGTTACGGAATGGAACAGCGCTATAATCGTCACAATAATGGCGCCAATCGTATGTCCAACCAGGGGAATGAGGCCACAGATAAAGATAATCACCATAAGAGCTACCGGATAGCTGATGTGCAGCAGTAGGACTGCAGGCATAATGAGTAGCGCTGCCAAAGCCGCCAGCGCTACCTGCCCGTTCACAAAACCTTGGATTACCTTATACATATCACGCGCCAGGTGATCCGCCATATCGTGGTGATGACGCGGTACCATATGGCGCAAGAAGCCCACCCATCTCGGGCCTTCGATCAGCATCATAAAGGTGAGTACCAAGATGGTTACCAATGAGAAGAAGCTGCTGCCGATTCGTGCTGCTGTCGAAAAAAGCGAGCCTCCGGCATGCTTTAGTCGGGTTGAAAGCTGGGAGGAGAAGGTGTCAACCTGGCTCTCAAGGTGATAGCGCCTAATCAGGCGCCCTACGCCGCTGTTCTGGTCGCGCAAATCCTGCACCAGACGCGGGGCGGCGTCAATCAGATTGCCCGTTTGCCGCACCAAAGGCGGCGCGATACTGGCAACAAAAATGCCAAACAGCAGGATCACTATCAGGAATGACAGCGTAGTGGCCAGAGAGCGACTGCCGCGTCCACGTCCGGGCAAGTGCCTGCTTAACCAGTGGACCGGAGCGTTCAGCGCCAGCGTCAAAAAAAACGCGACGAAGATCAGCAACAAAGCGTGGGCCGCCTTATGCAGAGCAGCAAATAAGAGTATGGTGGCGACCACCAATAATGTCAGCCGGACAAACGTCTGTAACGATACGGTTAAGGCGACCTCGGGTATTTCCTCGGACTTGCGAATGCGCCACATAGCCTTTATTATCTATGCTCCTTGTTTTTTACGCAATGCCCTTGTGTAGATATCCAGCAGCTTGGCTCCCACCACAGCGACATCGAACTGTTTCGCATAATCGGCCTCCCATGTTCGCACTGTTTGCCGAAGTTCAGGATGCAACATCAGGCCGGCCAGCGCGTCAGACAGTGCGTTAGTGTCTTCTGGATCGAACAAGAGCTTTGGTTGCGGAGCCATAACAGAGTGATATCCGGGGTTATCGCCGGCCAGTACTACGGCGCGGCCGCTGGCCATTGCTTCTATAAGTACGATGCCGAAACTTTCTCCGCCGCGGCTCGGGAACACGGCTATATCGGCCGAAGCGTAGTAGCGAGGCTTATCGGTTTCATCCACGAAACCCGTAAACATCACAACGTCGTTAAGGCCGTGTTGCTCGCTAAAATGCTTGAGACGGGCCTCTAGAGGCCCTTTTCCACATATAACTACCCTGAACTTCGGCAAATCGCGGCGCCCCTGCAGCGCAGCAATGGCTTCCAACAGGCGTTGGCAGCCTTTGCGCTGCACCAGGCGTCCCATAAATAGAATCGTCAAGACGTCATCGTCATATTCCGGCAAGGGCTTGGCGGAATGAAACCGCCGGTAGTCGACAACATTGGGCAGGATCTCCGTTTTGATACCGAAAGTACGTCCGGCAAAATCCGCCGCCGCCGCCGATACGCTGACAATCTTGTCGAACCGCCGGAGTGACGGCCGCAACCACACACCCAAGGCCTTGTTGCCTATGGTCGACAGCCAATTATACGGTGCGATATGGAACGTCCCGATAATGGCGGTGCGCCTGCTGGCAGCCAGAATAATACGCTGCGCCAGTAAAGGATGGTGGGGGGTCTGCACGTGAAGTACATCGAATCGCCCGGTTCTTAAAAACCGCCGCAGTTTTGATTTACCGGCCCATAATGGTATGGACCCGTCGTTGCCGTTAAAGCGCACGTCGATGCTGCGGCTTAGGCTATGTATACCCTCAATATCGCGACGTCTGGTTTGTCCGACCAGATAGTGCACATCGTGTCCCTGGATCCTGAACCATTCTCCGATTGCCAGTACGTATTGCTGAACGCCGTCAGGCTTATCCAGCCCGCTGTCCAGCACCAGACCGATCTTGAGCGGTTTAGGCGGCGTGCCCATGCCGTTTCAAAGCCTCGTGGTAGAGTTCCTCATACCGTCGGACAACATCGGGGTAGTCAAACTGGCGGACGTATTCTTTCGCCCAATTCTGCCATAGCTTCCTGAGCTGAGTTTCGTATAATAAAAGCTCCAAACGTCGGGCAAACTCCTTGCTGTCCTTCGGGTTAACGATTGATATAGCGCCCGGACCTTGCATAAGGCTCATATAGCCGGAATTATCGCCGGCTACGCATACTGTATCGGTTGCCATGGCCTCCAGCAGTACAATGCCGAAACTTTCACCGAATACAGCCGGAGAGCAAAACAGGTCGGCTTCGGCCAATAACTTCAATTTGTGCTCCTCGCTCACAAACCCCAGGAAGCTGACGTTTGGCAGTTTGAGGTCTTCAGTAAGGAGTTCAAGCTTTTCCCGCTCCGGGCCGTCACCGGCAATAATAAGCTTCACATCATGGTTGTTTTGCGAAAATCGGTTATAGGCCTTCAGCAAATATTCCACGCCCTTACGGCCCTCAAGACGGCCTACAAAAAGGATTGTGCGGGTTTGGTCAGGCCTCTTCTCACTGCTGGGACGTATTTTTTGGTACTTCGATATGTCGATGCCGTTCGGGATAAGAGTAATAGGCTGGTCGGTCATGCCGGCGACGTATTCAGCGCCGGCCTCTGACACGGCCGTCAGCTCATGCAAGTACTTGAGGACTGACCTTAAGTACGGCGTGACGAGCTTAATGATTGCCCGGCTCATCAGGGCCTCGGACACTTTAGCGTGAAAGGTGCCAATATTGACACAGTTAGAACGCTGCAGGAGCTGTCGGCTCAATAGGGGCATCCAAGGTTCGTGGAAGTGCAGAATATCGAATTGCTCTGCTTCCAGCATGGCGTCGATCTTTTTGGCGTCGGCGGTACTGGAGACTTGTGATGTCGTATCAGAAAACGACAACGTCCTAAAATCCGTGGAGGTGCCTGCAAAAATCACGTCCGGCCGCTGGTCGAGTTCATGATTGCGAGGGTAGGGCGTAATGATTTTAATGGTGTGGCCGCGTGTCTCCAGGCCGGATTTTAAAGCCAGGATGACTTCCAGGACGCCGCCACTGCGGTCAATGTTGTACGGACAGACCAGACCTATTTTCATCTTATTTAAAGTATATCATCTACTTAAGCCGGCGCAGGTAACTACGCAGGGCCGGCGGAATCAAGGGAGCGGCTTCTTTCTCGTCGGCAATGGTGCTGGGGGCGTGTGCCTTTAAGTCAACCTCAGCCGAATGATAGTCAGAGAAGATGACCCTCATGTGTTGCTCTACCAGATGGTTATCAAAGTAATGGTCATTCTTGGCGGCTATATGCCAGACCGGCACGTTAACACGCTTGCCGCAGTTGTCGAGCTTCAAAAATTCATTGGTGGTATATACCCATGTCCTCACATCGTTGGAATGCCAGAGATCGACCTCAATGTCCTGAAGTCGCTTGACTTGCTCTGGCGTCTCTGCCAGCGCGAACTTATGCTTGGCATTATGGGTCTTCCCGTAAAACGTCCGTAAAATCGTAGGGTTGAGCGCAGTGTAACGAAAAAAGATTGCAGCAGGGCGAAATGTAAAAAACTTGGACCCCCACCTATAGGTATAGTAACGAAGTTTGCTGAAGGTGAAGTCGTCCTTGTGGGCAAAACCGACGGCGCTGACTAGCAGCGGAACCTTCTTGGTCAGTTCCGGGTAGCGCTGCAGCATGCGGGTTGCCACCGCGAAACCGAAGCTCATGCCAACGATAACGACCTTCTTACGCCTGTAGCGCAATTTTATAAACGCTGCCAGGTAATCGGCCATGTTGTCGATTGTTGGTTTTTTTCCAATCGTATAGAAGCTATCCATGCCGCCGAAGCCTGGAAGGTCAGGCATAGTCACTGCTCCAAAGCGGTTAAGCACCTGCGCGAGGCCCCACCAGCGCTCCAGGCTGGAGTGGTGGCCGTATATGAAGAGAATTTCTCGGTTACCGGCTGTTCTGGTCCCGGGAGACTTAAGCCGTAACATACGCCCCTCCAAGCCGTTAATATCCAACGACACGATATAATCAGCAGGGCTTTTGGGTGCGGATTTGGGCATTGCGGAGACTACCTAAATTATTACTAACTCTAGCACCTCTTATCAGTTTGGTCAAACTGTTGTTGGCGTCCCTGAGTTGTGCTGGCCGGCTGTTTACGTTAAAATTTAATCTGTTATTTTACTTGTGGCACGCGAAGCACGTCGCGGCCGCGTAATGGGGCGTGGCCAAGTGGTAAGGCACCAGGTTTTGGTCCTGGCATTCGGGGGTTCGAATCCCTCCGCCCCAGCCAGATACAACAGCTCAAAATTAGATCCATATGACAGCTGAGTATCTGCTAGTATAAGTGTAATGAGATACAGCTTCTTTGATATCGATCCTGGCTCCGCACATCCTGAAATTCTTGCGTATTTAGCAGCTAACAATCTAGATCATTTTATTGATCCTGAAGAGGATAAGGTTGCTGCCCTAGGACCAGCAAGGATCAAAAAGGTTTTTGGTCTTCCTGATGCCGATATACATTTCATGCCTAACGGAACCAGCAGCAACGTTGTTGGCCTTTCTGCAATGCTTAAACCTTTTGAGGGTGTTATTTGCCCGGCTACAGGTCACATAAATAATTATGAAGCGGGTGCCTTAGAAGCCACTGGCCACAAAGTTATCGCCGTAGAATCAATAAACGGTAAATTAACAACTCGAGGGATCGACGACGCACTCCAATCTCATGAAGATTATCTTACTGTCAAACCAAAAGTCGTATACCTTACCAACGTAACCGAAGAAGGCACTGTTTATTCAAGAAGCGAGCTGGAAGAAATAGTCGCTCATGCAAAAAAACATGGCCTCTATACTTTTCTTGATGGAGCTCGTCTGGCGATGGCATTGGCGAGTAAGACTGCTGCAATCACGATGCCAGAATTTGGTCAGCTGGGTTTAGATATGTTCTATATCGGTGGAACTAAAAACGGTGGACTATATGGAGAAGCGTTAGTAATTAATAATGATGAACTAAAGCCAGACTTTGAAGCTTATATGAAACGGCAAGGTGCCGACATGGGTAAGCAACGTCCTATGAGCTTGCAGTTTGCTCGTTTCTTTGATGAGGACAACCTTTGGTTGAAGCTGGCGGAGCACGCAAACTTAATGGCAGGGAAGCTCAGGCAGGGCTTAAAAAATTCCGGCGCTGAACTTGTAAACGGTGACGCAAACCATGCTTTCGTAACCATAAGTGATTCTGGCATTAAAAAATTGCAAGCAGACTACGATATTCCAATCTGGCAAAAGATTGATCCTCAAACTTCCAAAGTTCGCTTAGTTTGTTCCTGGGCTACAAAAAACGAAGATATCGATGGATTTATTGGGGCATTCAAGAGCCTGAACTAAAGTACTGAAAGTTTTAGACCGACAGCCCCCAGCCAGGAATTATTTTTTACGTTTTCGTTTGTTGGGATCGAGTTCGCGTTTGCGAAGGCGCAGGGTTTTTGGAGTTACTTCTAGCAGTTCATCGTTCTCGATGAAATCAAGGCACTGCTCGAGGCTTAGGGTAGTAGGGGGCGTCAGCTGGACTACGCCGTCGCTGCTAGAGCTGCGCATGTTGGTTAAATGCTTGGCTTTACAGACATTAATTTCCATATCTTCCCCTCGAGAACTAAGTCCGATAACCTGTCCGGCGTAGACGTGCTCCGCTGGCCCAACGAAAATATCTCCGCGGGCCTCGGCGTTCTGTAGGGCATACGGGGTAGTGATGCCATTTTCAAAAGCGATCAGCACGCCATTCCTTAACTGCTTTAACTCATCGCCTAGCGGTTCGTAGCCAATCATCAAACTATTCATAATCACAGTGCCCCTGGTACTTGTCATCAGTGTATTTCGTATACCAAGTAAGGCGCGGGTTGGCAGTTCGTAGACCAGTCTCGTAATACCTTTCGGACCTGCAAATTGTTCTTTTAGGGTAGCTTTGCGCTGGCCAAGTTCCATTTGCACAGCGCCTACATGCTCGGCAGGCACCTCAACTAAAAGTTCTTCAATAGGTTCCAGAGTCTGGCCCTTTTCTTTTTTTGTGACTATCTGCGGCCGGCCAACTTCAAATTCATAACCCTCCCGGCGCATGGTTTCTATTAGAACGCTTAAGTGCAGCTCGCCGCGTCCGCTGACTTCATAGCCTATGCCGGCGTCTTCGACGCGCAAGCCAACATTTGTTTCCAACTCCTTATTCAAGCGTTCACCGATCTGACGGCTGGTGGTGAAATCTCCCTCCCGGCCCTTGAACGGACTTGTGTTCGGCCCAAGGTAGACCTTTAGCGTTGGGGCTTCTACCTCAATGACTGCGAGGGCTTCGGGCTTGTCGGCATCGGCCAGCGTCTCACCGATTTGTACTTCGGCTATGCCTGTTAATTGTACTATGTCGCCTGCCACGCCTCTAGCCACTTCAAACTTACTGAGCCCGTGGCTCATATAGACCTTATCTACCCGGGCCTTACTTATCGAACCGTCTTTTTTGCAAACGCACACCTGGTCGCCGGGTTTTACTTGTCCGCGAGTAATACGCCCGACTGCATACTTCCCCTTAAAGCTGTCCCAAGCCAATGCAGTTACAAGCATTTGAAACGGTTTGTCCAGTTCAATACTCGGTGCCGGGACCTCATTAATGATAGCCTCAAAAATTTCTGTTAAATCCCCCGCATCCTGCGCCCGGGCCGTTAAGTCCTTCCAGGCTTTACCTTCCCGCCCTACCGCGTAGTAAACAGGATAGTGAAGTTGGTCTTCGTGCACTGCAAGCTCCAAAAATAGATCGGCTAATTCATCTTCGACATCGCTTATGCGTGACCCTGGCTTATCGATTTTGTTTATAACTACAATCGGCCTTAGTTCGGCCGCTAGCGCTTTGCTTAGCACAAACTTAGTCTGCGGCATCGGTCCTTCTTGCGCATCTACAATCAATAAACAGCCGTCAGCCATATTAAGCGTTCGCTCTACTTCGCCGCTAAAGTCGGCATGGCCTGGAGTGTCTATTATGTTGATTCGATAATCGCCGTACTGCACGGCAGTTACTTTGGCGGTAATCGTAATTCCGCGTTCGCGTTCTTGGTCGCCGCTGTCCATGATGAGTTCCTGGCTCATCTCGGCCTGGTTGTCGCGAAATGTTTGGGATTGTTTTAGAAGGCCGTCAACCAGAGTTGTCTTGCCATGGTCTACATGGGCAATGATCGCAATATTCCGAATTTTAACCGGGTCTTGGACGTTTGGCATAAAATAAAGCGCACTAACAGCGCTCCCTTTCAGATAGATTATAACATAAGAAGTTACGCCTGACCAGCCACACCGTCAATAAGCCGGCCAATCACCTGAGTCAAGCAAATCCTTTACTGATCCGCTAATCACGATGTACTAGCATTAGGGTATGAAAGGAGGGTGAGTATGACGGTTGATGAGCAAGGGAATTTGGCCGAACAACAAGACGAAAAGTTCAAGGAGGCAAGGGCGGAAGGTAAGAGCAAGCAAGAGGCTGCTGCTGAAGCCAGCCCGCCCGAAACCACAGAATTGCGGGCCGAAGAGGCCGCAGAAGAAGACTAGCGATACTTAAAATAAACTCCCTCAACTTGATACTAGGCTCAAGAGAGGGAGTTTGTTCAGTTAACTAAATGCCGATCCTGGCTGAGCAAACAGGCCACGCGCCCCAGCCCTGACGGGCTTCAAGCATCTGGGCCCGTGCAATTTGCTCGGACTCGCTTGCCTGATTGGGGTAGCCGTTGCCGCCGACTGACTGCCAACTGGACAGCGTAAACTGCAGGCCGCCGTAGTAACCGTTGCCGGTATTAATGGACCAGTTGCCGCCGGATTCGCACTGCGCGAGTTCGTTCCATACGCCTGATGGCGCTGAAGTGGCTGCCGGTGCGGGCGGAGAAGGTGCCGGCGATTGCGTAGACGCGGGAGTTACGGGGGGCGTCTCTACAGCCGCATCCGGATCCGAGTCAGCAGGCTGCGGCGTGCTCGGAGCCGGGCTTAACCGGTCTGCCAATTGCTCGCCGGGAGCCGGTATACGGATGGCCTCGCCGGGGTATATTAAATCTGGATTTTGGATATCCGGATTGGCATCAAACACCCGTACGTAAGTCGTTCCGTACCTGCTCGCGATGCCCGACAACGTGTCACCGGGCGCAACTTCTACCGATTGGCTTGAATTAGTAGTTGTAGTTGGACTTTGTGCGCTGGCATGTCCGATTGAACCAACACCAGCAGCTAATACGGCGATTGTTGCAACCGCCGTCAACGCTTTTAAATGCATTAACTCTCCTTAAAACTCCTTTGATGTACCCACATTACGTTATAGATTTTCATTTGTGTGTCTAAAGTACAATCATCGGTGACGTGCCTGTCCTAGTCACAAGCACGAGTTCTTAGGATACCAAATTGGCGTTGATAGTCAAATTTATATCTTTCAACCACTAACTGCCTAGCTGTTTGTCTTCCTCTATCATCTCGCGGATGCGCCCAACAGCTAAGCTGGCTTTGCCTGACGCGCTGCGAATGCCGTATCTTTTGCCTATATCCTTCCATGACGGAGGTTCGCTGGCATCGGTGTCATACGCCAGGTAAAACGTCATTGCTTCGCGCTGTTGCTTTGAGGTGAGACGGGAAATATAGGCTGTCAGGTCATCATCGCTGATGCCTTCAACGCCCAGCTTGTCAGCCAGAACCTGCCGACGCGTTCTGGTGTCGCGCAAACGGCGTTCACCTGTATCGAATTCTGCCAGCATGAGCGCCAACTCGACCCGTGTACGGGCGCCTGTCTTTCTGAAGCTGCTGAGGATAATATTCGATACATGCTCTGGCGGAATACCGGTCGCTTTGCCAATAGCCTTATCCGAAAAGTAATCGAGCGATTCAAGGATTTTCATGTCATCGTCCGGCAACATAGTGGATATATCGCATTTCGGAACACGGATGTCGAATTTCACTCCTCTTCTGCGCAGCTCAAGTGCCATTTCTACGTTATTGCTGACGCCTAGTGAAGCGCGGGAAGTGAGCATGATTCTGTTGATGGCATCTTTGCTGGTGTCCAGCTCTTCTGCGATTTCTTTGTAACGCATAGGCAGTCTTGGCAACACTTTTTGCTGCAGGTGAGTAAAACCCTTCAAGGCTTCAGGTATGGCAGCAAGTTCTTCCGGGGACGGCTCAAATTTCTCAACGTGCGCCATCAGCCCCAGTTCGTTTCGATTGCGTGCACCAGTAATCTTGTACAACGTTCTTAATGCATACATTACCTGGCGTTGGGTTATGCCAAGGGTGCCTGCAATCTCTCTGTTACCATTTATAACCCTGCTGGCTACTTGTCGCTGTCTTATGGTCAATGAGGCTATAGGGGGCGATGGCCGTAAATCGTGAAATTGAACCCCTGCTTCGTGCGCTACGATTGCCGCACCCAGCCTGCTGGGTACTTGCAGCTTGTCCCTGACGCCTTCCATAACTTTACCGAAAGCAGTAGGCGTCAAACCTTGGGACTCTGCAATCTCTTCGACCGGTAAGTGAAGATAAGGCAGTACAGCTCTCCCGGCGGGCTTAAGAGCCGCGACGTTTTCCCTCGCTTTGGATTGTTTGAGAGCAGCCAAACGGCCTGTCATTTTTTCTATCATGAGCCTGGTTGAGCCGCTGGAGGGTTCCAGTGGCTTAGAAGGATTAACGTGTTCTAAACCTTGCACAAAATGAACCACGTTATCCATAGGCGATGAGGCTGTCGGTGGGTATGCATAGGCAGGCACCGGTTCACCGTCAAGCATGCTCCTAAACCTGTGCTCCAAGGCGACAACGATATCATCATTAAAGCACTTTAAGCCTTTGCTTGTGTCATAATGCAGGGCAATTCTCACTAACTCCTTACTCCCCGTTGCAAGAAGTTCGCTACTACCTATTCCGCGACTTTTAAACCGATACCCGACTGCTGCTATCAGTCCGGCATGACTTTCGATCAGTTCTTTAGCTGACACAAGGCTGCCGTGCTGAACTCCTAGTACGTGGTCTCTCTGCTCGGTCCCTGTCGGTAACCGGTCTCTGGATATATCATCGATGTAGCCGTTAAGCATCCGGTCTAGGGGATCTGCCAAATCCAAAATGTGCTCTGTTGTCTCACTGCTTTGCTGGGCAATCTCATGATATTGGGGAAACCCATTCATAACTACATATTACAACAATTATGAATAATTGCAACCTTATGTCGGAGGTAGCGTATTTTGTGCAATATCTCTAGAGGTAGTATAATAAGTTCATTAAAATTATAGAAAAAAATTATAATGCGTCGCGTCCGGCGCACAATAACCAAAAACACATCTTACGGCGATGGTGGTTTTGGGTGGCGTTTGCGGTCATAGTGGGCGGCGGCACGGTGTGGTGGTATACGGCGAAGGCCAGTCCAGCCAAGATAAGTAATAATGACCGACCGGTTGCCGCAGCGCTAAAACCGTCGCCAGTTAAGAACCTGCCAGCCGTTGAATCCGGACTTTTGCCTTGGCAGCTTCAAGCACCACTCAGCCGTATGGCTGTTTTTACGGGGCCGTCGGAGAAAAAACTTGTGCTGGCGGGCGGGTTGACGACCAATAACCGTTCAACGAGCGGTATCTACACGCTCAACACCAGTAACGGTGCGCTTACGAATACTGGTACGCTACCTGCACCGGTGCACGATGCCGCTAGCGCCTTAGTAGGTGGTTCATATGGCATATTCGGCGGCGGCGACACAAGCTCAGTCGATACGGCGTATACGTTTACGCTCAACGGCTCGATTATCAGCGGTGGCAAATTGCTGGGACTTAGGTCTGATGCCGTCGCCGTTACGGTCAACAAGGAGACTTATATTATCGGCGGTTACAACGGTTCTCAGGCCGATGCGCAGGTATTAATGACAGCCGATGGCTCTAACTTTACGGGCATTGGTCCGCTCCCTGTGCCAGTTCGTTACCCAGCCGTTGCAGCTCTTGGCAATATGATTTATGTTTTTGGCGGGGAGGCTATTGGAGGCCCGCAGGACGGCAAGCCTGTTGATGTAGTCCAGGCCATAAATACTGCTACCCGGACGATCCGGAGCGAATCCTGGAAGCTACCGGTACCGCTGGAGGGCGCCTCGGCATTCACTATTAATAATGAAATGTTTGTGGCCGGCGGCCAGAGTACCACGCCTGAGCCTATTACGCCAGGCGTCGGCACGACACAGGTACCAGGCGTATCAGTCCCTAATAGCTCACTGACCTATAACACTATATGGGCAGTTGATACGGTACAACACAAATTCTTGCCCGCCGGACGTCTGCAGCTGCCTGTATCGAATACTGGTGTGGCGGTCATTGGCTCCCGGGCATGGCTGGTGGGCGGCGAGTCCAACAACCAGATAGTTTCCACCGTGCAAATGGTTACACCAAACGTTAAATTCGGAATTGCCGGCCAGCCTGGCGCCGGTTCACCATATTATGGCGGTAAATTGCTGGTTGCCGACCGTGGCAATAACCGCTTGCTGGTAATGAATCCGGCTATACAGATCACCTGGCGGTACCCGTCATCATCTACGAACGTGCAAGCCGCGAGTGGGTTTTACTTTCCAGACGATGCTTTTTTTGCAAATAGTGGTACTGAAATTATCTCTAATCAAGAGAATAACAACACTGTTATAGAACTAGGGTATCCGTCTGGCAAGATTTTGTGGACATATGGGCACCCGCTTCAACCCGGTTCTGGGTACGGTTACTTACGCGCTCCGGACGATGCCTATTTATTAAAAAACAATGATATTGTCGTCGCCGATGACCAGAACTGCAGAGTACTGTTCATTAACCAAGCAAAAAAGGTCGTAGGCCAGATCGGCAAAACCGGGGTTTGCCGGCACAACCCCAATGCCTCTCTCGGATCTCCGAACGGCGATACCCCCCTGTATGACGGTAATGTATTGATATCAGAGATATTCGGTTCCTGGGTGAGTGAGTATACGCCGCAGGGCAAGATGGTCTGGACGACGCACCTACCGATATCATACCCATCCGATCCGCAACAGCTTGGCGCCGGTCCAGGCAAGAATCCAGACAACTACTTGATTGCCGACTATGCCAATCCCGGCTCGATCGTGCGCTTCACGCGAGAAGGGAAAGTATTGTCTGAATATCATGTAACGTCAGGTCCAGGCATGCTCAATCACCCTTCGCTGGTCGAGCTGTTACCCAGCGGCGTTTATATGGCAAACGATGACCACCGCGACCGTATGGTGGCTATTGATCCTTCTACCGGCGCGTTGGTCTGGCAATACGGTACGAACGACACGACCGGTACGGCTGTCGGAATGCTACACAAACCTGACGGTTTCGATGTTCTGCTCGCTAACGGTACTACGCCTACCCACGGTTCAACTAAGTAGCATCGTTTTTAAGTAACTTGTTTCACAGCCAGCTCAGACAGGCGCATACTATGCTGCATATATTATGAGCGGCTATATGATAGTTAAGGCAGATGACGCGCGGGACTTCTACGCAGGCACGGACGTGCCGGGCGAGTTCCGAAGGCTGAGCGACATGCTAGGATGCCAACAGTTGGCTGTAACGCTAATTCGCATCCCGCCCCACTCTGATTTTGAGCAAGGCACCGGTCATTACCATGATGAGGTAGAGGAAGTATACATAATAACCAGGGGTACGCTGACAATGCGTTTTGGCGATGATGTTAAGAAAGTTTCTGCTGGGACAGCAGTGCGCGTCGCGCCCAAAACACCTCGCTCCCATCGTAATGAAGGTGACGAACCAGTAGACATGTGGGCTGTTTCGCGTCATCTTAGTCATCCTGACGCGACCAAGATAGATGAGTTCTGGCCGGCGTCTGACAAGGCCAAACAAAATCACAGGACATAAAAAACAGACGGCCCGGAAGCCATCTGTTTAATATCAACTGGTAGTTAAGTTATTTATTACTTATTTATTATTACCGCTAGCTAACTGGGTTATGTGGATCGTGCCGATGACGATGCCGTACAGGCCGAGAATCCACACAAAGGCTACGCCTTGCGACTGCTTGGCAAACAGGACAATAATGCCTGCGACCAGAGTTGCTAATCCGGCCAGATAGCTCAATGCCTGCGCCCTGGAGGATAGCCTGGTGTTAAGATAGGCGCCAGCCGCCTCAATTATGCCTCGTGCAATCAGGACAAAGCCGATTAATACGATAAACGTGGCAAACTTAACCGCTACATGCCGGAGCAAATACACCCCAACTCCAAGCTCAAACGCGCCGAGCGCAACAGCCAGGAACCATGAATCTGCCTGCCCGACAGAACTGAGCCCTCCCATAACGTCGACAATACCGCTGATCAGTACATATGCACCGAACAGGTAGAGTAACACTAATAACGTAAGACCTGGCCAAAAGACCACGGCTACGCCGAAAATAGTTGTTGCCACACCCCCTAAGACCAAAGCCCACCAGTTGTCTTTGGTGACACTTGCTGTGCTCATAACACCCTCCTTAGTTGACACCTTCATCATCCCCCCGAATAATGAGTATGTCAAATTATCTGTGGATAAATGCTCAGGGGCGTATCTGTTGGGGAATAATGCTACAATGGGTCATAGATAAGCTATGCCCGATAGGATATATGAAACAAACTAGCGAACCGCAAGCCGATATTGCTGTAGTAGGCTTGGCCGTCATGGGTCAGAACCTGATCCTGAATATGAATGACCATGGTTTTACGGTCGTGGCTTTTAACCGGACAGTCAGCAAAGTCGACGATTTCTTGTCCGGCGAGGCCAAGGGTACGAATGTTATTGGAGCGCATTCGATAGAAGACATGGTCGCTGCATTGAAGCACCCCCGGCGTGTCATGCTGATGGTTAAGGCCGGCGATCCCGTTGACCAAATGATTGAGCACATACTGCCGCATCTTGAGACGGGGGATATCATCATTGACGGCGGCAATTCACTGTTCACAGATACCATGCGCCGCATGGAATATGTTGAATCAAAAGGCCTGCTGTATGTAGGAACTGGTGTATCAGGCGGCGAAGACGGAGCCCGGCACGGACCGTCGATTATGCCGGGTGGTTCACCGGCTGCCTGGCCTTACATAAAGGATATCTTCCAGGGCATTGCCGCAAAAGTCGATGACGGCACGCCTTGCTGCGACTGGGTCGGCCAGGGAGGGGCAGGCCATTACGTCAAAATGGTACATAACGGCATTGAGTACGGGGATATGCAACTGATCGGCGAAGCCTATCAGCTCATGGAGGCTTATTTAGGGCTGGAAGCTGATGATATAGCATCGGTCTTCTCCGGGTGGAATAAGGGAGAGCTTGACAGCTTTTTGGTTCAAATTACTGCGGACATCCTGGCCTTCAAGGATATCGACGGGAAACCGCTGGTGGATAAAATACTGGACACCGCCGGCCAAAAGGGTACCGGCAAGTGGACGGTCATAAGCTCTGCGGAACTTGGACAACCGGTAAGCTTGATCAGCGAAGCTGTGTATGCGCGTTGTATTTCAGCGTTGAAAGAACAACGCATTGCTGCTGCGAAGGTGCTTGCCGGACCGGCCAACCGGCCGAAGCCTGACAATCCCGAAGTCTTTATTGGGCACCTGCGTCAGGCGCTATACGCTTCCAAGATTGCCAGCTACGCACAGGGTTATATGTTGCTTCATGCTGCCGCCGAAGAGTACGGCTGGGACCTGGACTACGGTCGCGTAGCCCAGATGTGGCGCGGCGGCTGCATTATCCGCAGCCGGTTTCTCGGAAATATTACTGATGCCTTTGACTCAAACCCAGAGCTTACAAACCTGTTGCTGGACCCGTTCTTTGCCAAGGCCGTAGAGGATGGCCAAGACTCCTGGAGAACGGTCGTATCTACCGCGGTTCAAGCCGGGGTGCCCGCGCCAGCCATGGGTTCAGCCCTGGCTTTTTACGACGCCTACCGCAGTGACCGGCTGCCGGCAAACTTGCTGCAAGCCCAGCGTGATTACTTCGGTGCGCATACCTATGAACGGGTAGATAAGGCCCGCGGCGAGTTCTTCCATACAGATTGGACCGGCCATGGCGGAAAGACCAGCTCCACCAGCTATAACGCGTAAACTCGCGTAGGGCGTAGCCGTCAGTTTAAAGATTAAGTTCAACCACTAATGGACGGTGGTCTGATATATCAACATCAGGACAACTCCATGACGCGACCTTAATATTCCGGCTGACATACATTAGATCAACGGCTGCGGTAGCATATCCAGGCTTGTCTTTGCGGCGCATGTTAAAAGTTGTAGTCAGGCTCGAGTCAAAGGCTGGATCCAGGTAGTTCTCGATATCGTGCATGGCTCGGTTGGTTGGTTGCGCGTTGGTGTCACCGGTCAGAATAATATGTTCGCCTGATTGCTTTTTCAGCTCCTCGATAATAACGTCATGCATATACCGACGTGCCGGAGTGTATTTTGAGCCTTCAATATCCCATACTCCGTGCATGTTAAAAAGCTGCACGTCAGCGCCCGGCGTATGCAGTTCAACATGTTGAAGCATTCGGGGTATTATGGGCCACTGGTCGGGCTCATCCTGATAATAATCGCGTGTTGCTTCCAGCAAAAAGCGCCCTGGTTTGGCAGTGAGCGGAAACCTGGAGAGTACCGCGTTGCCTTGCGGTATTTTGCCAGCCGGGCCATCATGGATGAAGGACTGCGCAAAGTTTGAATATGGATAAGGCAGGTGCCCCTGCAGGCTTAGTATCGAGCGGTACCTGTTTTCTGATGCCGGGTCCTGGCTGTTATAAACCTCCTGCAGGGACAGGACGTCAGCGTTTTCGGTCCGCAGAAAATCTATAATCGACGGTAATAATTTTCCACCCAACCATAAATTCAAACTGATAATCTTAATTGTCATTATATGGGCACCTGTGAATTTATCATCAGTATACAAAATATAGTTTGACCTGTATAATAGAGAGGATAAGATATGGCTGAACCAATCATTGCCGCGCGCGGCTTAACGAAGCGTTTTGGCAAGATAGTAGCCGTCGATGACATAAACTTTGATGTCAAAAAGGGTGAAATCTTCGCTTTTTTGGGTCCTAATGGCGCCGGCAAAAGCACCACTATCAAAATGCTTACCACTATGCTCCGTCCAACAGGAGGCAGCTTAATGATGGCTGGCCACGACGTGACCAAAGAGCGCGACTCGGCCCGAAAATCATTCGGTATCGTGTTCCAGGATCCCAGTCTGGACGAAGAACTGTCAGCGTACGAGAATATGGAGCTGCACGCGATACTCTATAGTGTTCCCAAGGCACGGCAGCAGGAGCGTATTCAAGAGCTTCTGGAACTGGTTGAGCTTTGGCAACGCAAAGACTCCATGGTCAAGACCTTTTCGGGTGGAATGCGTCGTCGTCTGGAAATTGCCCGTGGCCTGTTGCACGAGCCACAGGTGCTATTTCTTGACGAGCCGACGCTGGGTCTAGATACACAGACCAGGAACCTCATGTGGAATTACGTGAAGCGGTTGAGCCATGAAAAAGACATGACTATATTCTTTACCACCCATTACCTGGACGAGGCTGAAGCAGTAGCCGAGCGTATTGCTGTTATAGACCACGGCAAGATCGTAGCCTTGGGCACAACTGCCCAGCTATGCAAACAGACCAAGACCAAGACGCTGGAGGGTGCCTACCTCCAGCTAACAGGCACTACGCTACGTGACGAGTCGGGCGATAACAATGCCTTGAATGCCAAGATGGCAATACGTAACAGGAGACTTAGGTAAGCATCCATGAGGGTTATGTTTGTACTATGGCTCAGGCAGGTTCGGCGCTACTGGCGTAGCGGCTCTCGTCTACTCGGCTCGATCGGTCAGCCTATACTGCTATTGCTGGCATTAGGGTATGGCATAGGGGCTATATACCGACGGGCCGGAGAAGGTAATTATCTGGAGTTCCTGGTGCCTGGCATTATTACGCAAACGGTGCTTCTATCCGGTATTTTTTGGGGCATAATTATATTGCAGGACAAGCGGTTCGGCTTCCTGGCCGAGATGCTCGTCGCGCCAGTATCACGCATAAAGATCCTTCTCGGCAGCGCTGTGGGCGGTGCCACAATTTCCATTTTCCAGGGCATCTTGGTATTTATTATTTCTATCTTGTTTGGCTTCAGGCCCCATGATTGGTTAGCTGTTGTGCCCGCCTTTTTGGTGCTGGTACTAATGTGCGTGGCCCTGACATCTTTTGGCGCGGGAATGGCCTCCATGGTAGATGACTTCCAGGGCTTCCAAGGCATCAACAACCTGCTGGTGATGCCGCTATTCTTCTTGTCCAGCGCGCTTTATCCCCTGAACCACGTACCAACCGCGCTGCGCATTATCAGCACCTATAACCCTGTCAGCTATATGGTGGACGCATTACGCTATTTGCTGTCCGGCCAAACTGATTTCGGTCTCCAAAAAGACCTTATAGTAATGGCTATCACGTTTGTGGCCTGTCTCTATTTTGCGGTGAACCGCTTCAACCGTATCCAAATGTAGCATGCTTGCTGACCAGGCTGTTAGCTTAGAATCCTGCACTAACCCGCATCGGCAAGAAACCACCCATGACGCTGACAAGCTATAAGAGCAGGGACCCCTGCCAGCAGAGGCAGCCAATAGCTGACGAGACGATACAATAGGGCAGCCGCCAGCGCAGACGGCGTTCCGGCATGATAGGCGATGAACCCAGCCGTTAAGCCGGCTTCGAAGCCGCCCAGCCCGCCCGGGGTAGGCGTTGCAGTTCCAGCTGTAACACCGAAGCTGAAGATCAAAAGTGCTGCTATAAGCGGTACATGGATACCTACAGCTGTAGCCGAACACCACAAGCACAGCACGTTGCAGGCTGTCAGGAACATTGAATTGAGCAGCGCTAGGATCAATGAATATGGACGCTTCCAGTAATGCGCTAGGTTGCGCAGGATTGCCGTAATAGCTTTCTCAAGATGCTGTTTGCCAAAAATAACTGCTATGACAACAATGGTAACTAGGCCTACTACGGCAAATCCGACCACAATATGCAGGGAATGGTCATGTTGCAGGGCGCCGAACGAATGGTTTGGCAGAATTGCCAGGCTGGCCACCAGCAACAAGAGGTGGCCGACCACCCCGAGAAGATTGTTAACGGCTACTACGCTGGCGGCTTGTGTGCCAGTGTGACGCATCCGTCGCAAGTAGGCATAATTAAAGCCTAGTGCCCCAATGCCTGCCGGTAGAAGACGGTTTATGAAGGTAGCTGCCAATTCAACGACTACTGTGCGGCTGTATACAAGGGGCTTGAAAGCCAGTAGCAGGTATGTCATTGCGGCTGCGAAATAGGTTGCCACCGTAAAGATAATGGCAGTACCGGTCCAAACCGCATCTGGATGACGTAACAGGCCCCAGCTGGAGCGAAATTCACCCAATTGAGGCACCAATGCATACAATGCAGCCAGCAATAGCAACGTTAAAATCACGTACTTACGGTTAGCTCCAAGAGGGCCGTAGGGTAGCCACATAACGTAAGCATTATTACGTACACATTACGTAATGCACAAGTAGCTTTTGGGTGAAACGTGATTTTTTTGGTGTCAAGTAATGTCGAAAATCTTACCCGCTACCTAAAGAAGTGTGTTTTAATATTAACTGAGGATTGTCTAATTACCGGTGAGAGTTATGGCAAACAACAAGCAGGCTACCCGATCAACCACCAGGACTATGCAACAGGCGGCACTGTTGATTGTATTGTATATTGTCCTAATTTTTGCAATTCCTGTCGGCAACAGAATTTTGGCTAGGCACCATTTTTCATTGTGGGAATACCGCACAGTGCTGTTTGCCATATCGCTGCCCGCCTTGGTTACGTGGCTGGTGGCATTCGCCGGATATGCTAAGTTGCGGGAATATGCCGCAAGTGTCAAAAAGACTCCGGAAGGCAAACATTTTGATAAATTGGCTACCGGTTCCGCATGGCTGGCCTGGAGCTTAGCAGTAACTGCTATCATGAACCTGGCTTTTGGCGGATTAGTAAGCCACTCCCCGGGCTTTTATAAGCCTGCAGTTATTATAAGTAACTACGTAAACCTGGCATTTTCATTGCTGGCGTTCGGAATAATAGGTAACGCTTCACGTGGACTTATTAACAGGGCCAAACTGGGCCTGAGCTTAGGTAGTGTACGCAGTATAATAGTAATATTCTTAGTGGCAGGTGTTTCATATTGCTACCTCACGTTCCGAAATTTTGACCTGAGTAGCTTGGGCTCTGCGCATAACCCTTACTTTTTGCCTGTCTGGCTGATGGTTGTATCAGTCATGATCCCCTATCTCTACGCATGGTTCGCCGGCCTTTTGGCTGCCTATGAGATACATATCTACAGCAAGCATATCAATGGTGTACTTTATCGTCAGGCCCTACGTCTGCTGGCAGTAGGGCTGATTATTATTATCGTAAGCGCTGTTGCGCTACAATATACTTACAGCCTTCATCCTAGGATTGAACATCTAGTTCTTGGCTATCGCTTGGTATTGTCTTCCACATTTCGGATTATCGGCGCTGTAGGCTTTATTTTACTGGGAGTTGGGGCTTTTCGGCTTAAAAAGATCGAGGAAGTATAGTATGGCGAATGGCAAAGGTGCCTCGCTGTACGAACAGGTAACCCGTGTCACCCATGTATACTTGGGACCTGCCGCAGGCCGCTTTATCTCGCGGCAAGTTGAAAGCCATCTGCACAAACCCCCAGAACAATTGTCTCACAAAGACCTTAGGGAGCTTATTGACTGGATCAGGGTAGCCGTTTCGTTGCTTACCGACGACAGCGAAATCATAGAAGAGTACACGACGGAGCTTAAAAAGCTTGCCAAGGATGAGCCGACTGGCAATAATTCTAAGAAGCATTAGGGATCCAGATGTCTGCTAATATGAATAAATCTATTAAGAAACCGCTGCCCCAGCCAAGACTATCGGCGCATGAACAACGCGCAGAAGCCGAGGCGCTGTTCACAAGCATCGGAGATGGCGCGATTTCGACAGACGAGTTCGGCAGAATTACGCGTGTTAACCCAGTTGCACAGCAATTATTGGGGTATACCGAGGCTGAGCTGCTTGGAACCTGGTTCCCAAAAAAAATCGTTGCTGTAACCATAGACGACCAACCTATTAACCTGATCGACCAACCGATTACAAAAGCCTTTTTGACAGGACGGCCAGTCACCGAAAAAACATACTACCGACGCAAAGACGGCCAAAAAGTCGCCTTAGCCGTAAATGCTTCCCCAATCATATTGCGCGGGAAGCCTCTTGGCGCCATTGAGGTGTTTCGCGATATCACCTTCGAAGAGGAGGTTGATCGGATGAAGAGCGAATTTATATCATTGGCTTCTCACCAACTACGTACCCCTTTGTCCGCCATAAAAACTTA
>DAHUYJ010000008.1 GCA_027315225.1 Candidatus Saccharimonadota bacterium | reverse complement strand
GTCGCTCCATACGCGAATCGGGTGCGGGTTTGCGTCGCTGCGCTTCAGGAACAACTGCTTGCCGACGCATGGACGGTTCACACACTTCATCAATTGCCCTTCTCGGAGCGGCCGCCTTAATCATAGTTTCTTCAAACTCTTTCTGCGGATCCGAATCAGCCACGACCCCGGCTCCGGCCTGCACGTGCACATGACCGCCCTTATCTACTACTGCGGATCGTATAAATATGCACGAGCTCAGGTCGCCGTCGTAGCCCAGATAACCGACAGCGCCGCCGTAAAACCCGCGCTTGTCTGGCTCCAGCTCGTCAATTATCTGCATGGCCCGGATCTTAGGGGCTCCAGACAGCGTTCCGGCCGGTGATATACTGGCCAGGGCGTCGAGAGCGCTCTTGCCATGCGCTAACCTACCAACTACCCGCGAAGTCATGTGCAGGACATGCGAGTACTTTTCGACTTCGGTGTGCATATCAACCGCTACAGACTCCGGGTTACAGACCCGGCTCATGTCATTGCGGCTTAAGTCAACCAACATACCGTGTTCTGCCAGTTCTTTTGGGTCATTTCTCAGGTCAGCTGCAAGGCGTTGATCCTCGGCTTCGTTCTGGCCGCGGCGACGTGTGCCGGCAATCGCCATGTGCTCAACATCGTCGCCTGTTACCTTAACTAATGTTTCTGGTGAACAGCCGGCAGCCTCAAAATCACCAAATTCAAGCAGGAAAGCATAGCGGCTAGGGTTCAACCGCTTGAGTTCCTGGAAATAATGGTACGCAAAATTCCTATCAACTGTCTCCTCAGAGCTGAAACGCTGGCTTGGGACTATCTGGAACGCGTCCCCCGCATGGGTATATTCCCTAGCTCGCCCAACAGCGGCTTTAAACTCTTCTTCCGTCATATTAGAGCGAAAACTCAGCGGGCCGTACTTTCCCTTGGCAGCTTCGCCGCCAAGCCCAGGATCGGTTATTAGCCGCCTGATTTCCGTCAGCCCATCTACCGCATCGTCGTACTGTGTCCGCAAGCTCTCACCAGCGGTACCTTCCGGGCCAACAATGATGTTCTTGATAGCGCTGACCTCCTGCTTATAGTGGTCAAAAACAATCGTCACTCCAGGGACAATCAATGCCATCTCGGGCAACCCCATAGTGTCGGCATTCGGCTGGCCGATTGTCGGCTCCCTATAGCGCACCAGATCATACCCGAATAAACCGACGGCGCCGCCGGCAAACGGCGGCAGGCCGGCTACCGGCGCTACGTTGTCACTGGTTATCAGTCCATCTACGAACTCATACGGATCGCTGAATTCGCGGCGTTCCCCGTTGACCATCATAGCTTCCTCTTCGAGACGAATTACCATGTCCGGATCAACGCCAATAAAAGAGTAGCGACCCTGGCGCTCGTCCAGCTCGGCCGACTCCAGTAAGAAAGATGGCGTGTCGCCGCGCAAACGCTCATACAACGCGCTGGCGGTCCCAGTCTGCGGCAGCCTTTCTACTAACGGGATAACCCCGTAGCCCTGCTCCGCCAGATCCTGAACTTCGCCAAAACTAAAGACCTGTAGATTCTGCTCGGCCCCACCTTCCGAGCCTTCTTGTAGTTTATTCATTATTATCTCCTTAAATTATACATGTTAATTAAAAAAACCGCCTCGAGCGAGGCGGTTTTTGCTCTTGGAGCCGGGCTTGACGTTTAGACAAGCACGGCGAATAGACCGCCACGCCAAGTGCCGGCCTGCCAGTCTTCTCGATTGCTATTGGTGTAGTATCTGGTCATCTTATATTCCTCAAGAGTAATTAACTGATGTAAGGTGCGGCGAAGTTGAGAACCTGTCTAGTCTGTCTAGGGTTAAGGCGTGGGTCAACGTTGCCCCGTTGCGATGGGCGCTGATGCCGCTCATCGATACATTCCAGCTGCCGGTAGTCAGCCCCTGTCTCCAGGTGGATACCGTGCAGCCGCAGGCCAGCATCATCACAGGCTCCAGCTAAGCGCGCTATGCCTTGCTCTATATCGCCCACCGCACGGATTTTTTCTCCATGTTCATTAACTCTCGTCTCCCCATGCAGGTCATAGAGCACCAAAGAACCTTCGGCGTGCTGTTTGATGCCGCGCAGAATGATGGGGTAACGGCTTGCGTCCTGGGCGCCTAAACGCAGCATGAAGACGATTTTGCCGGGCAGCCCGTCAGGATTCAGCGTTTCGGCTAGCTGGGCGATATGCTCCTCGTCGCTGTTCGCCCCTATCTTTACCCCAATAGCGTTTTCCACCCCTGTTAGCAATTCGGCCTGGACACTGGTGGGCGCGTTCGTGCGCTTACCTATCCAGGGCAGATGCGCAGAAAGCAGGTATTGCTTGCCGTTTTCGGGATCCTGGCGTATAAACGGTCTCTCGTATGCCAATGACAGCGCCTCATGAGCCATCAGTACCGGATCACCAGTTTGCAAGGTCAGGTACTCCTGCAAACTCCTCGATTGTGCTGCACCGCCGACCAGCCGGCTCGGATCTGGATCGCGACGGTCGGTACGCCTGTCGTTGATACCGTCCCCTTTGTAGGACTGCACTTTACTGCCGTCAGGCAGCCCCTCAAACTCTTCAGTACGCGGTTTAACAAACTGGCCGCCGATACGCTGCACTTTTATGGCATGCGCCACGGCAGAGGAACCAATTGCTGCCAGCTCTACCAGGGTATTATCTCCCAATCTCTCAATCGGTCGACCTATTCGGATGTCTTCGGCGCAGCTATTGGTAATCACCAGCGGCTGGCGGCTGGAGCCTTCGCCAATAGCCGCCAGTCGCCCTCTTAGAGAATCTATTTCTACCGGCTTGGCTACTCCGGGAGTATCAAGGTTCTCGACCAAGGCACCTACCAGCTCAGCTCGGTCGTATGGTACTTGGTAGTTAGCCTTATAGTCGGGCTCAGGCAAGCTATCGACAATAGCCTCAGCCGCCATCAGCCGTTGCTGGTGTGAGGCTTCTAACTGTTGCTGTTGTTCACTCATCTGGTCTCTCCTGGTTGCTTTCTCTTCTCAGTATATTAAATAAAAAACCGCCTTTGCGGCGGTTGTCCTTGCTGATCGTATTGATCTTTTATGCGTACGTACAGAACTCACCGCCTTCATTCAAGCCGGTAAACCAATACTGGTTGCTCTGCATATGCATACGTAACATGCCCGTGATTTTACACCCATACGCTCTATATGTCAAGCGCTATTTATGCTGAGGGGCATGCTCTTTAGCGTTTGGTGAACTGGCGTTGCTTGCGGGCACCGCGCAGGCCGAACTTCTTGCGCTCTTTTTCACGCGAATCGCGGCCGAGAAGGTCGGCGCGCTTGAGCGTACCCTTGAAGTCTTCGTTCATAGCGGTCAGCGTTTTGGCAATGCCGAGCCGGATGGCTTCGGCCTGACCATCATGGCCCCCGCCGGACACCACTACGCTGATATCGAACTTGTTGGTCTGGTCCAGAATGGTAAATGGTTGCTGCAGTTTGGCCAGGAGATGCTTACTACCTGCGAAATACTCTTCAGCTGGCTGGTTATTTATAGTAATTACTCCTTTGCCGCCTTGCAGGCGAATACGGGCTGTGGCGCTTTTGCGCCTGCCGAGAGCATAAAAGTACGTATCTTTTGCCATATTATTTAGTATCCTTCATTGAAATAACAGTTGGTTGCTGCGGGGCGTGCTTGTGATCGGCACCAGCGTAAACTTTAAGCCGTTTAAGCCGCTCGGGGCGTAAGCGATTGTCGGGAAGCATACCGCGTATAGCGTGCGTCAATGCAAAAGCCGGATCCTGAACCTGCTTATCTGCTAAAGCGGTGGTCTTGAGCCCGCCCGGGTAGCCGGTGTGCCGGTAGTACAGCTTGCCAGCCTGTTTGTTGCCAGTCACAACAAGGTTTTCGGCATTTATAATAACTACAAAATCGCCGCAATCAATGTGCTTGGTAAACTGCGGTTTGCCTTTGCCCATAAGCAACCCTGCGGCCCTGGTTGCAATACGGCCAAGCGATGCTTCGCTGGCATCTATGATATACCACTGGCGCGTGACATCAGCTGGCTTGGCGCTGTAAGTTTTCATTTGACAGCCTCCTTTTTGGCCTGGGTTTGGGTCTGGGGCTTAGGCTTGGCAGCGGCTGGCTTATCGCTGTTTTTCGCAGCCGGAGCTGCGGCGTTGACCTTGGCAGGCCCGGCTACAGGTGCCGACTTGAGGTCGTCTACAAAGCTGACGCGAGCTAATTGTGCATTGTCACCGCGGCGCAGGCCGGTTTTAGCAATACGCAGATGCCCGCTATCGCGTCCTTTGAGCTTGGGTGCTATCTCATCAACCAGCTTATGGGCGCTGGCAACTGTCTGCAAGCCGCTCAGAACCTGTCGGCGGCTGTGCAGGTCGCCTTTCTTGGCCTTGGTGATAAGCTTTTCAAGATATGGCACGACTTCTTTGGCTTTAGGCAGCGTGGTTTCTATAGACTCGTGGATAACCAGAGAGTCAGCCAAACCCTTGATAAGCGCCTGCCGGGGACCAGTTTCGCGGTGCAGCTTTCTACCCTGATAGCCGTGTCGATGCATTTAAAGCTCCAGCTCCGCCAGTTTTTCTTTCACCTCGTCGAGCGCTTTGCTGCCAAAGCCCTTGAGGTCGCGCAACTCGGCGTCGTTGAGGGCGAACAGGTCTCTAATAGTGTGGATATCGTTATTGATCAGGGCGTTCGTGGTCCGAGCCGAAAGGTTAAGGTCTTCGATAGAGGTGTTAAGGGCGGTCGTTTCTTCTCCTAATAGGTCGCTGCCGAATTCGTCATCCGGATTGCCCCCGGTCTCGGCAGCTGGTTCATTGGTCGCAACCCTGGTTTTGCCGGCTAATGCTGTATATTGGTTGACCAGAATGGCAGCAGCTTCCTCGAAAGCGTCTTGCGGCGTAATAGAGCCGTCCGTATCAATGGTCAAAAGCAACCGGTCAAGGTCGGTAGCTTGGCCGACACGGGTGTTTTCGACCTTGTAGCGAACCCTCTGTACCGGACTGAAGATAGCATCTATAGCGATCATGTCGCTGGCTTTCTTAGTGGCGCCCTCCTCAATCGTCCGGTAGCCGCGGCCGACTTCAACGGCCAGGTCCACTACAAATTTTGACTTGGCATCATCAATGGTGGCTATAACGTGCTCCGGGTTAACGATTTCTACATCGGCGTTAGTCTGGATGTCCTTGGCAGTTACAACGCCCTTCCCCTGTTTAACGATGCGCAAATTCTGCGTCTCACTACCATATACCCTCAAACGCACACCCTTTAGGTTGAGCATAATGTCAATGACATCCTCTTTGATTCCCGGGACATCGGTAAACTCATGTGTTACGCCCTCAATCTTAAATGAGGTAACCGCGGCACCCGAGATACTGGATAACAGTACACGGCGCAGGCTATTGCCAAGCGTCATGCCATAGCCGTTGTGCAGGGGCTCGATCACGAAAGATGCGCTATTGGCACTGTGATCGTCAACCTTGACGAGTCCAGGGGTGTGAATAACGTTTGACATAGTATATGTGGCTCCTTTTTAACGTGAGTAGTACTCAACTATTAACTGTTCATTAATATCAGGTTCGGCATCGTCGCGTGACGGGATACCGGTAACTGACAGCGTGGTTTTCTTGCGGTCAACCTTTAGCCAGGCGGGCAATCCGCTCGGGGCCGGGCTCACATCATCAAGCTTCTTAAAGTATTCGGTCTGGTGGCTGTGCGGGCGAACGCTAAGAGTATCACCAGGCTTCAAACGGATAGAGGGAATATCGATCCGCGTATCGTTCAGCATAAAATGGCCATGTGTAACTAATTGGCGCGCCGCCCGGCGGCTGCTCGCGAAGCCAGCCCGATACACGGCGTTGTCAGCCCGTTGCTCAAGCATCTGCAGCAATATTTGGCCGGACTGGCCTTCTTGCAGCGAAGCTTCTTTCATCAGTTTGCTGAATTGTCGTTCAAGCAGGCCATAGAGCCGCTTAACTTTTTGTTTCTCGCGCAGTTGAAGGCTGTATTGGCTGGTCTTGCTCCTACTGCGGCTTCCGGGGTTCTGGCCAGGTTTGGCGGTACGTTTTACTAAAGCCTTGTGGGCCTTGGGATGCAAGGCATACCCTTCGCGGCGGCTCATTTTGACGATTGAACTACGATCTCGTGCCATAATTTATAGTTAAATCCTTCTGGCTTTCCGCGGCCGGACACCGCCATGCGGCAGACCAGTTACGTCTTTAATATTCTCTACGGCAATACCCATGGAACTCAACACCCGTACGGCCGCATCACGGCCCAGGCCTATACCCTTTACGAATACATCGGCCTTAGCGAAGCCGTACTGTTGCTTTGCTGCCTGTGCTGCCCGCTCAGCGGCAACCTGGGCTGCGTAAGCCGTGCCTTTCTTAGAGCCGCGAAAACCACAGGCTCCAGCACTGGAAGCGGTCAGCACATTACCGTTGTTGTCAGAAAACGTTACGATGGTGTTGTTGAATGTAGCCAGAACGTGTACCTGGCCGCCCGGGACGTTGCGCTTGGATTTTTTGCGCTTGGGAGCCACAGCCGGCTTGGAAGCAGTAGCTTCGGGAGCGTCCGTAGCGACCTGTGCGGCCGGCTTTTCTTCAGTAGTGGTTGGTTTCTTATCTTCTGCCATGGTAGTCCTTATGTCTTGGAAGCGACCTTCTTCGCGGTGCCGCCGACGGTAACCTTCTTGCCACGGCGCGTACGGGCGTTGGTCTTAGTGCGCTGTCCGCGTGACGGCAGGTTTGCTGAGTGACGCATCCCACGGTACGATTTAACGTCTTTTAGACGCTTGATATTACTGCTGACCAGTCGTTGCAACTCGCCCTCTACAAGGTAGTCGGCGTTAATTACATCCTGGATATGAGCAATTTCCGTATCGGTCAGATTCTTGACTCTGGTAGTAGGCTCCACCTTGGCATTGGACAGGATGTCATTCGCACTTTTAGCGCCGATGCCGTGAATGTAGGTTAGGGCAACCCAAACCTGTTTTTCAGCAGGAATAGTAACACCTGAGATACGCGCCATTAGCCTTGCCTCTGCTTATGCTTAGGTTTGAACTTGTTGATAACATATACCCTGCCTTTGCGGCGGACAATCTTGTCATCCGGACTGATTTTCTTTACGCTAGCACGCACTTTCATGCGGATCACAGCTCCTTAGCTTCAAGCAATGACTCACTGCTTCTTAAAGTAATGTTAATGCCCCTAGGGCCTATCCTTTGCGGTACGTGATTCTTCCCTTCGTAAGGTCGTAAGGGGTCAACTCGACCGTAACGCTATCGCCGGGAACGATACGGATAAAATGCTTCCGCATCTTGCCGGCAACGTGAGCTATAATCTTATGGCCGTTCTCGAGCTCGACACGAAATTGTGTCCCCGGCAAGGTTTCGACAACAGTGCCCGTCAGTTCGATTACTTCCTTATTGGCTGCCATAAATATAACTAGAGAGCAATTATAGCAGTTGTTACAACCCTTTGTAAAGAGTTTTTTGTAAACTCTATCAACTCTTCGCCAGTAAGGCGAACTTATCAGGTATAATATCACATTCTACAGGGCTTTTGAACCCGGAGCCGGGCGAACCCGCGACTCGTGTCATAGGGTTCTGTCCTATCTGCTACCCCTGGCCGGACTATTTCTTGGGCGTCTTACCGGAGCCGCGCATACGCCGCAGCAAACGAGGGCCGAACTTAAGGCTGCGCTGGGCTTCGGCACCGAGTCCCGGTATGTCAGAGTCATAGAAGAAATCAGGTTGCGAGTACTGGTCATATGTTACCATCAAAGCCCGGGACTCGACGGCGCGGAGCGTCTGCAGGGCTACGGAGACCAAAATGAGCACGCTGGTACCGCCGACTGTAATGCTGGTCGTAATGAACACCTGGGCAACGACCGGCAGGATAGCTAACAAGCCGAGGCTGATTGCCCCGAAAAGTGTTAACCGGTTGACGATCTTGCCCAGATACTTCTCGGTTTGCTCGCCGCCCCGCACCCCCTCAATAAAACCGCCTTGCTTATGCAGGTTCTCGGCAATTTCTTTCGGGTTGAAGGTAATGCTTGTATAGAAGAAGGTAAATACAAATACCAGCAGGAAGTAGGTGACCGGGTAGATGTAAGCTTTCAGTCCCTCTGCAGCGAACGTCGTAGCCGACGGGGTCTGGAACCAGGTTACCATGTCGCTTCCGATGCGGGCCCAGTGCACGTTGTGGCTGCCGCTCAACAGCTGGCCGGCAAAGCTGGGTACGCTCAGGAAAGCTACCGCGAATATAATAGGAATCACGCCGGCGGTAATCATCTTAACAGGTAGTATAGTGGTGATGCCGCCATACGTACGGTTACCTTGGACGCGTTTGGCGTAATTGACAGTTAGGTTGCGGGCCGCCTCATTGAGCATGACCACCAACCACGTTATTAACAGGATTACCGCCAGAATAATAACGGCAACGATGAAGCCGTTCGTGTCGATAGGCAAGGTGTGTCCCAATACCTTCCAGTGGTCTCCCTTTTTGACAGCCGAGCTCACCAGGCTGAAAATATTTGCCGGTAAGCGGCTGACGATTCCGACTGTAATAATCAGTGAAATACCGTTGCCGATACTTTGTTCAGTCACTAACTCGCCCAGCCACATCAAAAGCATAGAGCCGCCGGTCAAGGCCGCGACCATCATAACCCATTGCATGATTGAAGCGTGCGCTGTTATGTCACCAACGCCGCCGATGGATTGAGCCGCCTGCCGGATCAAGTATATGGACCCTATGGACTGGATAACGGCCAGCGGAAACGTCAGCATACGAGTGTACTGGTTAATCTTTTTTTGGCCAAACTCCCCTTCTTTGTGCAGCGCTTCCAGCTGCGGCACCGCCTTCGTCAACATCTGCATAATAATCGACGCGTTAATGTACGGCCCCAGACCGGCAATCATAATCGAGAAGTTGGCCAACGCACCGCCGGAAAAGACGTTGAAAAGACTCAGGAATTGCGGCGTACTGCTGGAATTGAATAAGTTCTGCAGTACCTGGTGCAGCGTCTGCGCATTACCAAGCGGTACCGGGACATGTGCCAGGATGCGGTAAACAAGCAGTATGCCGACCACCACCAGGATGCGCGTGCGCATATCCTTGTGCCCAAGCGACTTGGCAATAATTTTCCAATTCACGGCCGATTAGTCTCAATCATAACTTGCATCTATTAAAGCACAGATACCCGACACCATAAAGCTTACGGCAGTTGTGTTTCCGGCTACTTTTTTTCCTTCGCAGTTTTGGGGCGGCTGAGACGCACGGTTTTTTCGAACGCGCCACCAGCCTTCTGTATGGCTGCCGCAGCGGATTCGCTGGCTTTGGGCAGCTTAACAGTTACTTTCTTGGACAACTCTCCTTTGGTAAGCACCTTGACCGTAACATAGGGGTTACTGATCAAACCGGCTTCGGCCAGAGTTGTGGCGTCCACGGTCTTGCCGGCAAACTGTTCCAGCTGGCCGGTATAAACGGTCTCGGCCTTAGTCCTTCGGCTGCGGAAGCCGGGCAACTTGGGAAGCTGCTGCATGAGCGGGTTCGCGCCGCCGGCAAAGCCGGGCTTTTTGCTCGAACCGGTCCGCGAACCTTGGCCTTTGGTACCGCGGCCGGAGGTCTTGCCGCGGCCGGAAGCTGTACCGCGGCCTACACGCTTAGCGGTTTGTTTAGGGCTGGCCTGTAGTTCGTGATACTTCATGAACGGGCCTCTTTCTTGGCAGATTTGGTAGTAGCCGGCTTCTTATCCGGCGCAGCTGAAGCCTTTTTGGCAGTCGACTGCTTGGATTTATCGGCCTTGGACCGCACCGCAGCAGTAATCCACTGGTCTGCAGGAACCAGGCTCTGCAAAGCGGCGATAGTTGCATAGGCCGTGTTGGTCTTATTGGTTGAACCCAATGATTTACTGAGCACATTGTGAACGCCTGTAACTTCTAGAACGCTGCGCACTACGCCTCCAGCGATAAGACCCGTGCCGGGACTGGCCGGCTTGAGCAGTATGTGGGCGCCAGATACCTTGGCTTCAGCCTCGTGCGGCAAAGTCCCCTTGTATAGCGATATATCCACGAGATGTTTCTTGGCGACTTCCGTAGCCTTGGTGACAGCCGATGTGACATCAGTACCCTTAGCACTGCCGATGCCGACCTTATGCTTGCGGTCACCGATTACTACCAAAGCGCGGAAGCGGAAGCGGCGGCCGCCCTTGACAACGCGGGCCACGCGGTCAATATGCAGCGTGCGCTCATCAAACTGCTTCTCGGCGGATTGCGCTTCGGGACGGCGGGCATTTCGTTCGGTACGTTTTCGCGCCGTTTGGGGTGCTGTGGTTTCAGGCATAAATTAAAACTCCAATCCTGCTTTACGGGCAGCTTCGGCCAAGGCCGCAACCCGGCCATGGTATAGCTTGCCGCCCCTGTCGAAAACGACTTTTTTGATCTTCGCGGCTTTGGCTGCGCCAGCAATCTGGGTGCCGACCCAGGCAGCCTTTTCGGTTTTGGTACCCTGAACGGACTTCTTGCCGGCAGTGGTGACATACGCCAGGCTCTGGTGGGAAGTGTCGTCTATCAGTTGTGCGCTGACATGCAGGTTGCTGATGTGCACGCTCAAACGAGGCCGTTGGGCAGTACCATTGGCCAACGTCCGCACACGGTTTTTACGCTGGTTGCGATTCTGTAACTTGTGGGCTAATTGCTTACTCATTGTAGTCCTACTTCTCCTTACCGCTCTTACCGCTCTTACGGATAATGCGCTCGCCTTCGTACTTAATGCCTTTGCCCTTGTACGGCTCCGGCTTCCTAAGTGAACGGATCTCTGCGGCAACTTGTCCGACTTGCTGGCGGTTGATGCCGCTCACTGTTATGGTATTCTGCTCAACCGAGGTCGTAACACCGGCTGGAACTTTGTAAATAACATCATGCGAGAAGCCGAGGTTCATCTTGAGGTCGGTACCGGCCAAGGCGACCCGATAGCCAACGCCGTTAATCTCCAGCTTCTTGCTGAAGCCCTGGCTGACGCCGTTTACCATATTATTAAGTAAAGCTCTCATCAGGCCATGTCGGGCCCGGACTTTCGGCTCATCATTGGCGCGTTTTACAACCAGCTCTCCACCTTCCTGATGGACCGTAATACCCGGCATAGCGAATTGTTTGAGCGTGCCCTTGGGGCCGGACACGGTGACTTCGTCCTTGTCGACGGTTACTGTAACGCCGCCCGGTATAGGAATGGGGGACTTCCCTACTCGACTCATATTTAATACACCCTACAGATTAATTCGCCGCCCAGGTGCTCGGCTTTTGCCTGGTCACCGGTCATTAAACCCTTGGACGTTGAGATTATCACTATACCGCGGCCACGTTTAACTGTGGGGATTTCCCGCGCCCGTACGTAGTAACGGCGACCCGGTTTGCTAAGGCGGACGATCTCCGTAATGCGGGCACCGCTACCCTCTCCGTTGATTTCAATAGTTAGGGTTTTGCCGATCGGGGCTTTGCCGACCGCGACGCCGTCGATAAAGTTACTTTGCTGCAGCAAACGGGCCACGGACTCTTTTATGTTGGAATGCGGCAGCGTAATTTTATGCTTCTGCACAGCAGCGGCATTACGGATACGAGTCAGCATGTCGGCTATGGGATCTGTTGTGGTTGTGCTCATAGATCTGTTCTCCTTTCTTACCAACTCGATTTCGTTACGCCGGGAATCTCGCCTTTGCTGGCGTGTTCCCGGAAGCTAATGCGGCTCAAACCGAACTGGCGCATGTAGGCCCTGGGCCGGCCGGTCTCGATGCATCTGTTGGTGCGTCGGGTTGGGCTGGAGTTACGCGGCAACTTTGCCAGCCCCTCCTGGTCTCCGAGTTCTTTCAGCTCTTTACGCTTGGCGGCGTACTTCTCAATCATCTTGAGGCGTTTGGCGTCGCGCGCGATGATGGATTTCTTAGCCATTATTTACTTCCTTTCTCGAACGGCATGCCGAACTTTTCTAGCAATGCCCGGCCATGCGCGGGTTGCGTAGCATCTATTACAAAAACCACCTGCAGTCCGTGAGCCGGAGTGGTTTCCTCGAAACTCAATTCAGGAAAAACTGACTGGTCGGTAAAACCTATAGCGTAGTTACCTTGGCGGTCAAAGGCCTTAGCGCCAGCACCATGAAAGTCCCGCAGGCGAGGCAATACAAGGTTGATTACACGGTCCATGAACTCGTACATGCGGTCACCGCGCAGGGTGACTTTCAGGCCGATCTTGTTGCCTTCTCGCAGCTTGAAACCGGCAATGGCATTCTTGGCGGTCGTCTCTATTGGCTGCTGACCGGTAATCTTGCGAAGCGTATTGGTAGCCGTTTCCATTAATTTCTTATCGTCCTTGGCCTTGCCAAGACCGGCATTAACAACGATTTTCTCCAGCCGGGGTACTTGATGTACATTCTTAAGCCCCAGCTCCTGCTGCAGTTCTTTGACGATTGTAGACGCATACTGAACGTGGAGACGGGCAGCCGTACCCGATATGGGCTTGGTCTTCTGGGGTGCTTTATCGGTAGCGGCTGGCATTATTTGATCTCCTTATCGGTAGATTTATAGACACGTGTTTTGACGCCTTTGGCATCAATCTTGTAGCCAATACGGGCAGGGCGTTTGCTAACCGGGTCGACAATACCGACTTTGCCTACCCAGATCGGCTTAGTAACTTCTAGAACCGTCCCCTGGGGGTGCTGCTGGTTAGGCTTGATATGCTTTTTAACTATGTTGATACCATCGACAGTCACCTGGTTGGTGCGGGGATGCACAGCTGTTACTTTACCGGTTCTGCCCTTGTATTTGCCGGCGCGCACCTTAACCAGATCGCCTTTTCTGAGGCGGATCTTGAAAGCCTTATTGGTAGTCTTGTTGGTAGAAAGGCTCATCTATAATACCTCCGGTGCGAGCGAGACGATCTTGGCATATCCCTGGTCCCGCAATTCACGCGGGACAGGACCGAAAATGCGGGTTGCCCGCGGTAATTTATCGTCGCCGATTATTACGGCGGCATTGTCGTCGAACTTTATGGTTGAGCCGTCACGGCGCCGTATCTGGTTACGCGTGCGGACAACTACGGCGCGCACCACCGACTTCTTTTTGACCTGGCCACCAGGCGTGGCTTGCTTAACAGTGCCCACGATGATGTCGCCAACACGGGCATAACGGCGGCGGCTGCCACCAAGCACCCTGATGCACAGCAGTTCCCTGGCACCGCTGTTATCACAGATTATCAGGCGGGATTCCTGTTGGATCATGACGAACGCTCCCGTGGCCCTTCGGACTCATCCGCTTTAGCCTTGCTAGCCGGACGCTCTGGTTCTTCGACTTTGGTAGCCGCCAATGAATCAGCTCTCAGGGACGGCCGCTCGATAATGCGGCTCAGGGTATGCCGCTTACGGGTGCTGATAGGACGAGTCTCGGTAATTATGACTTTGTCGCCGGGTTTGGCTTCGTTTTTGGCGTCGTGAGCCATGAACTTCTTACTCACAAGATATTGCTTGCGATAAAGAGGGTGTGTTTTACGGGTTTGCACAGTCACTATGATGGTCTTATCGCCCTTATTGGAAGAAACGGTGCCGGTAAGTTGTTTTGCCATATTATTTAGTCTCCTTAGTCAGCGCCTCGCCGAGCACGGTCAGCATACGAGCCAGGTCTTTACGTTTGTTGCGGATAACGCGGTTGTTTTCAATCTCGCCGAGGTGCAGGCGACGCTGCAGCTCCACGATTTCTTCGCGCAAGCGCGTGCTTTCGGTGGTCAGTTCGACGGTTGAGAGTTTACGAATATCAACGACCTTCATGCTTAACTCTCCTCCCTGGCCAAAAATTTAGTCTTGACCGGCAGCTTGTGGGCGGCCAGGCGCATAGCCTCGCGGGCAGTTTCCTCGTTGACACCCTGCATCTCGAACATGATAGTACCGGGCCGGACCTTGGCTACAAAAAATTCCGGGTTGCCTTTGCCACTGCCCATCTTGACGTCTTGCGGCTTGCGGGTTACTGGAGTGTGCGGGAAGATTCTGATCCAAATTTTGCCACCACGCTTAATGTGTCTCGTCATGGCCTGGCGGGCTGATTCGATCTGCCGCGCAGTAATCCGCTCTTGGCCTTGCGCCTGGAGAGCATAATCTCCGAACGCAATATAATGACCGCTGGTCGCTACGCCGCGAATCTTTCCCTTTCTAACCTTGCGGTGCTTGGTACGTTTGGGCATCAACATCTTACACGCTCCTCCTGGTGATTCGGCGCAAACCGGTCATGTCTATTGCACCTCTCCCTTGTAAATCCAGACTTTTACGCCGATGATGCCAGCGCCGGGCCATAGGGCGCGGGCTGAGGCAAAGTCGATATCCGCACGCAAAGTGTGGAGTGGCACGCTGCCGGCCGTTTCTTTCTCGGTGCGCGACATTTCAGCGCCGTTCAGCCGTCCAGATACTTCGATGCGCACGCCCTTGGCGCCAGCCCGCATGGTAGCTGCGGACGCCGACTTGATAGCCCGGCGAAAGCTCATGCGGCGTTCCATCTGATGGGCTATATTCTCAGCCACCAGTTTGGCATACATGTCAGGGCGTTTGACTTCTTCTATATTGACACGAACCGGTATGCCGTAAATCTTCTCAATGGCGGCCTTCAGTTCGGCGGCGCCAGCGCCGCCGCGGCCAATCACCACGCCCGCTTTGGCGGTGGCGATCGTAACAGTTACCAGGTTCGGCGTGCGATTGATCTCGACTTTGTTAATAGCTGCCCGGCTACCAAGCTTATCGGTAATCAAACGGCGGACTGCCAGGTCGTCCTTCAGGAACTTCGCGTATTCACGTTTGTCGGCGAACCATTTGCTCGACCAATCTTTGTTGACCTGGAGCCTCATGCTGATAGGATTAACTTTCTGGCCCATTACTTTGTCTCCTCAGTTTTAACGGCTTCCTTAGCGGCGGCGACCTTGTTAACTTTGGCGGCTGGTTTTTTAGGCTCCCGTTTCTCGCCATCTACCACGACACGGATATGGGAACTCTTGCGCTGGAAAGGGAAGGCCCTCCCCCTGGCAGACGGTCGGTAACGCTTCAGGCGGGGGCCCGGCGTAACATTGATCTCAGTAATATATAAGGTGGCTGGCTTATAGTCGTGATTATGGTCAGCATTTGCACGAGCACTCATGATAGCCTTCTTAACAGCCAGCGCGCTGCGGCGTGGAGTGTGTTCCAGGATAGTCAGGGCGTCTTCGACGCTACGGCCGCGCACCAGGGCAGCCACCACACTCACCTTGCGCGGGCTGAGACGTACTCCTTTGGCTACTGCTTTGACTGCCATATTACTCCTTACTTACCTTTCGCTAACTTACCGCCATGGGAGCGGAATTTACGGGTCGGTGCGAACTCGCCGAGTTTATGGCCGACCATGTTCTCTGTAACGAATACCGGTACATGAACCTTGCCGTTATGTACGGCAATTGTTTTCCCGACAAACTCTGGGGCGACGGTACTGGCCCGGGCCCAGGTCTTTATGATGGTCCGATCGTTGTCGCCAAGCGCGTTAACCTTCTTGGCCAGTTTGAAGTCTATAAACGGTCCCTTTTTGAGTGATCGGCTCATCCCCGGCTCTCCCTTCTGAGTAAAATTTCAGCGGCGCTCATTCCCATATCATAGGTCCTTTCGTAGCGCAAAGGCTCGGCAGTGTTTGGTCCGGCTCCAATAGCGGCCCGCGGGCCATCTGCTAAACCACCACGTAAAGCCAGCATGCCACGAAGGTTAGTAGGCACATCGGCGCCCAATGCCGCAATGGTATCATCGTCAAGCCCCAGGGCTCTTAGCTCAATGGCCGGATCAAACTCTTTGCTCATAGGTTCGCCGGGCATAATTATCTCCTCTTTCCTTGGTGACGCGTTCGAACAATGAATTTGCTGGTGCTCTTACGCCGCCTGGTCTTATAGCCCAGGGTCTTCTGACCCCAAGGTGTTTTGGGCGCACTACCATGGTTCTTGCCGCCGCCAATGCCGTGGCGGCCGCCGTCGCCGCCGCCATGCGGGTGGTCAGCCGCGTTCATAACTACGCCGCGCACCGTAGGGCGAACACCTTGAAGGCGGCGACGGCCGGCCTTGCCAAGCTTAATGTTCTGGTGTTGCTCATTACCAACGACACCCAGGCTGGCGCTGCAATTCTCGTTCACCAAACGCACCTCGCCACTTGGCAAGCGGATCTGGGCATAACCGTTATCCCGACCCATCAATTGCGCGCTGTTGCCGGCACTGCGGACCATCTGCGCACCACGACCAACTTGTAATTCAATAGCATGGACGGTGCTACCGATAGGAACCGACCTAAGCGGCAGGCGATTGCCAGTCTCGATAGCGGCGCTCTCACCCACGGTGATTCTTTGTCCCACTTTCATGCCTTGTGCCGCCAGAATATAGTGGTAGATGCCGTTCGAATCCTTGATACGGGCAATGCGGGCACTGCGGTTAGGGTCGTACTCGATCTGCTCAACTGTCGCAGTCACGCCATCAGCCAGCTTGAAGTCGACCAGGCGGTAAAAACGTTTCACGCCGCCACCCTTGTGGCGGGTAGTTATCCGACCCTGGTTATTGCGGCCGCTACCGCGGTTCTTGACCGCTAACAGGGACTTTAGGGGGCGCTTAGCAGTAATGCCGTCGAAATCCTGGCTGGTCATGCCCCGGCGTCCTGGAGTGGTAGGGTTATAGGTCTTGATCGCCATTACTTATCCTTCTCCTCGACGTCGCTAGGGCGCCGCTTGGGCAAGCGGAAACCCCTACGCGGCTTAGCGTCCTTCTCTATCTGCTTGGCTGCCGCTTTGTCGATCTTATCCTGGACAGCTTGCTCCTTTTGTTCTTCTTCTTCGATAGCGTTGAAGAACGGCAAGCTGTGGCCCTTAGCCAACGTTACGTATGCCTTCCTGACGCCAGAGCGCCGTCCGGACGTGCCGGTTATGCGCTTGCCGTTCAAACTTATGCTGCGCTTGGCCTTGCCAGGAATATTGGTCAGATTAACTTTTTCCACTTTGACCTCAAATTGCGCTTCGACGGCTTGCGCTACGATGTGCTTATTGGCGCCTCCCGGTACTTCCATGACATACACACGGCTTTCGCTCAAGCCGTAGGTCTTTTCGCTCAGGTGCGGACGAAGGCTTATGGTCTTACTCATTTGCTAGGCTCCTTGCCGCTAACACCTGCAGTGGGTTTCTTGCCGGCCAGCCAATCCGTAACAATGGCCAGCGATTGTTGGCTGATAACGATGGTGTCGGCATTGAGGATGTCGTACACGTTCAAATAACGGGCGTCAGTTGCCTTAACATCTGGTAAATTACGGGTTGCCCGCTCTACAAGGTTGTCTTTGAGGCTGACTACGATAAGGGTACTGCCTGAAACTTCAATCTTTTTCAATAACTTAGCCGTCTGCGCGGTTTTGCCGTCTTTACACTCAAATGTCTCGATAACCTTGACGGCATCCGCCTTGAGGCTCAAGGCCTGGCGCAAAGCCTGACGTTTGGCCTTGGCGTTCAATTGCTTGGTATAATTCTCCCTTCCTGACGGGCCAAAAACGATACCGCCGCCCCGCCAGATCGGGTTGCGGGACGAACCGAAACGCGCCCGGCCAGTGCCTTTTTGGCGCCAGGGCTTTTTACCGCCGCCCCGGACCAGGCCGCGTGTCTTGGTAGCGGCCAGGTTGACGCGGCCGTTAGCCATATATGCATCGTAGGCAGCCTTGAGGAGTTCATGGTTGTTAACTTCTACACCAAAAATGCTCTTGTCGAGCTTAGCCGCAGACGTAGCTTTGGTGCCGGTCTTCGTATACGTCGCCGTGCTCATGATATGGCTTCCCGTATGATTACTATGCCTCGGCGCGGACCCGGTACGGCTCCGGCCACGCCGATAACGTTTTGCTCGGCATCGACAAGGGCGACCTTGAGGTTACGAACGCTGGTGCGTGTGTTACCGAGTTGACCGGCCATCTTGGTGCCTTTAAGGATATGCTGCGGATACATTGAACCGATGGAGCCAGGTTTACGGGTATTTCCCTTGCCACCGTGCGTCTTGCGCTGACGATGGAAGTTATGGCGCCGGATGGTACCGGCCCAACCCTTGCCTTTGCTCATGCCGGTGGCCTGAACAATGTCCCCTACACTAAAAACGTCGGCGCTGAATTTGCTGCCGACGCTGAGATCTTCTGGTATTTCGCTAATGCGGAATTCACGGATAAACTTTGGCATGACTTTGGCTACCTTGACATGGCCGGCCACACTCTTGTTGAGCTTCTTGGCGGTACCGGTGCCGACTTGTACAGCCGTATAGCCGTCCTGCTCGTCCGTCTTGTGCTGCAGCACAGCGTGTTCGTCAACCGCCAACAAGGTAATAGCCTGCAGAGCCCCGTCTTCATTGATGGCGCTGGTCATTCCGAGCTTTCTTGTAATGAGGGCTTTCACGCAGGCTTTCCCTTTATTTTACGGTTCAACGTACCAAAGCTTTATATAAAAATAACTGGTTGCGCGCGGTTTCTACCCCTGTTATTGGCAGACCTACTGGCGCAAACCAAGCCAAAGTCTTGCTGAGATACCATACTAGAGTACCACGCCAAACTTACCCCTGTCAAGCTGTTGCAAATTCTACAAGATTGAGATTGGCGCCATAGCATGTGACTGGTTCATGGCAGTATTTCCGAGTACGTGCAGCCTCCGCTGGTCAAACCGGTAATCGATCATCTTGGACTGCTCTTTTAAGTATGCCATAGCCTCCTCCTGCCAGCTCACTGTACCGCCGGCAAAAACTGCCTTATGAAACACCAAGCCGCGAACGGCACCCTTTTCGTCCAAGTGCTCGTCAGAGAAAGGGTGCATGGCGTCCGCATCAAAAACATCCAGCTCGTTCGCAGGCAGAGGAGGTACGAACGCCATAACGACATATTCCCCTCCTCTGACGCCGGCCTTTATGTTCCCCCTGCTCTCAGAGGTCATAGATGCCCTTTATCATTTGCGCTGCCACTTACTTCTCATACTAAATATAATTACGTAACCAGGCATTACATCTTAATTTCGACATCGCAACCGGCTGGCAATGACAAATTCATGAGTGAATCAATGGTCTTAGGCGTCGGCTCGAAGACGTCAATCAAACGCTTGTGGACACGCATCTCGAATTGCTCGCGGCCCTTTTTGTAGACATGAGGGCTTTTGATAACCGTGTAGGTATTCTTGCGGGTCGGCAGCGGAATCGGACCGGCCAGGCTGGCACCGGTTCGGAGCGCCGTATCGACGATCTGCTTGGCGGCTTGGTCAATAACTTTATGGTCATAGGCCTTCAGGCGGATACGGATACGCTGTTTAGCGTCAGTGGCTGATGATTTGGTAGTGGTTTTGGCGTCTGCCATAGGTGGTGTTCCTTTCTAACTTTGTTGTCAGCCTGCTGTAACATCTTCTTGACCTACGCAAGACGACTTTTAATCAGCAGTGTAATATCAGCGGTTACTATACCATATAACTCAGCTGCAACCAATAGACTGCGTCAATCTACTTGACAATTTTGGTGACCACGCCGGCACCGACAGTGCGGCCGCCTTCACGGATTGCAAAACGCAGACCCTGCTCCATAGCAATCGGGGCCAGCAGTTTGACCTTGAAGGTTACGGTATCGCCCGGCATGACCATTTCTTTGTCTGCAGGCAGTTCAACCTCGCCGGTCACGTCAGTGGTACGGAAGTAGAACTGTGGCTTGTAGCCCTTGAAGAACGGGGTGTGGCGGCCACCTTCTTCTTTGGCCAATATGTAGACTTCGCTGTCGAATTCAGTATGCGGCGTGATGGTGCCTGGCTTGGCCAAAACCTGGCCGCGCTCGATGTCGTCACGCTCAATACCGCGTAGCAAGATGCCGGCATTGTCGCCAGCTTGTCCCTGGTCCAAGCTTTTCTTGAACGCTTCGATGCCGGTCACCACACTCTTTTTGGTGTCGCGAATACCGACAATTTCTACTTCGTCGTTGATCTTGACGACACCGGTCTCGATACGGCCAGTGGCCACGGTGCCGCGACCCTTGATGGAGAACACGTCCTCAATCGGCATCAGGAACGGCTTGTCCAGCTCACGCTTCGGCTCAGGGATGTAGTCGTCCATAGCCTTAACGAGCTCCATAACCTTATCTTCGTTCTCGGCATCACCTTCCAAAGCCTTAGTAGCAGAACCGCGGATAATAGGGGCCTCTCGGTCAAAGCCGTTCTTCTCAAGTAATTCACGGACCTCTTCCTCGACTAGATCAACCAGTTCGGGGTCAGCCAGGTCCATTTTATTCAAGAAGACCAGGATGGAAGGCACACCGACCTGCTTAGCAAGCAAGACGTGCTCGCGCGTCTGAGGCATAGGGCCATCGGCGGCGGAAACCACGAGAATGGCGCCGTCAACCTGGGCGGCACCGGTAATCATGTTCTTGACATAGTCGGCGTGTCCGGGCATGTCAACGTGCGCGTAGTGGCGCTTTTCGCTCTCATATTCATTGTGCGAAGTGGCGATGGTAATACCGCGCTGTTTTTCCTCGGGCGCGTTGTCGATCTGATCGTAAGCAACCGGCTTGTTGACGTTGCTCGGCAGTTTTTTGGCCAATACAGAAGTAATTGCGGCTGTCAGGGTCGTCTTACCGTGGTCGACGTGCCCCATGGTACCGACATTAATGTGCGGCTTACTGCGGTCAAATGTATCTGCCATAACTTATTACTCCTTGATTTAGTGATTGATGGCTTATTATAAACTATGTTTGCACAGGTATAACAGAACCCACGCAAGCTACCGCAGTATAGTAGCTGATATTAAGAAGTTTGTAAAGAGTCCGGTCTTTTGGGCGGCTTGAGCACGGCTATGGCGGCAGCCACGCCGACTTTTGGAGTGGCGTGCTGAATAGATTCAAGGCGCGGCACGTCCAGCGCTCGATAAAAGTCATATACTTTTTTGCGTCTGCCAAGCCCGGTTATGAGTTCAAAGTTAGCTCTGCCAAGCATAAAGGCAAGCCTGGCCAGTCCCGCGGGAGTTAAGTTATCCTGCTGCTGACCTGCTCTTTGTTCCAAATCAGTAATGTCGGTAACTGGGTACACGCACTTGGCAACCAGAAGTTCGGCCGCGTGCTGTTGTTGCAGCGTTACAGGCCTATCTTCAAAACTCTTTATGAACTCAGTATGGTCCATAAAGGTTTTATACCATTACTTTCCTTTTTTGGCTATTATAGCCTCGGCGACATGCGCGGGAACGTCGGCGTAGTGGTCGAGTTCCATGCTGGAGCTAGCGCGGCCCTGAGTGGTGCTGCGCAAATTAGTTGTGTAACCGAACATCTCACCGAGTGGGACAAACGCGGTAATTTCCTTAATGCCCTGGGTCAGGTCTTCCATTGACTCTACGCGTCCGCGCTTGGAGTTGAGATCGCCGATGACGTCGCCCATGAAATTCTCAGGCGTGACGACGACGACTTTCATGATTGGTTCAAGCAGGGTCGGCTGAGCCTTTTTGACACCTTCCTGGAGCGCCATAGAGCCGGCGATAGAGAAAGCCATTTCGCTGGAGTCAACCTCGTGGTATGAGCCGTCGTAGAGCTCCGTCTTAATGTCGACGACCGGGTAGCCGGCTATTACGCCATTGCTCATAGCCTCTTCTATGCCCTTACGTACGGCCGGAATATACTCACTGGGTATCACACCGCCTTTTATGGAGTTAATGAACTCAAAACCTTTGCCGGCCTCATTTTGGCTAAGGCGCAGCCAGACATCACCGTATTGGCCGCGGCCGCCAGACTGGCGGATGAACTTGCCCTGGACTTCGACGCCGTCTTTGCGGATGGTCTCGCGGTAGGCAACTTGCGGCTGGCCTATATTGGCCTCAACTTTAAATTCGCGCTTCATGCGGTCCACCAGGATCTCCAGGTGCAACTCGCCCATGCCGCTGATGATAGTCTGGCCGGTCTCCTCGTCCACTCGAATGCGGAAGGTTGGGTCCTCTTCGGCCAATCGCTGCAGGGCAAGGCTCATCTTCTCCTGGTCGGCTTTGGTCTTAGGTTCGATGGCAATACTCACCGGCGGTTCCGGGAACGTAATACTCTCCAGGACGATCGGGTTGTTCTGCTCGCACAGCGTGTTGCCAGTCGTGGTGCCCTTCAGCCCGACGATAGCGGCGATATCGCCGGCGCCAATTTCATCAACGTCTTCGCGCTTATCGGCTTGCATGCGTACGATACGGCCGACGCGTTCTTTCTCGCCTGTTGAGCTGTTCAGGATATAGCTACCGGATTTGAGTTTGCCGGAATACGCACGGAAGTATGCCAACTTGCCGACGAAAGGGTCAGTGGCGATTTTGAAAGCCAGGCCGGCGAACGGTTCAGTCTCGTTAGGTTTACGCTCGGTCTCGTCGCCGCTTTTAGGATGTAAGCCCCAGGTGCTACCACGGTCTTCAGGACTGGGCAATAGCTCAGTGACCAGGTCAAGCACTTTCTCTACGATGACGCCGCGGCCGTCGCCGCCAGTCACCGGGAAGAACTTGCCTGTCAATGTAGCGTAGCGAACAGCGTGTTTGACATCATCGATACTCATGCCGTCTTCGCCTCCCTCGAGGTATTTTTCTAGCATGCTCTCGTCTTCGGCGACGGCGTTCTCGATCAAAAGGCTGCGGTATTTCTTGGCCTTGTCGAGCATATCGGCTGGAATTTCGCCCTCCGTAAGCTCGTGGTCCGTAAATTCCTTGTAAGTGTAGGCTTTCATATTAATAAGGTCGACAACACCGTTAACGGACTGTTCGAAGCCGATTGGCAGATGAATTGGAAAAGCGTGTTTGCTCAGGCGCGCGTGGATAGTATCGAGTGATTTGTAAAAATCACCGCCGGTCTGGTTGATCTTGTTAATGAAGCAGACGCGCGGCACGCCATACTTGTCGGCCTGGCGCCAGACGGTCTCGGACTGCGATTCGACACCCATTTTGCCGTCGAATACTACAACTGCGCCGTCGAGTACGCGCAGAGAACGCTCCACTTCGACAGTGAAGTCGATGTGGCCCGGCGTATCTATAATGTTGATCTGGTGGTCTTTCCAGTAGCAGGTCACAGCGGCGCTTACAATGGTGATGCCGCGCTCGCGCTCCTGCGCCATCCAGTCGGTAGTCGTCTCGCCTTCGTGTACGGCGCCGATCTTGTGCTTTAGGCCGGTGCGGTACAAAATGCCTTCGGTAGTAGTGGTCTTGCCGGCGTCAATATGCGCGATAATGCCGATGTTACGAACCTTGCCTATTGCTGTCTTCTTAGTTGGCATACATTATCCTTCTTATGTTTCGGTTGTCGGGGGTTGTTGATCTGAAAAACGCTTTCGCAGCTCCTCGCCCATAACATAGGCCGGTCCAGCCCCATCTCTTCCCCGAAAGAACCCGTCGTACCATAACCGTCATAGCCTTCAGGCATAGCCATAGTCAGCCTCTCGCGAAGTGGGCGAAAGCCCGGTTGGCTTCAGCCATTTTATGGGAATCTTCACGCTTCTTAACGGCCGCGCCCTGGCTGTTGTAGGCGTCCACCAGTTCCGCGGCGATACGGTCCAGCATGCTCATGCCCTTACGGGACCGGGCCGCTTGGACAAACCACATGGTTGTCAGGTGCTGCTGGCGCTGGCCTTTGACCTCGAACGGGATCTGGTAGTTGGCACCGCCTACACGACGGGAACGGGTCTCTAGATGCGGCTGGACATTCTTCATGGCTTGCTCGAACACCTCAAGTGGGTTGTCAACCTTGAGCTTGCTGGCCGCTTTTTGCATGCCGCCGTATACCAAGCGTTCGGCCAGTTGCTTTTTACCGTTCAGCATCACGCGGTTGATCAGGCGCTGGACCTGGACGCTATTGTAAAGACGGTCCGGCTGGATATCCCGCACTAGGGATTTGGTCTTCTTACGAGGCATTATTTACCGCCTTTCTTGGTGCCGTACTTACTGCGGCCCTGCTTGCGGTCGTTGACGCCTTGCAGGTCAAGGCTGCCGCGGACGATGTGATAGCGGACGCCGGGCAGGTCCTTTACGCGACCGCCACGGACCAGGACCACGGCGTGTTCCTGTAAGTTGTGGCCCTCGCCGCCGATGTAGGCCCATACTTCATGGCCATTGCTTAGGCGGACGCGGGCAACCTTGCGCAGAGCCGAGTTCGGCTTTTTAGGGGTCTTTGTAGTAACCCTTACACACACGCCCCGTTTGAACGGTGCCGGCTTCTCATAGTTGCGGGTCTTTAGGTTATTTGTAACACGCTGCAAGGCCGGCGATTTGGATTTGCCGGTTACTTTGGTACGCGGTTTGCGCACAAGCTGGTTAATAGTTGGCATTGGTTCTCCTTAATGGTGCAACCTGCTGCTGCGGGGAGCATGCCTTTCTCCCTGGCTCGGATTGCTTATTGCTGTAGCTTTGGTTTGACATTGTATCAGATCGAGGGCTAGGCTTCAACCAGTTTAGGGTCTAGCCCGCTCTGGCCGCCTATTACTGTCTCGGCTTCTGCAACGAGTTCGGCATCCACTTCGTCGTCTTCATCTTTGGCGGCACCGGTACCGACAGGAATCTTTCGCCCTAGTATGACGTTTTCCTTGAGGCCGTAAAGCTTGTCGACCTTACCAGAGGTGGCAGCTGCGATCAGGACACGCGTAGTATCCTGGAACGACGCGGCACTCAAGAAGGAATCGGTACTTAAGGACGCCTTGGTGATGCCTAGTAATAGCTGGCTGTATCTGGCGGGCTGCTTATCTGCGGCAACCAGAGACTCGTTGGCCTCGACCACAGCCAATTTGCTGACAATATCACCGGTCACGAAATCACTGTCGCCGGCTTCCTCAACCTGTACCCGGCTGAAAATCTGCCGGACGATGATTTCCAGGTGCTTATCGGCAATGTTCTGGCCCTGGGCGGCAAAGATCTTAAGAATCTCGTTCATTATGTAGCGCTGCGTCGATTCAATACCCTGCCAGCGAATCAAATCCTGCAGATTGATTGAACCGTTGGTCAAACGCTGGCCGGAAACCACATGGCCGCCATCCTGAACCAGCAATTGCTTGAATCCAGGGATCTCGTAGCGCACTACACTCTGCTTGGTGGGGGTAATGACCACGGTCTTGTTGGTGACGTGGGCCTTGCCGGCCATCGGTGCGATTAGCGGTTCCGAGGCGTCTTCCAATGCGGCTACTACGTCGCCGGCTACCACGTCAGTACCACTGGCAACCTGGGCTTTTCGTTCGCCAAGCGTAAAGGTAACTTTTTCTTTTGTATCGGCAGTCACCTGTACGACATAGTGGTCGCCCTCTTCCCAGGTATTAACCGTACCGGCAATTTCTGTCAGGTAGGCTTGTCCCTTGGGTGAACGAACCTCGAAAAGTTCTTCGATACGGCTTAAGCCTTGGGCCGTATCGTCGGCAACCGCTCCGCCGGAACGGTGCTTGGAGTCCAGGCTCAACTGTGTACCGGGTTCACCGATACTCTGCGCCGCGATGACACCGATGGGGTGGTTGTTGGCCACCAGTTCACCGGTTGCCGGATCGAGGCCGTATGACTTCCTAGACACGCCTCTGACATTGGTGCAGCTTAGAGCACTCATGATCTTGACGCTATCCTGGTTCTTATCAGCATCGATTTTTACTGCGGCTTCGGCGGTGATCAGCTCACCCTTCTTCGTGAGGCCTTTGCGGGTTTCGGCGGCGAACCGGCCAGTCAGGCGTGAAGCGTACGGCACACCGATATACTCGGCATCGGCCCGTAGCATCGCAAAACCGGGGTCGCTGCCGTCATCATCGATAGTGAACACGTCTTGCGACACGTCAACCAGGCGGCGTGTCAGGTATCCGGCATCGGCCGTCTTCAGGGCGATATCAATGAGCGCCTTACGGGTTCCGCGGGTACCAGTGAAGTACTCCAGCGGGCTGAGGCCGTTAATGTAACCGGACTTAATCGGCAGCTCGATGACATTACCGCCGGCATCCTGCAGTACGCCAAGCATACCAACCGTTGAATTAAGCTGGGAAATGTTACCGCGGGCACCAGAGTTGATCGAGATGGCCATAGAGGAATCCTGTCCAACCATCTGTTCGGTCAACATATCGCGGACTTTAGTTTCAATCTTGGTCCAGTTATCTACAGTCAGGCGGTGTCGTTCTGCGTCGGTTATGAAGCCTTCTTCATACTGGTCGGAAATCGCTGCTGCCCGTTCCTCGCCTACGTCAAGCAACTCATGCATGCCATCGATCGGCGTAAAGTCGCCCATGCCGATACTGAGGCCTGAGAAGGTAGCGTAATGGAAGCCCAGGTCCTTGAGGTCATCAGCGATTTCTGCGGTTCGTTCCTGCCCGTAACGCGCGTATACGTCAGCCATAACTTGCTGCAGGCGCTTTTTGGTCATAGTCTCATCCTGAAGCGAAAAGTCTTCAGGGAAAACTTCATTAAAAAGCAGCCTGCCGAGCGTGGTTTCGCGGGTCTCGCCGCGGAACGGCGCCCGAACACGGCTTTGCAGGTTGATAGCGCCCCTGTCGAAGGCCATAAGTGCCTCGTCCAAGCTAGCGAATGGCACAGCTTTCTTATTGTCCTTAGGACGTTCATAGGTAAGGTAGTAGCAGCCCAGGACAATGTCCTGTTCAATATGCAGGATCGGCGATCCGTCAGCCGGCTTCAGCAGGTTCCGGTTGGCAGCCATGATTTCCCGGGCCTCTTTTTGTGCTTTGGTACTCAGCGGCAGGTGTACAGCCATCTGGTCGCCATCAAAGTCGGCGTTAAAACCTTTACACACTAGCGGATGCAGCTGGATAGCCCGGCCCTCAATCAGGACCGGCTGGAACGCCTGGATACTAAGACGGTGCAATGACGGCGCGCGGTTGAGCAGCACGTACTTGCCCTTAATGACTTCATCCAGGGCGTCCCATACTATGGTGTCACCCATTTCGATTAGGCGGGAAGCACTTCTAATATTGTGGGCCTGCTCGCGGGCAATGAGCTCGCCGATCACGAATGGCTTGAAGAGTTCCAATGCCATCATCTTCGGCAAACCGCACTGGTTGATCTTAAGTTCGGGTCCAGCCACGATAACGGAACGGCCGGAATAGTCGACGCGTTTACCGAGCAGGTTCTGGCGGAAGCGCCCCTGCTTGCCCTTCAGCATGTCGCTCAAGCTCTTGAGCCGACGGCGCTGGCCAGTGGCAGCCACGGCGCGGCCGCTGCGGGTACTGTTATTGTCAATCAGCGCGTCAACGGCCTCCTGGAGCATTCGCTGCTCGTTCCGGCGAATAACTTCCGGAGCGTTAAGATCAATGAGCTTCTTAAGGCGGTTGTTGCGGTTAATGACACGGCGGTACAAGTCGTTGAGGTCGCTGGTCGCAAAACGGCCGCCGGTCAATTGCACCATAGGCCTGAGGTCCGGTGGGATAACCGGCAGTACACTAATGCACATAGAGCTCGGGCGGATGCCGGCCCGGGCCATGCTTTCCAGCAAGCGGAGCCGTTTCATGAGCTTCTTGCGCCGCTGGCCCTTGGCGTCTTCAGCTTCGGCGCTAAGGTCGCTGATCAGTTGCTTGAGGTCGATGTCTACCAGAAGTTCCTTAAGGGCTGCGCCACCCATACCGACTTCTATAAGCGAACGCAACTCGTCAGGCAGGTTGCGGTAATCGGTTTCGCTAATCAGGTGCATCCGTTCCAAAGAGATGAGCTGGTCTCGGTACGCTTCAAAGTCCTTGGTCAGCTGCTCGAGTTCTTTGGTCTGCATCTCAGCCAGCGCTTTGGTGTTGGCGCTCTCGGCTTCGGCTTCTTTCTTGAACCGGGCTTTAACGGCTTCCTGCGCAGCAGCAAATTCCGCCTCTTTGTCGCGCAGTAAGGTGTCGCGCTTTTCGGTATTGACTTTTTTGATTATGTAGCTGGCGAAGTACGCGACCCGTTCCAGGCTCTTGACGGTCATGCCGAGCAGTAAGCCCATGGCGCTTGGCGTGCCACGCAGGAACCAGATATGCGACACCGGTACGGCCAGATTAATGTGCGCCATCCGTTCGCGCCGGACGATGCTGCGTGTCACCAGTTCGCCGTTTTTGTCGACAGCGGCTTCACGACTTCGCACGCCCTTATATTTGGCGTCATGCGGGTTTATATCCTTCACGGGGCCGAAGATCCGCTCGCAGAACAAGCCGTCACGTTCCGGTTTCTGGGTCCGGTAGTTAATGGTCTCCGGTTTAGTAACCTCCCCGTAGCTCCAGTCAAGAATGTCTTCGGGGCTGGCAACAGCCAGACGGACCGCATCAAAATCAGCAATATCGGTACCGTTGCCGGAATAACGTTGTGTAGGTGTCATAGTTGTTAAGCCTCCTCTTCTTCACTAGCACTAGTATCGTCAGCATCGCCTGCGGCCGTGCCACTTGCGTCCGAGCCACCGCTATCGGCTATAACCGGAGCCATGTCTTCTCCTGTATCGGCACTGCTTCCTTCGCTGCTTTCGACTTTGAACTCGTCTCCGGAGACTTCTTCGGTTACGTCAATATCCGAGACTGCTGGTTGCGGAACGTCGACCTCGGCTGGATGAGCCGCTTCCTCGTGAATATTGCTGGCCAGAACGTCTTCGGCGTCAACCAAGGTGTCCGAACTTATCAGGTCAACCTTCAACCCAAGCCCTTGTAGCTCCTTGACAAGCACGTTAAAGCTCTCGGGAACCTTAGGGCCGACAATCTGGGTCTTCTTGATTATAGACTCGTACGCCTTGCTGCGGCCGTAAACATCATCGGATTTAATTGTCAGCATCTCTTGCAGAGTGTTGGCGGCGCCGTAAGCTTCCAGCGCCCAGACTTCCATTTCGCCGAAGCGCTGGCCGCCGTTTTGGGCTTTACCGCCCAGCGGTTGCTGCGTCACCATGGTGTACGGGCCGGTTGATCGGGCATGGATCTTATCGGCTACCATGTGGTTGAGCTTGATCATGTACATGCTGCCCACAGTGGTGTGCTCCGAGAAAGCCTCACCGCTACGACCATCGTACAGTTGCTGTTTGCCATCCTCGGGCAGGTTGGCCTGCTTAAGTAATTCATGAATTTTTTCCGACGGGACGCCGTTGAATGAAGGGCTGGTAACTTTGATACCGAGTGCCCTGGCTGCCATACCGAGATGAGTTTCGAATAGCTGGCCGACGTTCATACGGGACGGTACGCCGAGCGGATTCAGAATGATATCAACCGGGGTTCCGTCAGCCATAAACGGCATGTCTTCGACAGGCAGGATACGGGCAATAACGCCCTTGTTGCCGTGACGGCCGCCAAGTTTATCACCGACGGCGATCTTGCGCATCTGGGCCACAAAAACCTGGATTTGCATTATAACGCCGGCTTTGAGTTCGTGACCGCTCTCGCGGCTGAACACTTTTACGCCTACGACCTTGCCGTGCTTGCCATTGCTCATACGCTGAGAGGTATCGCGAACCTCTTTGGCCTTTTCGCCGAAGATGGCACGCAACAGCCGCTCTTCGCTGGATAGTTCCTGCTCGCCCTTGGGGGTTATTTTACCAACCAATATGTCGCCGGGGTGGACTTCGGCGCCTATACGGACGATACCGTCTTCGTCAAGATGGCGCAGCGTCTCCTCCGAGACGTTAGGGATGTCCGAGGTAACGATTTCGGGGCCAAGCTTGGTTTCACGGACCTCGATCATGAAGTCAACAATATGGACTGAGGTCAATGTGTCATCTTCTACCAGCTTGCGGCTTATGATTATGGCATCCTCGAAGTTGTAGCCGGCCCAGGGCATGAACGCCACAATAAGATCCTTGCCGAGTGCCAGTTCGCCGTCAGCTATGGACATGCCCTCGATCAGCACGTCACCGGCTTTGACTTCATCACCGGTGTTGACCACGACTTTCTGGTTTATAGAAGTACCTTCGTTGCTGCGGACGAAACGTTGCGGCTCATAGGTGGTCTTATGGTCTTTGTACTTGACGACAACCGCCTGGGCAGACGATTGCACAACCTCTCCGGGCCCTTCGGCCAGAACAACCTGACCGGTATTGCGTGCCGCGTCCAGCTCTAAACCGGTGCCGACAATCGGGCTGGAAGGCTGGATCAGCGGAACGGCCTGACGCTGCTGGTTGGAACCCATCAATGAACGGTAAACGTAGTTCTTTTCGATAAACGGGATCAAGCCGGCGCTGGAACCGATAATCTGGTTTCGCGAGGCATCGATATGCGTAACTTCGTCAGCATCGACTTCCCCCGATTTCAGATGCGAGCGGGCGCTGACACGTTCCTGCAAGAAGTACCCTTCGCCGTCAATTTCACTGCCGCCGCCGGCAATAATGGCAGCTTCCTCTTCAAAAGCGTCCAGGTATACGATCTCTTTGGTGACCTTAGCCTTGACTGGCCATGTAGCGCGGCCAGCGACTTTGGCCAATTTGGCGGCGTCGGCAGCTTTGATTTTGGTCTCAGCCTTAACTATCACCTTGCCCTTGGCATCAACCAGGTCTTCACGGGCAATGTGGCCTACGCTGTCCTTGGCGGTCACAGCATTCACTACCTTGCGGTAGGGCGTTTCAATGAAGCCGTAATTATTAACGCGGGCGTAGTTGGCTAGGTTCAATACCAGTCCTATGTTGGCGCCTTCCGGCGTCTCAACGGCGCAAATACGGCCATAGTGCGTGGCGTGGGCATCACGGACTTCAAAGCCGGCCCGCTCGCGGCTCAGGCCGCCAGGACCCATAGAGCTAAGACGACGCTTATGGGCCAGTTCGCTTAGCGGGTTAATCTGATCCATGAACTGACTCAGCTGGGAGCTGGCAAAGAATTCACGCACTGCCGCCACAACTGGCCGGGCGTTAATAAGCTGACCGGGAGTGACCGTCTCAATTTCGGACATCGACATGCGGTCTTTGGTGTTGCGCTCCATTCGAAGCAATCCAATCCTAAACTGGCGTTGCACCAGTTCGCCGACTAGTTTGACCCTGCGGTTGGCCAGTGAATCGATGTCATCAGCCGGCTCCTGGGTATTATTTAGCCGGATCAGCTCGGCTACAATAGCCTCTATGTCTTCCAGGCGCAAAACCCGGTTCTCGAGCGTGTTCGGTATGTCCAGGTTAAGGCGCTTATTGATCTTGTAGCGGCCTACCCGGCTGAAGTCAAAGCGCTTGTAGTTATAAAACATGTTTTCGATAAGCGAACGGGCGTTATCGACAGTTGCCAGGTCACCCGGGCGCAGGCGGCGGTACACCTCGATCAATGCGTCGTTCTGACCCTTGGTAGGATCTTTTTCGAGCGTGGCCTCCAGGTAGCTGCGCTGACCGGTGTCGACATGCTTGAAGTTCTCGCGCATCCGGCTTTCGGTAACGCCGAGCGCCCGAAGTAATGTAGTGACAGCTAATTTACGCTTACGGTCGATCTTGACGAACAGCGCGCCATTGCCGGCAGTCTCGAACTCTAGCCAGGCACCGCGGCCAGGTATAACTTTGGCGCCGTACAAGCTGGTTGAGCCGTGTGGATCGGCCGTAAAGAACACGCCAGCCGAGCGGATCAATTGGCTGACGACAACACGCTCAGCCCCGTTAATGACGAACGTACCCCGGGTCGTCATCCATGGGTAGTCGCCAAGGTAGATCTCCTGCTCCTTAATTTCGCCGGTGACTTTATTGGTCAGTTCGACATTGGCCATAAGAGGAGCTTCGAAACTTACATTATTCTCGCGGGCTTCACTCTCGCGTAATTTTGGCTCGCCGAAATGATAATCCTTAAAGCGTAAACTAAGCTTGCTACTGGTATAGTCATCAATCGGGCTGATCTCCGCCAGCAGCTCCCCCAGGCCTTCGTTTACGAACCATTGGAATGACTGGTTCTGGTGGTCGACGAGGCTGGGCAATGCGAATGCGTCTGTTGCGCTCGTAAAGTTGACCCGTTGCCCGGCCTTGGCCGAGATTCCGCTCTTCTTGCTCGTTGTCGTTTTCGCCATACGCGTTCTCTAATCCCCTACTTATATGTAATTTATGATTACTAAATCAGCAGACCAACGACCGGGACTTATTGCCCTCGCCATTGATGTATTGCCGCCTGATATGATGCACTATACCGCAAGCCCCAATTGCTGATTGCCTGTTTGATAATGTTTTTGTGATTAATTTTGTTCGGCCGAAGAATCCTAAGGTGAGGGTTTTAGCTTGCTAACTATACAAGCACCCCAGCTTACACTACTTCTTAATTTACCATTGTGAATGAAGAAATATACATTGTCAAGTTACGGGCCAGTATGCCCGTGCGTCCCGAAGCGGATCCAGGCTTTGGCTAGGCTTTAGGCGGGTTCTTGATGACGTCGTCGACGATACCGTAGGCCTTAGCCTCGGCGGAACTAAGCCACTTGTCGCGTTCCATATCCTCATGGATCCTGGAAACCTTTTGGCCGGTATTTTTGGCCATGATTTCTTCGAGCAATTTCTTGATACGTAAGGATTCCCGTAGGTCAATCTCCTGGTCAGTCACCTTACCGCGCGTACCCGATGAGGGTTGGTGGATCATAACGGTCGCGTTCGGCAGCATATAACGCTTGCCTTTGGTGCCGGAACTGAGCAGGAAAGCCGCCGCCGAAGCCTGCACGCCAATACCTACTGTTTGGATGTCATTGGTTACATACTGCATGGTGTCATAAATGGCCAAGGCGTCATAAACGCTGCCGCCGGGGCTGTTTATATAAAAGAAAATATCTTTCTTGGGGTCTTCGGCCTGCAGGAACAATAGCTGGGCGACGACGGTGTTAGCCGTAGCCTCGTTAACGTCGCTGCCGAGGAAAACTATGCGGTCTTTAAGCAGGCGGCTGTATATGTCATAGGCCCGCTCATAGCGGCCTTCGTTCTCAATCACGGTAGGGATTAATACGCTCATTTCAAGTCAGTATAGTCCGTAAATTAGCACTCGTCAAGTCCGAGTGCTAATTTTATGCTGATTCTTTGTATCCAGCGTAGCGGCGAAGGCTGTCCAACGTCTTCTCTGTCATAAGGCGGGAGGCAACATCACGGCGGCTCTCAGGCTTGTCGAGCTCGGCTTGCATGGTCGGATCAGGATATTGGCCTTTTAAGAGCTGCATCCTAATCTCCAGCTCTTGTGGCGTGACAGTAACTCTCTCTTGTTCGGCAATTTCACCCAGCATCAAGCCGGCCTTGACGCGCAGCCCGGCTGGTTCCCGCTTCTGCTCACGATGGGCTTCGGCGGTCAGGCCTTCCTGCTTGAGATGCTCCTGCCAAGTCTGGCCGCGATAGGCAATGTTGCGTTTTTCCTCATCTTCCATGCGGTCAATCTCTTCTTCGATCAGGCTTTGCGGTATGGCGACAGTACTTTTCTCAGCGATTTCTCTGAGCAGCTCGTCGTCATAGGCGTTTTGTGCCTCGCGGCGGCGCTCGGCCTCCAGCTGTTTTTTGACATCGGCCTTGAGTTCGCTTAAGGTTTTGAACGGTCCGGCACTGGCGGCAAAGGCATTGTCCAGCTTGGGCGGCTTGAGCTCCTGAACTTTCAATACTTTGACGGTAAAGTCCACCTTGATTCCTTGCATCGCCTTAACTCCGTAGTCCTTAGGAAACGTCAGGGTGAATGCTTGTTCGCTGCCGGGCTTGGCGCCGACTAGTTTTTCTTCAAAGCCCGGGATGAACGTCTTGCTGCCCAGCACCAGCGGATAATCTTTGCCGTCGGCACCCTCTATCGGTTGCTTGGTTTTAGCATCGGTGCCCGTAAAATCGATAATTATTTCGTCGCCTTCCTTGGCTGCCCGCTTCACCTCTTGCTTGGTGGCGGCGCGCTGGCGCAGGTTTTCGATAACTTCATCGACATCCTTGGCCGTCACAGTGACCGGTTTAGGCGCTAGTTTGATCTTCTTATAATCGGCCAATGTGATGTCGCCTACCGACTCTACCTCGGCCGTGAACTCAAGCTCGCTGAACGGCACGAACTTGGTTAGCGAAATTTGCGGTTGGGCGACCGGGCGCACCCGTTCCTGTTCCACGCTGTCGACATAAAGACGGTTGACGGCCTCTTCCAGGAACTGGGATTGAAGCAGGTTGCTGTCCAGCTGTTTTTCAACCAGATTGGCAGGTGCCTTGCCGGGGCGAAAACCGGAGACTTTCACGTCTTTGCTGAGATCCTGCAGGACCTTTTGCTTGACATCATCGAGTACCTGCTGGCCGGCCGTTACGGTAAGCTTGAGTTTGGTGGGGCTGACTTGCTCTTTGCGTACTGACATGAGGTGTTATTGTAGCAACTTTTGAGGTTTTCCGCTAGCCCCCGCGAAAAAACTGCACCAAGAGTACTATTGCGCCGACGAACCAAGCAACCTCGACCAAGCCCCCGATCGGGCGCTCGAACCACTGAATTTTTGAAGCAAGCCTGGCGTAGCGTCCCGGCTTCCAACGGCGGCCCTTGCGCATGAGCAGGTATTTGTTAATCGACAGGAGATCCGGCGCGGCAGCAGCGAAGGCGCACACCGCTGCCAGCACCCAATGCAGCGGCTGGAAGACCGCCAAGGCAAGAACCAAGGAAAAGCACAATGCCGCCTCGGCTGCCAGATAGTTGCGGAAGCCTCTGGTCTTCAGCAGTATATCGTCCGGCAGGTTGGCCTTGAAGTGCGGCAAGGCGTCGCAGACATAGTGCGAAACAATGGCCGCCGGTATTGCCAGCCACGGCTGGCCGACCGCCAGGCCGATGACACTGCCGGTCAAGGCGTGGTTAATCGCCGTCATGGGCTTGCTTAACGATCTCTGTAATACGCTTGAGGTCATGCTTTGACTCGCTATGCTCTTTTAGGTTACGAAGCGTGAACTTCTGTTCGGCCAGTTCCTCCTCGCCGATAACTAGGGCAAACGGAATTTCTTTTTTGGCGGCAGCTTTCAGCTGATCGCCAAGCTTGCGGCCGGACAGGTCAACCGCAACGTTAAGACCGGCCTGGCGCAGTTCGTCAACAGGTTTCTGGATTTTTGTCCCTACATCACCTGCCAGCACCACGTAGATGTCGGTTTCCGGAGTCAGCTTCGGTAGCAAGTGATGCAGCTCCAAGAAGTTGGCCAGTGTCACATCGCCCCAGCCGAAGCCTACGGTCGGTATCGGGTTGACGCCGAACAGCCCGACCAGCCCGTCATACCGGCCGCCGCCGAGCATGGAACGGTTATTATCCGGATGTTTGTCGAAGACTTCAAAAACGATGTCGGTGTAATAGTCAAAGCCGCGCATCAAGCTCACGTCGAACTTCACATTGCTGATGCCGGCCTGCTTGAGCAGTCTGATCATTTTATTTAATTCATTAACTGAATCATGCGCTTGCAGCTCCTGCGGCAATTCATCCAGGCTACCGGCTGACAGCAAGGACAGCAGCCTCTCGACTACGCCGGTCTGGCGGGCTTTGGGACTGCATATACCATCGGCCATGGCAATGAACTTGTCGTGGTCCAGCTTGTGCATACGGTCTATCAGGCGCCGAATGTCATGCGCTTCGGACTCGGTGAGATGCAAATATTGCCTCAGGGCAATATCCATCAACTGGCGGCTATTCAGACGGATTTCATACATGCCCTCGTCGGCGCCGAAAGCTTTGAAGATAGCGTCAACCAGGGTAATCATTTCCAGCTCGGCTTCAATGCCAGCCACACCGAATAGATCAACGTTAAGCTGCCAATGCTCGCGTAGGCGGCCGCGCTGCGGCCGCTCATAGCGCCACAGGTTGGGGATACTGTACCAGCGCAACGGATAGGCCAGCTCCTGCCGGCGGGCGGCCACCAGGCGGCTGACCGTAGGGGTCATCTCGGGCCGAACCACGACATTACGACCGCCGCGATCCTCAAAAGTGTACGTTTGCTCGTTGACGATCTCTTCGCCAGTCTTGGCCAGATAGATCTCTAACGGCTCCAGGATCGGCGCATCGTATTCTTCGTAACCAAAACGCTCGCACACTGTCCGCCACACGCTGAACAGATACTTCTGCACACGCTTATCGGCCGGATAAAAATCCCTCGCGCCTTTATATGGTTGTTTTGATAGCGCCATAGTCTTAATACACATTCTAGCAGGGTTCTGCTGTCGCCATTCACGCAAAAAGCCTGGTGGGGATGAAAGGACTTGAACCTTCACGCCGCAAGGGCACTAGCTCCTAAGGCTAGCGTGTCTACCAATTCCACCACATCCCCGCTGTTCACCTATTTTATCACCGTGTCCCGCAAAAGGAACCTATACTTTGCGATAAAAGACGAGCTGCGCGTCGCCGTAGGAGTTCTGCCGGATCCTGGTTAGACCTTGAAACTCCGGCGGGTACTGGTCCCCCGGCCAGGAAAGAGCCAAAAGGCCGCCTTCGGCAACCCGCTCGCCCAGCTTGCTGAGCAAAGCCGGCTGAAGGGCGTCATAGGGCGGATCGCAAAGAATAATATCGAACTTCTCGTCCGTAGTTGAGAGCCAGGAAGAAACCGACGCCTTGATGAGTTTTACTTGCTCTGAAAGTCCAAGCGCAGCGATATTGGACGTTATGGCAGTCTGGGCGGACTTGTCAAAGTCAATGGCGATGGCCTGGGCCGCACCGCGGCTGATAGCTTCGAAGCTGAGCGCGCCGCTGCCGGCAAAGGCGTCCAGTACCCTGAGACCTTCTATGCCGCCCAAAACATTAAATAAGGCGCCGCGGACGCGTTCGCTCATCGGATGCGTGCGACGGCCCTGCGGACTGTTAAAGGTCCGTCCGCCCAAGTTGCCGGCGATGATTCTCATACGTCCGCGGCAGCCTCAGCTGCCGCGCCGTACCAGGCTAAAGCGACTGCTTGTACCAGTAACGGGGCCAGCTGGTTGCGTACCCGGCGGGCCAGGGGCATAGTCCAACCCGACTTATAAAATGCGTCATAGAGCTCCAAGCGGGCGATCTCCTGCGCCAGGCACCGGAACCATTCCCCGAGCGGCTGGGAATGAAAATCGGCAATCGCGTCTTCCGGCAAATTGTAGCGGCTGGCTTTAAGCGGGGCGATCAGCATGGCTACACCGGCTTCAAAAGCCGCATGGGTCGTAAAGAGTCCCTTGGGACCCCACATACCCCAGTTATTGCGAATGACCTGAACCTTAGTCTGGCCGGGCATAATAAGCTTCCTGGTGACAGTTGTGCGTTCGCTGATTGCTCTTCCTTCAGCAAGCTCCACTAACTTCTCCTCATAAGGATAATGGTGGGCCGGCGTCAGGCCGTCGACTACGGCGTGCGCCAGCCAGGCGGCCTCAAATGATGCACGGACATCGTCTTGGATCTTAAGGGCCCGTGCCAAGCGCTTATAGTGGCTCTGGATTAGTTCTATAAGCTGGGTGTCTTTGGAGTTAAATGGCTGCAGGTAATGCCACGGCTCATCTTTGGCAGGACTTTTGCGCTTGATAGCGTCGGGGCCATTACGGCCCTCGAAGTGTAAAATCGACCTGACATTCGGGAACTGGCCGGGCGGCAACACAGTCTGCAACTGGCAATGGGCCAATCGATCTATCTTCTGGTGGGCTCCAAGCAACCGCCCGGAAAAAACCGTGAGTGTCGATCCGGAATACATGGGCTAGTTTAAATTAGTGACGGCTCGCAGCCTGTTTACATGTAGCATCAATTCTTTATATTGTAACAGGTTTCTGTCTTCTTGTAGCAGTTTTTGGGCCGATTCGCGCGCTGAAGTAATCAACTCCGTATCTGTTAGCTGGGCAACCCTCAAGTCCAGCGAGCCATGCTGCGCCGTTCCGTAAATCGCTCCCGGACCCCGTAAGCTAAGGTCCAGCTCAGCCAGGCTGAACCCGTCATTGGACTGTTCAAGCGCCCGCAGCCGACGGCTGGGCGCGCCGGAATCATCCAGCAGCAGGTAGCAATATCCCTGGTGGTGACTGCGGCCGACACGCCCGCGCAGCTGATGGAGTTGGGCCAGACCAAAGTGTTCAGCATTTTCTATCAGCATGATTGTGGCGTTCGGCACATCAACGCCTACTTCGATAACGGTCGTAGCCACCAGGATATCCAGCTCATGGCGCACAAAGCGCTCCATGACAGCTTGCTTTTCAGCTGGCTTAAGCTTGCCATGCAGCAAGCCAACCCGGCGATGCTTGAAATTCTTGCTGCGCAGTTCTTCATACGCCTTTTCGGCTGAACTCATAATGGGCGGGAGCCCCCTGGCCTTAGCTGTTTCTGCTTCCATAATTTCCTCGGCAGGCGAGATCAAGGGACACACCACAAACATCTGCCGGCCTGCCGCCAGCTCCTCATCAATCTTGCCGTACAGGCCAGCCCGGGCGTTAGGCGAAATGATACTTGTAATAATCGGCTTCCGGTCGGCTGGCTTTTCGGTTAGCAGGGAAATGTCCAGCTCACCGTATAACGTGAGGGCCAGCGACCTGGGTATCGGCGTAGCGCTAAGGCTCAAGACGTGCGGCATATGGTCAGCCTTAGCCATAAGCAGCTTGCGCTGCTCTACGCCGAAACGGTGTTGCTCATCAATGATAATGAGCGCCAGCTTGTGCATATCAACCTTTTCCTGGATCAAGGCCTGCGTACCTACAACAAAGCCCGCTTTGCCACTCTTAATCGCTGTACGGGCCTTGGCCTTTTGCGAAGCACTGAGAGCACCGACCAGCATAGTCACTAAGTCCTCTTTGCCGAGCGGGCTGAGCAACGCGTGAATGGTATCGGCATGTTGCCTGGCCAGCAGCTCAGTCGGCGCCATAAAGGCCACTTGCCACCCTTGTTCTATAGCCATCAGTGCCACCATTGTGGCAACAACCGTCTTACCGGAGCCAACATCGCCTTCAATCAAGCGGTTCATAGGATAAGGTTTCTGGAGATCGAGATAGGCCTGCCACACCGCACGGCGCTGCGTATCGGTCAGCGTAAACGGCAGGTGGCGGACAAACTCCTGCGCCAATTCTTCCTGAAAGGGTATGCGGAGTGCAGGCTCGTTTTGGTTTTCCTGTTTGTTGAGCAGGCTGGCCAGGCTCAGCTGAAAAACCTCCTCAAACCCCAGGCGGCGGCGGGCGGCAGCCAACTTTTCCACGGAAGACGGCATATGAATGGCGATTAGCGCTTCGGCGCGGCTCAAGAGTTGCTGCTCTTTCACGACCCAGAGCGGCAGCGTCTCCGGAATATTCTCTATGAGGGGCAAGGCCTGGTACACCGCCAAGCGGATTTGGCGTGAGGTGAGCCCTTTGGTCGAGCGATACACAGCCAGGATTCGCGCCGTATTGATAGGCAGATCGCTGACCATTTCCATGCTTGGGTTCATTATGGCGAACCGGCCGCGGCCGAGTTCATACTGCCCGGACACAAAGTAGCGCTGGTCGGACTTAATGGCTCCGGCGCGGTAAGGCTGGTTGAACCATATCAGCCGCACGCTGCCGGTATCGTCGCTGGCTATAGCTTCGGTAATATGCAGGCCGCGACGCACTCTGCGGCCCTTTACTTGCTTAATGGCAGCTTCAATAGTTACAGCCCCCGGACGCAATTTTCCTATCGGCGTCACTGTCGAGTAGTCATCATAGCGGCGTGGGTAATGCTCAACCAGGCCGCCTAAAGTCTTGATCCCCAGGACCGCGAACTTCCTTGCCTGCTCTTCCCCCACCCCTTTAAGTTCCGTCAGCGGACTGCCCAATATCATACGAAGCCGTATCTTGGACTAATTTTTAATTTTGCGGACCAGAAAGAATATGCTGGGGCCGAAGTAAATACTCGCCAGGGGGCGTTGCAGAAAACGTTCTGCCCCTATCATCATTTCTTGGGGCACAAGACGCTTGAGCCGGACGCTGCGCAGATTGGAAACCGATAAAGTAGCCTCTACGCGCAAACCGGCGTGTTCTAACTGGCGTGTAACCGTATAAGGATTGTGGTTAACGAAAGGAATCTCGTCGTACCGACGGTTTTCAGGTGAGCGTATATCCACGGGCTTAACTGGCATGCGCTCATAGCGCACCAGATGCTTTAGGCGGTTACGTATATGTAAATAGTTAGCCACTTCGATAATCGCACACCCGTCGTCGGCTAAAACCCGCCGGACTTCGCGCAGTTCCCTGGCAGGGTCGGGTAAGTGGTGCATCACCCGCACCATAACTAGAAGGTCTATAGCGCCATCCTTGAACGGCATGTCATCGGCTTGGACCAGGCGCCGCTTGATTCCCGGATAGCCCTTCAGGAAGTCTGCAGCCAGGTCAAGTTGCTGCTGGCTGGGCTCGGCTAGGGTGACTTCGTCAGCATATTCTTTCAGCAATATGCTGAGCCGTCCATAACCGCCGCCGACATCTACGGCCCTACGGAAATGTTTGCCCCGCAATAAACGGCGTATAGCCATATGTTCGGCCTGATTTTCGTATTGTCTAGTATCCCAGTAGTGCAGATAGTTATGCGTCGGGTCATTGTACTGGTCAGCACGTCGTTTGGGCTTGGGTTTGGCGGTCTTAGGTTTGGCGGTTTTGTCGCTGGACTTGATGGTCCGCCTGGCAGTCTTTGGCATAACTATACTGTAGCATATTCACTGGCGGTTATCGCCGTGCCGTGGGCCTTGGCGAGTCATTTATCGAGTTCTATGAGCGCAGAATCTTTGAAGGCCTTACCGCGGCGCAACATCAGGCGCCGGTTTATGAAATCCTCCGCCTCAAAATGATCGCGTTGGACCCTCCTCCCGTTCACAGCGATAGCGCCGCCTTGTATTAGGCGGCGGGCTTCAGAATTAGAAACCGCTAATCCGGTCCCGGTAAGGGCTTCTACGATCGAGCCGCTCTCAGGGGTTTTGGCAGCTGCAACCTCCTGGCGCAGCGTAGCAACCTCTTCGTCAGATAACGCGCCGATATCCTGAGCGGCGACAGCTTCGGCAATATGACGCTGCTTGTCAGCCTGTTCCCGGCCATGAACCCACAAGGTAACCTCGTACGCCAGCATCTTTTGGGCATGTCGTCCGCCCCGGTCTTCCAGAAACTCCGTTAGGGTTTGCTCTATGGCCGGTTTGTCCAATTCTGTGAATAGCTTCAGGTACGCCTCTACATTGTCGTCGTCAACGTTCAACCAATACTGGTAAAACTCGTATGGGCTGGTTTTACCGGCATCCAGCCAAACGGCACCAGCTTCGGTTTTGCCGAATTTCCGGCCGGTCGCCTTATCGACTACCAGGGGCATCGAGAAAACGTGTGCTTCTTCACCAGTTTTACGCCTAATCAGGTCGACTCCGGCAATACTGTTTCCCCACTGGTCTGACCCGCATAGCTGCAAACTGACTCCTTTATTTTCGTGCAAATACAAGAAGTCGTAGGCCTGGATTAGCGCATAACTGAATTCGGCGTAACTGATGCCGCTCCCGCTCTCCCCAAGCCTGGAACTTACGAAATCCCTTTGCAGCATTTGGCGCATCGGCACATGCTTACCGATCTCCCGTAAGAAATCCAAATACCGCAAATCCTGGAACCAGTCATAATTATCGACGATATCAAAGGGCTGGCCGTCAAACAGCTTATGGTATTGGCCGATGATCTGTTCTTTGTTACCGGTAATTTCTTCAAGCGATTTTAAGTCACGTTCGCTACGCTTTCCGTCCGGATCACCAATCAGGCCGGTAGCTCCGCCTACCAGTAAAACCGCGCGGTGCCCCTTTTTCATGAACCGCTTCACCATCATAGCAGCAGCAAGGTTACCAATGGTCATGGAGTCGGCGCTGGGATCAACGCCCCAGTAAAATGTAACCGGTCCACCGTCCAGGACGGCAATATCAGGGTATGTAGTCTGGTTAACAAAGCCGCGCCAAGCTAGTTCCTGTGAAAGCGTCATGTGGTTTTCCCTTGAAGACTTTAAGTATTCTTTAATAAGTATATCTTAAACTGCTTCATGCGATAAAAACTTATGCTTTATTAAATGCGTGTTTGTTATAATGTACAGCAGGTTTTTGATGACAGGGACAAACTAAATCCATATGAAAAGATCCACGGGACGTAACCGCAGATCCAAAGATACTATTACCACCAGAAGCGGCAAGGCAATCAAGCTTAACCGGTCTCTGACTGACCGTATTAGGGCCCGCAGGGCTACCCACGCGGCCGATAAAGCCGCGTACCTGGCTAAGCTCCCGAAAGGTCGCTGGAACCGTTTGCGCTACCGCCTCCAGCCCAAACACCTGGCTGAATTCTGGTTCAGCCGCGAGGGCGCCATTATGGCGCTGAAGATCGTTGGGGCTTCTATTATGATCGGCTTTTTCTTAACCATAGGCCTATTCGCCTATTTCCGTAAAGACCTTCCTAAGCTCAAAGACATTGCCGGTGATAATCTCGGCGGCAGTATAACGTATTACGACCGCACCGGTAAGATAGTGCTCTGGCAAGATTATAACGCTGTTAAGCGTATC
>DAHUYJ010000007.1 GCA_027315225.1 Candidatus Saccharimonadota bacterium | reverse complement strand
GTAATTTGGTCTTGGCTACGAGGAGCTCTTGTTTGCTCCCTTACTTCTGCTGGACGTCCATCACGTTCTGCTGCATGTTCTTCTATATCTCTAATTTCTTCTGCTGTACGTGGAGTCTGACCGTTTGGTAAAGTTGAGTTAACCATGTTTGCGGTGTCCTGCCACGTTAAAGGTTCACCTTCTTTTCTAGGAGCTTGTAATTCTGTTTCTATAGCCATAGGGCCTATTTGCTGTGCAGCTTGTTCTACAGTAGCTGCTTCATCTGTTGATAGTTGTTCTGCTGATGACATTTTATTTTCTTTCTTATTTTTACTTTTATATTTAAAAAGCTTACACTAATATTAGCATAAGCTTGTTAATAAGTCAATACTATGGCGGGCCGTAGCTACTCAGGTATGGAACTATTTTTCTATTGTCTCATTTGAGGAGATTCGTATGGCACATCATTGCGTACTGCAGCGTAATTAGTTGAAAGCCCCTCGCCTTTCCCGTGGGTTACAAGAGTAATAGTATCGAGATAAGGATTGTCGGCTGCAATCGACTCCGGTTTAACAGCATCAAGTATTAACATTCCTCCCGGTTCCAAAACACGAGGCGCTTCATCGCTAACAAAAGTTACCTCTGCTTCCGGGTGAAGCGCATTCGCATATAAAGCACCTACGCTGCCGCTATCAAATGGAAGGTCTGTCGCATCAATAATTAAGTCAACATCGTCTAATATGGGCTCGCCCCAATTAGGGCCACTTTCCACTTCCTTAAATTGAACTCCTATTGGTTTGAACATGCGGGAACGAGGGACTTCATCACGATGAGTGATCATCTTACGTCCACCGCTAATACGATGCGTGTAATGACTCTCGATCACTTGAGGATGATATATATTGGAGGTTAATAGAGGCTTGTTAATCTTACGTAAATCAATAAGTGTTTTACGCGGCCTTGGACTGCTGGGAACTGCTCCTACTTCAACAAAAGGCCCTTTAGTAGCATCAATACGCGACTCTAGCGATGGGACGCCCGGGAGTTTTTCAAAGAGTCTCCTTGCCAAAGCGTGTCCAGCACGACCCTTACGAGCATTGGACTCGCTAGTTCTAGGATGTTGATTTGGATTGCTTGTCATTTTGTTTTCTTTCAATAAAAAAATACTATCACAAAAATAGCATTTTGTCAATATTGGCGGGCCCGACCGGATTCGAACCGGCGATCTCCTCCGTGACAGGGAGGCGTGATAGGCCAACTTCACTACGAGCCCGCGTTAAAGACAGGGGTAATAATAGCAACTCGCGGCGGGAAAAGCAAACTTGACTAGACTCGGCTAAGCGGGCTGTACCTTGATGTAATAGTGCGGCGGCTGCTTGGAGCGCAAAGGCTGGATATACGTATTGATGCTCTGGAAGTTGAATTGTATGTGGGCGCCGTGGACGCTGTCCCCGCTGTGGTCCAACAACTTAACGATATCAAGGCTGTAACCGCTATTTACGATTCCGGAGATCTGGCCTGGTTTGAGCTTGAATAGCGTGGCAGTTATAGCCGGCGGAACCGAACTGTCGTTTAGCTGCAGCGCGGCCGGGTACTGGCCGCCATTCGCTTTGGTAGATCGGTCGTCAGAGACCTGTTTGGCAAGCGTGGCGAAGTCGGTTCCGCCCTGGAGTTGTTTGAGCGCCGCCTGAGCCCGGGCATAGGTCGAGGTATCGAGCTTGGACACCACGGCTTGGGCCAGCAACTGCTGCTTGAGTTCACGCTTGAAGTCAGCCTCGCTCCAGCCCCAGAACTCGCTTAGGACTTCGCGGAATACCTGGCTGCTGCTGCCCAGGCGGTTCTCGTTACGTACCAGCGCCACCTGATTGTTAACTTCCTGGCTGCTGATGGTTACGTGATGCTGGGCGGCCAGCTGCTTGACATATTCGTCCTGGATGACCTGGTCCAACGCCTGCTGCTTGAGCCTGGAAAGCTGGGCCTGGCCGCTTTTAGTAGAAAAGTTGGATTGTTGTTGCGTCGCATAGTAGTGCATGTCGCGGCGAAGCTCGAACAGGTATGATTCATAGCTGACCCAGTGTGTACCGACTTTGCCCACCGGGAACGGTACAACACGTGTCACGTCATAGATGAAGCCGGAGGTCCCCTGTAACTTGTAAAGGTCAAGGCCGCAGAATGCCAGGAACACCACTAAAACAAACGCGAGCAACGTGATCGATGTCCGTACCACGTGACGCTTAGAATGTTTGAGCGGATAAATGTACTTCCGGGCGCTGGAGAGCACTTCCTCGCGGTGTTCGCCGACGGTCTCGTTGGTAATGCGCGGCACATTGCTGATCGCGTCGCTCACTTTTTGCTCGGTCGGTATGGCCTTTTTGCGTATATGGGCCAAGCGGCCGGCGCTGCTCTTAAAAGAACCCCGGATCTTCTTGGGGGTCTTAGGCTTCTTGGGTGTCTTCTTGAGCTTCGGTCTCTTCATGTACTCCACTTGGCTGGTGTGTTTGGGCGGCGGCCGGATATGGTTCGGCCTCTATCCCCTCTTTGCGCAGTATGTCGAGAAACCGTTTCTGAACCTTCGCAGGGTGATGAACCTCGTGAATAGTCAGGTCTCCAACATACGTCCGTAGATTCATTGTACCAAATCCCAGTAGCGTAGCCTGAAAACCGTCGACTTCATAATTAACCGACTGGATTTGCTTAAGCCCCAAGTCGGCCACCGCCCGATGGAACAACCCCCGCTGCGCGATCTGAATAAAACGCTGGTCAGTCACGATGAACACGCTGAAGTACCAACTGATCCAGCTTGGTGTAAGGAGTAATATGCCCAGCACGATACTTATAGCCAGGCTGAGGCCAAAGAAAGCCATATTCGGCGGATTGTTGGGTCTAGTATAGGTAAGGGCCAGCGTAATAACCGGCCCCACGAGCCAGGCCAGCAGGCCGATGATCAGGCCGCGGCGCATCATAATCGGATGTTTGCGAAAGACAAACAATACTTCTTCGTCGTCGAACTGGTCTTCGAAATACTTAGTCGGCGCCGGTTTGGTCTTTGCCATACCGCTTATTGTAGCACCTTGATCAGGTCAGCCCTGGATTGGTGCCCCCGGAGGGATTCGAACCCCCAGCTTCTCCTTAGGACGGAGTTGTTTTATCCATTGAACTACAGGGGCCCATGAGCAGCGCCGCTCGGTTACGGCTATGCGCGCTCGGACTCTTCGTAAATGTGCACGTACTCGGACTTATCATACGCGAACAACTCGTCAGGGCCGAAGAAGTTTGCAACTTCTGCTTCGCCGCTTTTCTTGGAATCCGAGGCATGGATCAGGTTGCGCCCAGTACCGATGGCCAGGTCACCTCTGATAGAACCCGGGGAAGCCTGACGCGGATTGGTGGCGCCGACCAGCGTCCGGACGGACTCTACGCACTCGTACCCTTCCCACGCCATGAGTACTACCGGCGAGGATTTCATAAATTCCTCGAGGCCTTTGTAGAATGACTTGTCGACGTGTTCCGCGTAGTGGTCGCGCAGCATGGTTTGGTCCAGGCTGGACATTTTAATACCGATAAGTTTGAGCCCTTTTCGTTCCAGGCGAGTAATTATCTCACCGATCAAGCCCCGCTGGATAGCGTCCGGCTTGGCAATAATTAAAGTTCTTTCCATGCGCTCTATTTTACCATGAGATTAGCGTTAAGCACCCTGGCAATGGACAAGAGCGTGCGCAGGCTCGGATTGCCCTGTCCGCTTTCTATCCGGGCAACGGCCGATTGCTGCTTGCCAAGCCGCTCGGCCAACTCCTTTTGCGTCATCTTCTTTCTGTGCCTGGCCCTTACCAGCTGTACCAAGAATGCGGACTGCTCATACTGCAACTTGTTATTTGCCGTCTTTTTGGCTTCCTCGGCCTCGGCAATCTGCTTTTGTAAAGTCTCCATGGCTTCTTTTTGAAGCTTTTTTACCATCTGGTCGTAATCGTCGTGGTCGTGGTTGTCGTGGTTGTCAGGCATACTCATACCTCCCCTCCATTAATTTATTGTGTATTGGCGGTCGGCGGGGCCGGCCTGTGGGTTTTACGCAACTACATTCGCGTTTTGCAGTATAACATATATGTTATCGTTAACAGATTGGGTCATAACATATATGTTATACCTGGAAATGCGATGTGCGATGTTCGGTGTGCGATGTTCGGTGTGCGATGTGCGGTGTTCCGAGGCGTACGCGCAGCCCGCAACTGCTCTAGGCCGGCGTGATGCGCCTGGCAGGGTGTCGTACAATGTTACAATAAGCTCATGCTATTCGCGAAAGCCAAGACCGATTTCCTCGAATACCTGGAGATCGAGCAGAACCGTTCGCAAAAGACGATCGAAAACTATGACCACTACCTGACGCGGCTGGTCGACTTCGCCGGAGAAATCAAAATAGCCGACATTAACCCCGAGCTGATACGCAAGTGGCGGCTTTGGCTGAACCGTCTGGGCACCAATACCTCTGACGAACTCAGCAAGACGACTCAGAATTACCACCTCATCGCGCTGCGCAGCTTTCTCAAATACTGCGCCAAACGCGACATACCCGCCCTCAGCGCCGACAAGGTCGAGTTGGCCCGCACCCGGCGCAAGCAGGTGACATTCCTGGGCGAGGACGAGCTGACGAGGTTGTTCGCACAGCCGGACTTGAACACCATGGGCGGCGTGAGGGACCGCGCCATACTGGAGCTTCTGTTTAGCTCAGGGCTGCGCGTCAGCGAACTGGTCGGGCTGGACCGGGACAGTATCAACCTCAAGCGCCGGGAGTTCATGGTCCGCGGCAAAGGCCAGAAAGACAGGCCGATCTTTGTCAGCCCGGAGGCCGCCAAGTGGGTCGGGCACTACCTAAGCAAGCGCGAGGATACGGCTAAGCCGCTATTCGCGCGCTACAGCGGCAATAAGCAAGTGGACCTCAGCGGAAACTTCTACAGGTTAACGGCGCGTAGCGTGCAGCGGCTGGTGGCGCGCTACGCGCGCCTGGCCGGTATCACCAAGCATGTAAGCCCGCACACCTTGCGGCATTCGTTTGCCACTGATCTACTGATGAACGGCGCCGACCTCAGGTCGGTACAGGCCATGCTGGGTCACAGCAACATTGCCACCACCCAGATTTACACTCACGTGACGGACCCCCACCTCAAGGGCATTCACGAGAAGTTCCACAGGCACATCGACAATAAATAACTACTGGCTTAGGCTGCAACTGGAACTTGTCCCGGTGTGATAGGTGGTTCCATTAGGGTTGTTAGTGGAATCGTAAGGGGCTGTATCAAAGCGTTTACAAATATTCTGGGCCTGCAATGCGTTGCCAGGTAAAGAGTCATTGTTGTTGCCGGGGTTATCGCCAATTCCATTTATCGATAAGACCTCCCTGAGCCGTTTGAGGACATTCTTGGCATGGCCCGTAACATCAATAACCGCTTGGGAATCTGTAAAGTCAAGCGCAGTGCCAGAAGTAGAAGTGGCAGAGGTGGAAATGTTGGCCTGGTCGTATGGAAGGTCGAAGATACGCATAAGGTAGTACTCGCCTGCAGCACCGTTAAGACTGTCCACGGTAGAACTGCATACCCCACTGCTGCAGTTGCCCGATATTATAATAGTCCCCGTTTGACTGGGACTGGAGCTAGAGGTTTCTGGATAATAGTGCACGCTGTTAGTGCCGCTGCCCTCTGGGTATAAGTAAACCGTAAAGGTATTGTCTATCAGGGAGCTGGAGGTTAGCCCAGTGCCGTCGCCAAGCGGTGTGAGACTGAGCTCCAGGACCGGCGGTGCGTTTCCCCAACCACTGACAGGGGGGAATGTGTCCGGCGGTGAGTCGCCTATGCTACCCGGTGGTGACCCAGTATGGCCGTCTGCGCTGCTCCAGGTAACTTTAAGGCTGCCTAGGCTGCCGGTCGTAGAAAAAACCGTGTCCCATGTCGTGCCGGTGTTTACTGGGTTTTTGACGAGAGTGGGCGGCGTAAGGTTTACAAGCGCGCAGGTGTAAGACACGCCATCAGTGGAATTAATAGTATTGTCGATTGTGTGGCTCTGCCCTCCGACAACATATGTGAGCGGAAATTGTAGGCAGTTGCTGGTTCCAACATTCGTCGTGCTGGTGGTTATCCCATCTTGGGCAATCGCGTTATATATATCATTAACCCCTGTCTCCGCGGCATATGAGGCCTGCGTAGCCAGTTGTGAATCCAATGCGCTTTGCTGTTCACGGCGAGACAATTGAGCAAAGCCTACTGTTAAAAGTGCCAACACTACAATCAAAACAAGCGCGATAACGATTGAAGCGAAGCCGTTCTCATCCTGATGTAAACGTGTTGTTTTAGTCATAAACATATACATTTTACTACGAACCGGTTATGCGTTGCACGACTGTCGTGGTCAAGCTGGCCGTACCACAGAACTGGTCTCCGGTGCCGCCTTTGCAGGTAGTGTTAATTCCATTCAAATTAAGCAGGTCGGCAGCGCCATATGCCACCCCAACAGATATAGCGTAAGGTGATGAGCCGGTAATTGAGAAAGCCGTGAGGCGAGAGTTCGGAGCTATAAGCTCAGTACCTCCAGAATCGCTTGGGTTTTCGGTAGTTAAGGCACCGCCGTTGGTGTTATCGATCGTACAATTGCCTGGTGTTGGGTTGGTATCCCGCCAGAGAATATGATAGTACGTCGTACCCGAGCCGCCGACGCCGACCGTCTGGCCTATTTCTACGCCAGTTATAAATGTATAACGCATAGATCCTACGCAGTAAGCCTGTACATTGGGATACGACAAGTTAGAGGAAGCCGTCGTAAAGCCGTCGCTGATCTGAAGCTGTTGTGATACATCAGTGGCAATACTGCGGACATCATCCTGCACGCTGGATTCGTTTACGCCTTTGTAGTACAGGCTGCCGATACTGATCATCAAGGCAGTAACGAGCAGCAGAATCGTTGACAGCACCGCCGACGCTATCATCAGCTCAATAATAGTAAAGCCGGCTTTGCTATCCCGTAGCCGCATATATAGCCCTTTGCCACCCTACAACTTTACTAATATCCGGTTTTAGCGCGTACTGTTGTTCTACGGGAGAAATATTAGGTGGAACTACCGCACGAGACACCTGTGTAGTACCTGGCGGACACGGGATACCATTATTATTGTGGCCGTTCCAGGTCGAACCATACACGTAAATTGAACCTGTCGCGCAGGCAACGTCAGCACCATAAGTTCCAGGACTGCTACCCACTCCGGGGCAGTTGACTCCAGGTGTGCATGGTGTTGTGCCGGACGGACAGCTATCGGAATTAATTGTATAAACCCAGTTGGAATAGTCGACGCCCCCGTATGCATGATCAGGGCCTGGCCAGCTGCAGGCGTCATAAATAGGCGTATTGGCCCATGATTCTAATGAGACCGTGTTTGAGTTAAAGGTTTGGCCGCTATCACTAACATAGGCTGTCAGGTAATCTGTTTGGGCGTTCCCGCCAAATTTATTAAAGTTGAAATTGCCTGAACAGCTCGTACCGCTGGCGGTAAGAGTGACCATCGTAGACCCGGAGCCATCGCCTTGGTCGTTCTTGAGCGTGCAAGTGTCTCCAGAATTGACACCACTTACGGTTACTGAAACTTTATCACCTGACCGACAAGCATATCCCGTCCAATCTACCCCGACCGGACCAGTGCATCCAGAAGTTGTAAGGACAGGAGACAGACTACCGCCGCCGCCACCACCAGGAGCCTGAGTAACCTGAGGGACAGACTGGTACACTCTATAAAACAGGGTTACGGTATCGTTACCTTGCCCTTCCACGTCCGGCCACATAACTTGTGCTACGAAAGTGCCTTGTGCGCCATTACATATTGCTGTTACGGCAGGATCAGTAATGTTGCTAGGCGTACAATTAGCAACTGCCATGTGGTATGGCAGCCCGGAGTTAGTGCAGCTGGCGGGATAGCTATTGCTTCCTGAAAAATTGGAGTAGTCATTTTCGTGAGGTGAAGTTGGAACTACGTTATTGCTGGTATCAATACAAAACAAACCGCTCTGCGAAAATATGTCGTTGGACGGGTCGGCAGCCGCGTTTGGCGCCAGATAACGTAAGGCCTCAATCTGTGATTGGGCGAATGCGGTCGCCTGGGCGTTTTCTTCGGCCTGGCGGGTATTAAGCAGGCTCCGGTTAGCCGTAGCATAGGAAACACTAATCGCCAGACCCAGTACTGCCAGCACTACCATAACCTCAACGATAGTGTCGCCTTTGGCATCTAACATTTTTATTTTTTTTAACATGTGGCGGGCCTTGTCTGACCGTCCATCTTAACAGTCGCATTGAGCTGTCCACCGGTGACTCCCAACGTGATGTCGGCATAGCGGATGCTGTCGGTTATACAAAGATCGATGCTCTGAGCAGGGGCAATGTTACTGCCTTTAAGCGCTGATGATGCGGTCGGGGATGAAGGAAAATCTGTAGCCGAACCGGTGTAGTAATATAGCCCGACGGTCTGGGCTCCGTTGGCGAGGGTTGTACCGTTCATTGTCGAACCCTGACTTTGCAAAAAGCCGATTGCCGGTGTTGTGGTAGACCCTCCGTTGACAGTGATCTTGCCGATATCAAGGCTTTGAGGTGTAATTTGGTCCGTGGTGAGATCGGTAATTATAGCCGGTTTGGCCGTAGTCAGGTCGGTTATGGGGTTTCCCGAACTATCCACCCGGCCGCCAGCAACGGATACGGTCTCGTAATTTGTGGTGGGCAAAGGCATCACAAAATAAAGCATTTTGCCCAAGAACATACACTGCGGGTTAGCACCCTGGCCAGGAGACCCGAAGCCGGAGACGTTGGGGTTTGTCCCGGCAATGGAATCATATGTGCAGTTGAGAGGTATATCGCTATACTTACCGGCGATAACCTGAGAAATGGTGTTTTGAATTTCGGATGCCATTTGGTTAGCACCTTCGGTAAAAGCAGTGTTCTCCTGCTTTCCGCTGATGAAGCTAGCTGCTATCAGGAACATTACGCCGGAAACTGCCAGTACAATCATGACTTCAACAATGGTATAGCCGAGAGGTGATTTTTCACCTTTCATATCGGTTTCAGTATACCATAAGCGTTATCTGATAACTTCAACTAAAGTCCGATGAACACGCGCTGATACCAGTTGAGTATAGCAGTGCCGAAAAGTTGCACCACGATCAGGGCGATTATCAGGAACGGTCCGAACGGTATAGTGCTGTTACGCTTGAGGCGCTTTGTCGCCAGAAGCGGCAGGCTCAGCAGACTGCCAAGCAGCGCCGCCAAAAATATAAATAAGAAGCTTCGAGCAGGCGTTATTGCTACAAGCCCAAGCAGAAACCCTAGACGCACGTCCCCGCCCCCGATCCATTTACCGGACGACGCCTGGAATAACGCGTAAAATAGCCCGCCGCCCACTGCGACTGCCAATATGGCGTTCAAAACAGCTGCCCACGGACTGTGCGCGGTAGCTATGGCAGTAATTGCCATAAACGTGGCGATAGCGCTCAATGGATAGATTAGGCGGCTAGGCAACAGCTTCCACCGTATATCGTAGACTAGCAGCGCCATCAAGCCGGTAATCAGCAGTAACCAGAGCGCAAAGATTGCAGTTTGCGCCGTGCCAAATGCTACGGGCCACCAGATATACGAGGCTACGAACAAGCCGGCCGTTACCAGCTCTACCAGCGGATACTGCGGCATAATGGGATGGCCGCAGTAGCGGCACCGGCCTCTAAGCGCCAGCCAGCTGATAACAGGCACCATATCCACGGCCGCAAGCTCGTGATGGCAGTCGGGGCACATGGAGCGGCCCTTAAGCACGGAGAGCCGCTGCTGCTCCACACGCAGTTCCCGGGTTTTTTTACTCGGGTTCTTTTCGGATCGGGAGAGCTTAGAGGCTACCTCAGCCTGTTCGTGAAGCCGCCACACCAGTGCGTTCACGAAGCTGCCGAAGCACAGGCCGACGACCACCAGTATGGCAATAATCATTAGCACTTATAGTAGCACATCGAGAAAGCAGGCCCCATGGGGCCTGCTTTTATAGCACCACTGGATCTCTTAATTTTTGCTTACTCTGATTGGATGCAGTCCCACGTCCAGCTGCCGCTTGATGGTTCAACTGCATAGAGCAAAGCGGCCTGGCGAGGAGTAGTTGCCGACTGCGTGGCGGGGGTAGTGCTAGCAGTCGCCGGGCACGTCGCGTTTTCATCCAAGACCATCGCTTGGCCAGAGACAGCATTCATTGTTGTAGTGCCATACTGCTCTTCAAACTTGTTCGCCGCACCGCTTGCCAGACTACTGCTAGCGCCACAGGTGAAGTTGTTACTGGAATTGTACTGGCTTAGGCTTCCGGCATCGTTTAGGATAGTACTACAGTCAGTATTCCATGTGCTACCAGTACTACCGCCAGGCAGCTGTCCGTTATTATTAGAGACAAAGTCATTTATAGCCGACGAAACACGTCCGGCATCACTCTTGCGTGAAGTGTTCCTCTGGGAACGTTGCAAGGCCGGTACGGCCAAGAAGACGATGAGCAGGATCAAGGCAGCGATGGCCAGCACTATCATGACTTCGATGATAGTGAAGCCGTCACTATTAGGTGTCTTTAGTTTTTTATACATTGCAGGTGCCCCTTTGCAGATGATTAGTATTTATGCTTATGGTTTGATGATATGGCTTGAGAGAGAAAAAAGCAACCTGCAAGGACAAGTTATCCACAGCTTGCTACTTCGGCCATTATCTTAAAGTTGCTGGCACAGAGGTGTACCACCGCCCTTGCCGTTTTCTACAGCATACAGTGCCACGACGTCGCTATAGCCGGCGGCATAGCTCGTTGAGCCGCCGCCGGAGCTCTTGCAACGTTGATAGTTGTATATTAGTACCTCCTCCGTCGAGGTATTGCCAGCTACGTTATGCGGAGCACTGGTTGCATCACCGTATGCGTAGACGCCTATACCGTTAGACGGTGCCGCGTTATACCGCACTGAATTTTCATAATACGTCAATTTGGTGTACTGCAAAAAGTTGCTGCCACTTGCGGGCATATTGCCGGAATTGCTGAGTTCGTAGTGTGATACTGCGGCCAGTATAGCCTGTACATCCTGCTTACGCTGGTTGTTGCGTGAGCTGCGCTCCAGAGCCGGTATCGCTTCAAATATGACTAGCAGCATCAACCCTGCTATAGCCAGCACGATCATTACTTCAACTATAGTAAACCCGTCTGGGCCACAAAGGCGCGGGCCGTATATCCGACGAGAGAGGCGGCAAAAATATTTCATGCATAGCTCACTTAAATGTTGCTGGTGAAGCCAGACTGGTTCACAAGTCCGTAAATAGGCAACAGGATAGCAGCAACAATAGTAATGGCAACTATGCCCATGATGACCATCATGACTGGTTCTATGATGGTGCTGATGTTTCTGATCTCGTTGTCAACTTCTTTTTCATAGTAGTCGGCGATTTTGGACAGCATGGTCTCCATGGCGCCGGATTGCTCACCAATCCGTAACATGTTCGGCACCAGTTCCAGAAAGTTAGGGTCGTTGGATATCGCTTCGCTGAGGGCTTTGCCTCCCTTAACCTTATCGATAGCCCTGTGTAAAGACGCAGTTATGTGTACGTTGTCAACAGCGTCAGCAGTGATTTCCAGCACCTGGATAAGCGGTACGCCGCTAGCTACCAAGGTAGTACCGGTGCGGGAGAACCTGGCCATGTACATTTTCATAAACAGCGGGCCGACCGGCCAGGCTTTCATTTTGAACTTGTCGATCACCGAGCGCCCGCCAAGCGTATTGGCCCAGCGCGAACCGAAAAATACTAGCAGGGCTATAATAATCAATACCACCCACCAAAAGTGAGTTACAAAATGGGAGATAGCCAGCAGCACTTCCGTCGGCAAAGGCAACGATACTCCTGGCAAGCCCTTATAAATGCTTTGCACCTCCGGCAAGACCTTGACAATCATGAAGGTCACGACCGCGATCATAACCAGCAGAACAATGCCCGGGTACATCATGGCGCCGCGGACTTTGCTTGCTATGTCAGCATCCTTTTCTTGTTGGTCCGCCAGCCGTTCTAACCCAGTGTCTAATGTACCTGATGTCTCGCCGGCCGCGACCAGGCTTATATACACCCTATTAAAAACATTCGGGTGTTTCGCGAGAGCAACACTGAAAGCGGTGCCAGCCTCAACATCAGCTATAACCTGATTAATAACAACTTTGAGCGGCTTGCTGGTGGTCTGCTGCGCCACGCTTCGCAGGGATTGTACCAGCGGCAGTCCGGCGTTAATGAGCGTTGCCAGCTGACGGCTGAAGAGCACTTTGTCCTTAGTCCTGATACGGCTGAACCGGCCGCCGCTACTGCTCTTCTCCAGCTTGATGCTGAGAGGTGCTAGTCCCTGCTCCCTGATCAGCTTGGCGGCGGCCTGCTCGTTGTCGGCCTGGACCTGGGCTTTGACTTTTTGGCCGGTTTTGGCGTTTTTGGCTTCGTAATTGAATGTCAGCATGGCTTTTTATTCTTATGTTTTGTTTTTAGCCTCTCATTAACCTGTCCAGTTCATCAAGGTCTACCGCGAAATTGCGGGCTTCGTCGTACGTAATCGTACCGTCATGAATCAGGCCCACCAGAGTCTTGTCCATGCCTTGCATGCCGAACTCGGCGCCTGTCTGTATGACTGCTTCCAGTTGGTGGCTCTTTCCTTCTCGGATGATATTGCGCACCGCCGGTGTCGCCACCAGAATCTCGGCGGCCGCGACGCGGCCGCCGCCGATCACCGGTATCAGGCGCTGCGAAACAATTGCCGCCAGAATATTGGATAATTGGGCCCTGATCTGCGGCTGTTGGTGCGGCGGGAAAACATCGATCATGCGGTCGACACTCTGCGCCGCGCTGTTGGTGTGCAGAGTCGCGAACACCAGGTGGCCGGTTTCGGCGATAGTAATGGCGCTGGCAATGGTTTCCAGGTCGCGCATCTCGCCTATCAGCACTACGTCAGGGTCTTCGCGCAGCGCCGAGCGCAGCGCGGCGCTGAAAGAATAGGTGTCATAATGCACTTCCCGCTGGACGATGACTGATTTCTGCGATTTGTGGGCATACTCAATAGGGTCTTCGATAGTAATAATATGGACGGCCTTCTCGCTGTTAATCTGGCGGATCAGCGATGCCAGCGTGGTCGACTTGCCGGAACCGGTCGGGCCGGTCACCAGCACCAGACCGCGCGGATAATTAGCGAATTTGTTAACGATCTGCGGCAGGCCCAGCTGTTCGATACTGGGGACTTCGTTGGGGATGAGACGAAGCGCCGCCGCCAGGTTTCCGCGTTCATGGAAAGCATTGACCCGGAACCGTCCGAGATCGCCGTACGCGAAGCTGAAGTCAAACTCCTTGTCCTTGAGCAGGATCTGCTTTTGGTCTTCGTCCAGTATGGCAAAGACCAAGGCCTCCACCGCCTCTTCGTCCAAAGGATCGGCTCCTGTAACAGGGGTAAGCGCGCCGTCAATCCGCAGCATCGGCGGCAAGCCGACTTGGAGGTGCAGGTCAGACCCTTTCTTCTTGACGACTTCGTCGAGCAGAACTTCGATCCTCGGTTGCGCTGCTGCCATAACTTAGTTATCCACCCTTTCTGTGTTATAACCGGTTGCCATTGCCGGGCAGGTCATGCGTTATCCTCCGCGGCCACACGATTGACCTCGTCCAGGGTCGTACGCTGGTCAAGCGCTTTCAGGTAACCGTCCTGGCGCATGGTGATCATCCCTTCGGCCACGGCGGCTTTCTCGATCTGAGAGCTGGTGGCCCGCTGCATAATCAGCGCCTGGACGGACTCCGACACTTCAAAGGCTTCGTACAGTCCCATGCGACCCCGGTAGCCCCCGGGCGTATCGGACGTATCCACGCCCTTAGCTAAAGTATAAGCGGTTTGGTTCTGTAAGGGCAAGCTTTTGTAGCCGAGATCCTTGGCGGCAGCCTCCGCCTGGTCAGCACTTGGCGGCAGCAGTTTGCCGAGTGTTTGCTGGATAGCCTGCGCCTCCGCCTGGGAGGATTGGTACGTCTGTTTGTCATTATCCGCTATCCGGCGGACCAATCGCTGGCCGATGACGGTGTGGACAGTGCTGGCGATCAGGAATGGCTCAATTCCCATATCCAGCAGGCGCGGCAGAATGCCGGCGGCACTGTTGGTGTGCAATGTGCTAAATACCAAGTGTCCAGTCAGCGATGCCTGCACTGCCAGTTGGGCGGTCTCTTTATCCCTGATCTCTCCGACCATTACGACGTCGGGATCCTGACGCAGAATACTGCGCAGCCCCGAAGCGAACGTCAGCCCGACATCCGGGTTCACCTGGATTTGGTTGACGCCGTCTATCTTGTACTCCACCGGATCTTCCAAGGTAACTATATTAATGGTGTCGCTCATGATTTCCTGGATCAGTGCGTACATAGAAGTTGACTTGCCGGAACCGGTCGGGCCGCTGGTCAGGATCATGCCGTTCGGCTGTTTGACCGCCTCGCGTATCAGCCGCAGCGCCCGACCGGTGTAGCCCATGTCTTCCAACTTCATCGAAGTACCGGTTTTATCCAGCAAACGGATTACGACCTGTTCTCCCCAGACAATCGGCGCGATGGCGATACGCAAGTCAATCTCCCGTTCGTCGACTTTAACGGTGAATTGTCCGTCCTGCGGCGTGCGATGCTCGTCAATTTTAAGGTTGGCCAGGATTTTTATGCGGGAAATCAGGGCTGGCTCGGCGTTCTTGGGTAAGCGCATAACCTCGCGTAGTACGCCGTCCACCCGGCAGCGTACCTTGACTTCTTTTTGCATCGGTTCAATGTGCACATCGCTGGCCCTATTGTTTGCGGCGAACTCCAGGATCGCTGACAACGCCTTGCTGATGGGCGAATCTTCCACCAGGTCCTGTATGGACTTAGCTTTTGGAGTCTGGCTCTTGCCCTCAGTGTCGGCACCCGATAGTTTGGCGCCAAACGCATTGCCCATCCTGGTATCCAGCCGGGCTTCATACTGCTTGAGTACCTGGCGGATGCCGTTCTCGCTGGCCACGTAGACTTTTAGCGGCCGGCCTATACGGTTGCTCAAAAAGTCCACGGCCTGGACGTTATCGGCGTCCAACATGGCAACTACTAGACGATGCTGCATTTCTCCCAGAGGTACAGCCATATACCGTTTGGCGATATCCTCCGGCAAAAGGCCCAATATCTTAGGGTCAATTTTAGCGGAAGTCAGGTTAACATACGGGACCTTGGTAACCGTAGCGTTAGCCTTAGTCAGCTGCTCATCGGTTATGTAGTTGTTCTTGACCATGAAGCCGAAGAGCGGCTCCTTTTGTTTGGCAGCATCAGCGCGGGCTTCTTCCAGTTTGTCACGGCTAATCATGCCGCTGGAAACCAGTGTTTCCTCGACTTGCTGGACGGCGGTCGACGATAAGACGCTCATCGTAAATACCTACTGCTGCGGCGTGTTGAACGGGTTGGGGTTGGCATTCTGGCCTATCTGGATTAGCTGCGTCGGGTCGAAGGAGCTATTGTTGAAATACTGTTTGTCGGGCTTCGGGAATTTTGACGTAATCGGCTGTACTACATCTACTTGCTGCTGGCGGTTTTTGGGTGACACAAAGATGGCTTTTGATACAAACAACGAGACCATAGCACTAATAAAAACTATGATTACTATGAGGGCGATGTCCTTTTGTTTCATCGTACCTCCTGCTTGGTTATGGTTACTTTCTTGCCAGGCTGAAAATAAGTATGGGCTTTTACGGTCAAGGTCATGTTACTAGTGCCACCTGTTAAATCAATCGTATCTATTTGGATAGGACGAATGGAGTTCTGTAGCACGGTGATCAGTTGTTGGACTGATGTATAGTTGGCATTGCTGACTGTAAAAGAAAAGGGCATGTTGACCGGCTGCGGGTTTGGGCTTGAGGTATTGTTCTGCTGGCTTAGCTGCTCGTCGGTACCGCTGATGCCGGTAACGTTAAATTTACCACTGGTCAAGATCTTCTCTATGCTGGAAGTCAGAGCTGGAAAGTCATATTTATCAGGTAGCGCGTCCAGGATGACTTTAGCATTCTCGCCAGCGTTTTTACCATTACCGGTAGAGCTGCCCCCAATAATATTGGTAGGGTCTGAATTGAACTTTTTATAAGACTGCGCTAAATCATTGAAGGCTTGGACGTTTTTCTGTAGCTGCTGATAGGCTTGCGCATCTTTGGCAGATACCCGCGCCTGGTAAGCAGTTTGGCTCCAAACGTTCTTGGCAGCTATCAGACAAAAAACAGTGATGAACGAAGCTATGCTAACCGCAGCAACCATTTGGGCATTTGCCTTACTAATAGCTATGCGTTTAGTAGAAACGTCTAGTTTTGGCATGGCGGTCATTGCCCCCCATTGCTCGGCGAGCTGGTAGGGCTCGACGGGCTAGTTGATTTTTTGAACAGGTCAGTCGGCTGCTGGGTGCCGGAACGGGTTACGACCTCGCTAGGTACAGTCAGTTTGATGTTCTGTGTGATATCGAAAATATCTTTATCATACGACAAAGTAATGGTATAAGAAGCGGCCTGGCTGGGATCCGTGGCACCACTAGTAATACCAAAGCTGCTGAGTACCACGTTGCTGAAAGCCATACCGGAGGTCTTGCTGCTCCCGGACGTATATTGTGTGTATTTAAGCGTATCGACATACTGGTTGATGCTGCTTAGGGTATTAGCTGCACCTGTAAGGGTTATGGTCTGCTGGGTGAAGTCAATGCTGAAGTCATTGATACTGACTGTCGCTGGCGTAACCTCATTGAGGTAATTAAACAGTCTCGAGGCAGCCGGTTTATCGTTGTGCAATGACGTCAGGCTTTCTAGTTGGTTTTGCACGGTCAGGATCTGGTTAATGTTCGGCTCGCCTTGCAGCTTGCCGGTCTCAGAAGCAATATTGCCGTTCAGGTCGCTGAGGTGCTTCTTCTGCAAGCCGTCATAGCCGAGCAGGAGCACCAGCAGGACTATGGCAGCCAGGCTTACGATAATGGAAACACTGAGCACCAGCCGTCTGACCCGCTGGGCCTTCAGGTATTCTAGCTTGACATCCGGTAGTAGGTTCAGTTCAATCATGTTGACCGCTCCGCGAGTCCGACCGCCGCGCCGAATTGGTTAGAGATTGCCAGTAGCTCGTTTTGCCTTTCCGGGCTGTAGCTTACATTTTGCCAGGCATTGCCGATTTCCACGTTCAGGGCGAACTTGTTAGCCAGATATAACGGAAACTCGGGAATAACAGAGGCGCCGCCGGTGACGATAATACGGTCGATTTTTATACCTGTGTAGCGGGTCTGGAAGAACTTAATGGACTTTTCGATCTCGGTTGTCAGCAGGTCGATCGTGCCGCTGATCGCCTGAAAGACCTGTCCCTCCAGCTTTTCCTTGCTCAGCCCGAACTTGAAGACGAACTGCTCGGCCTGCTTATCGTCGATGGTGAGGTTCTGGGTGGCAGCCCGGACAATAGCTTCTACCCCGGTGGGGACACTTCGCGTCAGGTGCGGCACGCCGTTCATTACCACAACCAGGTCTGTTGACCGGCGGCCTACGTCCAGGAGCAACTGGGCTCCGGCATCCGGCACCGCAAGGGCGCGCGCCATCGCCAGGTTGTCAGGTTCGAAAGCAATTACATTGAGTCCTATGGACTCCAGCATGTCCAGGCGAGCCTCGACAAACTTGTTTGCCACGCTGGTAAGCAGGATCTCCTGCTTGGTCTTGTCGCTCGGCGAGTCGCCGATAAGCGCCCAGTCGACTTTGGACTCTGACAGCGGGGTCGGGATCAGAGAGTCGGCTTGGTAAGTAATAGCCTTGGACAGCTCACCGCTTGGCAGGCGGTCAACGTCAGCTATCGTCGTAAACACTCTGCTGGAAGGGATGCCCACCGCCACGTCGCGTGTGTTCACGCCGGACTGCTTGACCAACTGGCTGATAGTTTGGGCCAGCTTTTGCTGGTCGGCCTTGGCTTCGCTTAGCGCCATGTTGCCTTGCAACGGCACGTAAGCATATTTGGCCAGGGCCTTAAGGGTGCCGCTGGGACGAAGCTGCACTAAGCGGGCAGCCGTGGTTCCTATATCCAGGCCAAAGAAGTCGGTCTTGGTGCCTAACAAGCTCATAACGCAGCCCCAATTATAGCATAAGCGTTATCTGTAAATCGTTGTCGGTTAAGATTGGTTTTCCCACCCATTTTTTTGTATCTTCGAGTCTTTATTGTTATAAGGCTATGGTCCTCTGCACGAATTATAGCATAAGCACGCTAGAGAACCGGCGGCAAGCTTGTAATGGAGTCGGCTTGCGGGGCCCCGTTGCTTGGCGGTTCTATGGCCGGGTTAGACAAGTAAAGGGACGGGTCAAGATAGAAGACCTCGGCTGCGCACGTATTGTAGCCTGTCCCCAAGGCCAGGCTCATCCAGCCGCCGCCGCTGTTACTACAGCTGGCGGCGCTGGTGATTGAGGCCGGCGTGGTCGGGGTTGCCGGCGAACTGACGGTTAACGAATGTATTTCGAAGTTCGGGTCATAAGCATAAGTGTTACCGTTCCAAGGGACAAAACCTATGTCACTGCCATAGTAGTTGTTCTTCCATGTAATAGTGATTGAGGGGTTTGCCGGCAGGGTGCCGAGGTTAACGGTCTTTGAAGACCCGGCGGCAGAGAGATGCAAGTCGCTGCCTACTTGGGCACCATTAACGTCGACTTCGACATCGTACGTGTAGGGCGGACTTAGCCCCGCTGGAGGCGGCCAGTTGCCTTGGTAATTCCCGTAGTTAAGATCCAGTTTGTAGCCAGTACCGGCAGGTATTGTCAATGAGTAAGTACTCTTGTACTCCTGAAGGGCGTATACTGATGTGCCGTCCGCAGAGCAAGGATAGGCACCTGGTGCGTAAGGCCCGCATGAACTATAGTCGGTACCATTTTTGGTGACGCTGACCGCCGACTCTCCTGCTACTGGTCGAGCGTCGCGTAGTGAGCCGAAAGTCCGCATCAAGTTAACCTGGTTAGCGGAGAAACTTCCATAAACGGTTAACTGTTTGTTGCAGGTACCATATAAAACCTTCGCGGCCACGGGTGCGTAGCTGCTGGTACCGCATGTGTATATAGTGCCGCCGCCCGACGAGGTAGCCTTAGCTATGTACATGCCTTCCAGTTCGGTTACGCTCGGATCAATGTATATGTTGCCGGTAGCATGCAGCGCGAAAGACGGCACGTTGCTTAGGTTCCAGTTACTACCCCCGTAAACGATGTTGCCACTTATATATACATTGCCATTAACAAAGAGGGATGTGTCCGTGCCCGGTGCTACAGAGCCGCCCGTAAGGTCTACGTTCACCGGGTTGGCGGCCGTGCCAATCGTTTGGCCGCCACTGGATAAACCGCTTATGCCAAGCGTGTATGGTGTAACGCCTCCGGTATCCAGTGCGGCGGCGTCAGCAGGTGCTGTCGCATCTGACAGACAGTTACTGCTGCCAAGTTTACCCCCCAGATATGGACTATAACTTGACCCGTCGGTGCCGCTGCCGCTGTTGTTAGCGGTATTGGCAAAACTTAAGGTAGTGGGGGCCCGGGAACGGTCAACACCGGTTTGCTGCGCGCTAGCGAAACCTACAATGTTACCAAGTGCCAGCGCACTGAACTGGGCGCCAGAACCGAAATCATAACTTGGATTTGTGCCGCTATCGTTATTCCAGCCCGCGAGCGTTCCGCCGCCTCCACAGGTGCTGTCTATGGATTTGAAGTTGCCTCCAGCCGACACATCGCTATTGTAGGCTTTGAAGTACGGCCGGTTTTTTACTGTGTCGCATGACGACTGGGTGTCCGGACCGCCGTTGGTTACGCTCAATACGGTACCGTCGTTTTGGATATACCCGTCAATGGGATCCGCGCTGACGTTAATGCAATAAGTGTCTCCGGCCTGATATGTCCCTGGAGCGATAGTGAGTGCGGTTGGTGTGTACGTAGTGTCGTTGAAGCGACTGTTGCTGGTCGGGCTGGGTACTGAACCGCTAGAAAGTACGGTACCGTTCTTTGTTAGTGTATACGGGACAGAAGCCGGTACTCCCGGGAAGCCTGGCACCTTATTCTGGTTGGAGCCATTAAGATCGGGCCCATACCATGAGTTATTGTTCGGACCATATGTCACAGTAACCGTAGCGGAACCATCAAAACTTGACGGATATTCTATGGTTGGGCTTAGTGCCCCGCCATTCGCTCCCGGCTGCAGGTCAAACGATTCGCAGCCGGTCATAGCATAGGTGGAAGGCCCTCCGTTTTCGATACCGCTTGGATCAATAGCATAGGCGTAAAACGTATGGTTCTGCCCGTCTTGATAGGAAGTGGGTATAGGAATGCTGAACCCGTGATTCCCCGGTATGCCATAAGCGGCATCTACGTCAGGCCTGGAGCCGTTTGCCAGGAAGCGACCCATGTATGTCCCCGTACCAGCGGGTCCATCCACATAGACATCGACATTTATAGATTGCCCTTCTTGGCCGTTTCGGGCAAACGCCCAACCATTAAGCGTCGGTGACGATGAGCCACATATGGCGTTATCTACGTTAATTAAGGGTGGCGGGTAAAAATTAACTGTGTAGCTACACGAGCTTCCCATAAAGAACTCGCCGGCATAGGCCATTTGGGCGACTATAGTACCGCTTGTGCCAGTTGTAGGTGCCGTTGTCTGGAATGAGATTGGTTGCCACCAGCCCGCATTGCTAGGGGTCCATTGGCCGCCATTCGTAGGCGTATTCAAGTATGAGGATCCCGCCACCGGTGCCGCAAAACCAAAGTCGCCACCGTTATTCTGTAGCTGTAGCTGAGCATGTGCAGCAGGGTCGCCGGAGTATTCTACGATAGAAGAGTCATTCCACACTTCTGCGTAGACAGTTACAGTACCGCCCGGGCTTGTGTACCCATCAGGCAGATTACCAACTACTTGGTAGATGTTGCACTCTGCAGAGTAGCAAGGCGGACCAGCGGTCGTAGAGGTATCACTGCCGGGTACCTTATACCACTTATTAGCACTTGAGTCGTAGTAAATCGTTCTGGTCGTAATGGTGACAGAGTTGGCCCCAGTTGGTAAATAGTTAAATTTATTGGTACTGCCGTTACTCACTATCCCACTCACCGACCCGCTATCACCGTTCCAGGAAGCCCCGTTATTACTGGGATTACTGGCGTTGATGGAGGGAGCCGCATTACTACTATTAACCAGAGTGTTTGTTTTATGCGTAACAGCAGTTTTGCCACTGCCTGTAGTGTATCCGCCCGGGTCTGTTACGGAAAGAGTTGAGCACTGTGCCTTGGTCGTTGGCGAGGGGTTCGTAGGCTGCTTGGAGGAACACTGGACTCCGTAGTCAAATGAGTTCGATGTAAAGGGAATGGAGTAAACAATCTCATTATATGGGCTTTCGCTTGTCCACGCCCACTGATAATGGTGTCCTGCTACTGCCTGAAATTCAATAGAAAAAACAGCACTACTGGGATAATCGCCAAGTGCATCTTTACTTATAGGATTGTTGATAAATTTACCGTTGCTCAGGGTAACCGGATTGCCATTATCCGTTAAAGTAAATTGAATGCCGCTATTCTGATAGGGAGCTCCGTAGTCAGCACCGCTCCACGCCACTTCTACATTATGACTGCCAAAACCGCATGGGGGTTGGAAATTAATAGTCTGACTGTCAGCAAACACACCAAACTGACTATCACTACCGCCGGGAGGCCAACTGCTTCCTATAGTATTACCTGGGTTCTGCTGAGCAGCGTAAGAGATTGATGGATTGTTGCCCTGTCTAATTACCAGTGTGTAGGAGAAATGGCCGCCATCTCCAAGAGGATCTTCTGCATGCATATCTAAAATAGCGTGACAGTACTGACCGCTTTCCGTCGTAGCACAGGGGCTATTCATTTTAAAGTACATGGTCACGGGACTACTAGGAGAATAGCCGGCAGGTTCCGATGCGCAAATGTTACTGTTCAGACGGCTTGTAAGGCCGTTGCCTCCGCTAGTGGATGCATCAAACCCCACACCACCAGAGGTACAAGTATAGTAAACGTCTACTTCTATGGTCTCGCCACCCGTCCCCAAAGAGTCCCAAATATCGTAATACGAATCTTCGTTGTCAGTAATCGCATGACAGTTGCTAGAGGAAGGGGGTTGGGGACAATCAGTGCTGTTTGAGATGTCGCCCTGGATCGTTTTATTGGCCGCGGCATACGCATTACTAGTCGAAACTTTCATGACAAACATCAACACTATTAAGAATAGCGCGCCCGTTAGGCTAGTCTTGACCCAGTACCTAGTCATTGATGTGCCTCATAGAATTTTTGTAGCTTCGCAGCTTCGGTCTGGCTAAGTTCGGGGTGGGCATTGGTATATGGCCGTCCGTGATGGGTAGCAGCATAATTAACAGTCGCGATTCGTTGGTTGAGGTTTTTTATGGCAACTTTGTCGCCCTTAATCGCATAATAACTCTTTAACTGCTCGAGTTCTGCGCTGGCTTGCTTGTAATTGCCGTTCTTCACCAGGCAGTAGCCTCTATAGTTCAAGAGAGTAATAGAGGCATCCACCTGTTGTTTGTTGGGCTTATCGCTGCCTATAGACTGCATGGCTTTTTTGCTGCAATCATTTGACTGAACAAGGGCGTTGAGCTTTGATACGTTAATCCTTGCTTTGTTTTGTAGGGTGCGGCTGATAAGTATCCCTGCAACTACACCTACCACAATAACTACGCAAATAACCGCTATAAGCAAGAGTCGTTTTCTAGGCTCTGGTATAGCGACGATAGCAGTTTTTTCACCGGGTTTAATAGCGCTGTCGGCATTTTTTTTGTTCATAGCGTCCTTAGATGTTCACTACAGGAGCAATTGTACAGCGCTTGTGCTTATCGGGCAACTTCCCCGTCATAAATAGCTGCTAACAGCTGCTATAAGTGCGGCATCAGAGAATCTAGAACCGTGTCGATCAATACCAAGTTGGCGATTTGGCGGTGACTTTCTTAGTCTTGTTCGAAACGCTGATTTGTAACCCTTTAAGATCCTGCTGGCCGGACTGCATTAATGCAGAGTCTTCCTTATATTTAAGGTAGGCTGTGGTTGCCCGTTTACCCCAAATAATCTTTACCGCAGCTGGTGTACCATGCTGGTCAATGCCCGCTGATTGGGCTGCTACATCACCTATTTGCTCTAAGGGAGGCATCAAGTCCACCGCCTTAGCGGCCGGTGGATAATATATATAGCGATGCTTGACCATGTAGGACTGAAATTTGCCGTTTACTTTAGTGCAGCTCTCCGAATATGCCCCCTTCTGGTTGAACCTTAGCAGTTGATTAACGTCCGTGCGATTTGGGGGACAATTAGTGGCCTCTAGAAACAGGTGGGGCTTTAGCTCTAGCTTCTTTGGTTTACCCCTTAGGTTTGTACCACTATTGTTAATTTCGTCATCATAGTAATGTATAGCGTCAAAGGCCATCTGGTCTGGGGACATGAGGCTGCTGTGGTGTCCTGCCCCATGAGCACGCCCACTATGCTGGCCATGGCGATGGTGGCCTTGTGCAGCCAGGGCTTCGCCGGCAGTAGATCCAGCTATTGCTGAACCGCCACCGATACCAGCAAGAACTACAGCCGTACGGGTTAGAAACTTGCCCACGGCAGTACCACGGAGCCGGTCAAGTACTGAGTTGTGGGCGGACTCTTGGGTCTCTACAGGCCCTGCCGTGATGGCTGTGGCTCCTATATATGTTTCTTGTGTCTCAGAAGCCGAAGCCTCCGGAGTGGCAAAAGCGGTCATTGTCTCAGGCGCTACGCCCAATCCACTGACTTCACTGATTGATAATGCTATTAATTGTTCACGTGTGTCTTGTTGGTGTTGAGGTATGGTCCCTACTAACTCTCCCATTGGCTTGGCCTCCATTAACACTCTGCTTTCGTAGAGTACCATCAAACAGCAACAAAATCAAGCGCTTCGCCTAGAGGCTCGTCCTTATCCCATCCCCACCATCTCGCCGTGGCTGGGGTCGGTCTTGGCTTTTTGGGCGCGAAGGACAAAGATGGCGATCAGCGAGGCGCCGATCCCGAAGCATGAAGCAATCAGATAGCCGTCGTGGAAGCCGTGCACGGTGGCCGCGGCGATGGCCGCCCGGCTGGGCGCAGCGTGCAAGTGCAATCCGCTTAGATAGTGCGTTGTGCTGGAGGTCGCCACCCCTGTTAATACGGCCAGGCCGACAGCGCCGCCGACCTGTTGGGCAGTGTTCAAAAGTCCTGAGGCCAAGCCGGCTTCGTGATGAGGAACACCGGAAGTCGCGGCGATAGTCACACTGACGAACGTCGCGCCCATGCCGAGCCCCATGAGCAGCAGCCCTGGGGCGACATTGCCCCAATATGAACCATGCACCGGGATATGCGACAACCAGAACAGCCCGGCCGACACCAGCAGCGGCGTGACGACCAGGATCGGTTTATAACCTACCCGGCGCACCAAACGCGGCACATTGGTAGCGACAACAGCGATGACCACCGGTACGAGCAAAAAGCTGAAACCCGTCCGGACCGGCGTGTATCCCAGGACTTCCTGCATATACAGAGTGGTGAAGAAAAAGACCGAGAACAACCCCGCAGACATGAACAGCATCAGCGAATCCGCGCCGGCAACGTTCCGGATCTTGAATATACTGAGCGGCATCAGCGGGTGCTTGGCCCGGTGTTCATTGACCACAAAGAGCACTAGGGCAACCAGGCTGATAACGAAGAATACCAGTGTGCGGTAATCAAGCCAGCCGTACGACGGAGCCTTGACTAGCGCGTACACCAGCATCATCAAGCCGCCGGTTACCAGGACGGCGCCTGGCAGGTCGAGACTGCGGTGTTCCAGGCTTGACTCATGCTTGTCGAGTACCTTGAGCGCCGCGGCTACCACAAAGATACCGACCGGTATGTTCACGAAGAAATTCCAGCGCCAAGTCAGGTACTGCGTAATGATACCGCCAGCCAGCACGCCGATAGCCGCGCCGCCGGAAGCCACCGCGCCCCAGACTGAGAGCGCCACGTTACGTTCATGCCCTTCGCGGTAGGTGACCAGGATGATCGAAAGCGCCGCCGGCGACATGTAAGCCCCGGCGAGACCCTGCAGCGCCCGGAAAACGATCAGCATATTGCCAGACGAGCTCAACCCAGAACCCAGAGAGGCCAGCGTGAACACCACAACTCCTCCCAGGAACGTGCGGCGCCGGCCGAACAGGTCGGCGTTGCGTCCGCCGAGCAGCAAGAACCCGCCGAACGTCAGCGAGTAGGCCGTGACGATCCACTGCAGGTTGGCGTCGCTCATATGAAAGGCGTGCTGGATGGCCGGCAACGCCACGTTAACTATCGACACGTCCAGGATGACCATGAACTGCGCGAGAGCCACCAGGACCAGGATGAACCAATGCGTTTGTTTTTTGCCCTTTGCCATTCTGTTAGATTATAAGCACCTCCGGACTTTTTACAAAGCGGAATTTTTCACGTTTTGGGCGAACTTGCTCTAAAATAAAAAAATGGAGATGCCGCTTGTTTGAAGCAATTGCCCGCTTTTCGGTCCGGTTCCGCTGGTTCATCATAGCCGCCTGGCTTATAGCCGTGCCTGTCCTGACGCACAACTTCCTGAACATCAATGACGTCTCTAAGAACAACAACGTCAAGTTCCTGCCGTCCAGCAGCCCGACCACCAAAGCCGCCGAGCTGGAAACGGTTTTTCAGGGTAAAAATACCGCCGATAGCTCGACTATTGTAGCGGCCCGCGATAACGGTCCGCTGACTGCGGCTGATAACACTGCTATCCAGCGCATTGAGACAGCCGTACGGAAATTACCGGATATTACCGAGGTCCAGAACCAGGGCCTGTCAGCTGACGGCCAGGCCCGGCAAATCAAGCTCGGTATTACCCAGGCCGCTTTCAGCAACCAGGCCACGACTATCGCATCCAATATCCGCGACCAGCTGGGCCGGGACCTGCCGGCAGGCCTGCACGTGTACTTGACCGGCCAACTGGCCGAAAGCGTCGACTCCAACAACGCCAACCGTACCGGCCGAAACAGCACCGAGGGTTACTCCGTTATCCTTATACTCGTACTGCTGCTTCTGGTGTTCCGCGCCCTGCTGGCGCCGATCGTGACGCTGGTGCCCGCCGGGCTGGCCCTGTTGGTAGCCCAGCCGGTCATTGCCGAATCGACCAAAATCGGTGTGCAGGTGTCATTTATCACGCAGATTTTGCTGATCGTCCTGTTGCTGGGCGCCGGAACCGACTACGGGTTGTTCCTGGTGTTCCGGATGCGGGAGGAATTGCGCCGCGGCTTGGAGCCGAAAGAGGCAGTAGTCAAGGCGCTGTCCAGGGTCGGCGAATCCATCACGTTTTCGGCAGCCACCGTAGCCGCGGCGCTGCTGAGTCTGGTTCTGGCTACGTTCGGTCTATACCACGGTCTGGGCCCGGCCTTAGCCATCGGCTTAGCGATCATGCTGCTCGCTGCACTTACTTTCCTGCCGGCTCTGCTGGCAATTCTAGGCCGGGCAGTGTTCTGGCCTTCTAATACAAGTAAGCAACCTCTCAAGATCGGTCTCTGGGGACGTGTGGCAGACCGGGTTATTAAGCGCCCGGTTGTCATGCTGGTGGTAGGAGCGATTATCTTTGGCGGGCTGTCACTTGGAATTATTGGTTACCGGATTGCCGGCTTTAACGACCAAAGCGCGCCGTCAGGCACGCAGTCGGCAAAAGGCCAGAAAATCATTGCCCAGCACTTTCCGGCGGCCGATGCCAGCCCCCAGGTGCTGATCTTCAGGTTCGACCATTCGGTCTGGAATAACATGCCGGCCGTTGAGAGGGCGCAGTCGGAACTGGCGTCACAGACCAAGGTGTTCAAAGACGTCAGCGGCCCGTTCAACGCTAATGGCCTATCCCTTACGCCCGGGCAATTACAGTTGTTGCACGACAGCAACCGGCCAAGTCCGGTTCTTAGTGCTGTCTCCCAGTTCATCAGCCCGGACGGCCGGACCGTACAGTTTTATGCCACCCTAAAGGCCGGGCCAAGCGGCAGCCAGGCAGCAACGCAGGCCACCCCGGCCGTCCGGGCCGCGCTGCAAAAGGTAGCCAGCAGCGTCGGCGCCAGCCAAAACCAGGTCTACGGCAATGATGCCGCCGCCTACGATATCGACCAGACGACCACCAACGACCTCAAGCGAATTATTCCTGTGGTGCTGCTCATTATCGCCGTGCTGCTTGCCGTATTGCTGCGCAGTCTGGTGGCTCCTTGGTACCTGATCCTGTCCGTCGGCCTGTCCTACATGGCCAGCCTGGGATTTGCCATGATAGTCTTTGTCCACATGGGCGGCCAGGACGGGTTGAACTTTATACTTCCCTTCCTAATGTTCATCTTCTGCATGGCGCTCGGCGAGGACTATAACATTCTGGTAATGAGCCGCATCCGTGAGGAGTCCCACAAGCACAAAACCATGTCCGAGGCGGTCACCAAAGCCGTAGGCATTACCGGCTCAACTGTAACGTCAGCCGGGCTGATCTTGGCTGGAACCTTCACCATACTTGGGCTAGTCGGCGGTAATGCTCAGCTACAGCAAATCGGCTTCGGCATCGCTTTCGGTATACTGCTTGACACGTTCTTTGTCCGTACGTTGCTGGTGCCGTCTATCGCCGCCCTGCTCGGCCGCTGGAACTGGTGGCCCTCCCGCCTGTTCCGCGAATCCAAGTAACCATAATTCAATTAATTAAAAGTCTCTGTAGGTTTTCTCGTTTCGCCTATCAATTGCGACAATTCTCTGCTTTTTATCAACCACCTTGAAGATGACCCTGTAATTACCGACCCTGACCCTGAAAACACCCTTCTGGCCTTTAAGCATTTTTACGTCGAGACCACTGTAATCACCGCTCAGTATCTTGGCGACCGCTAATTTAATGGCAACAAGCTGCTTAGGCGGTAGTTTTGCAAGTAACTTGGCAATTTTGTCTGCCATATTACTTTGTCAGTTTTTTAAGAACTTCCAACACCTCTTCTGCGGGAACACCGTCAGGATTTATATCTTGGAAGTTGACTACGGTTTCCCATTCTCCATCGTCACCCCATTCATCAACTATTCGTTGATGCTTAAGCCTCCTCACTAAAGTTTCCCGTATAAAATCGCTTCTGCTGGAGAACTCACTCTTGGCCAGCCTGTCGATCTTCTTAACCAGATCATCTGGTAACGTAATATTGATAACCTTGCTGCTCATACATAAATACTACATAACGTATATGTAATCGTCAAGACTGCTTTTGTTTTTTATCTGTTAAAATAAATACCTATGAGCTTATCCATAGGCATCGTAGGTTTGCCTAACGTCGGCAAGTCGACATTGTTCAACGCGCTGACCGGCAACGCCGCGCTGGCCGCTAACTACCCCTTCGCGACTATTGAGCCGAACACCGGAATTGTTCCCGTGCCGGACGAGCGTCTGCAAAAGTTGGCCGAACTGTACAAAACGAACAAGATTGTTCCGGCTGCAGTCACGTTCGTAGATATTGCCGGCCTGGTCGCCGGCGCCAGCGAAGGCGAAGGTCTCGGCAACCAGTTCCTGAGCCATATCCGGACTACCAACGCCATCGTGCAAGTAGTGCGGGCCTTCGACGACCCTAACGTCCAACACGTCGATGAGGCCCACGACCCTGCAAAAGACATCAGTACGATTAACACGGAGCTGGTGCTGGCCGATCTGCAAACACTGTCGCGGCGATTACCCAAGTTCGAGAAAGAAGCCCGTGCCAACACTAAGCTCAAGCCGGTGTTGGAGGCTTATCAGCGGGCGAACGCAATTCTGGATAACGGCGAACCGCTTTGGAGCCGCCCGGAGATTGACCAGGAGATGCTGGCCGATTTGCAGCTGCTCACCATGAAGCCGGTCATTTATGTGTTCAACGTCGACGAGGCTGGCCTGAATGACAAGAGCCGTCAGGATGAACTGTGCAAGCTCGTTGCTCCAGCGCAGGCCTTGTTCGTGTGCGCCAAGTTGGAGAGCGAACTAAAAGACCTGGATACAGCAGACGCCGCCGAGCTGCTTGAGAGCTATGGCCAGCAGGAGTCGGGCCTCCTGCAATTGATCCATGCCGCGTACGGCACGCTCGGCCTGCAAAGCTTTTTGACAGCCGGCGAGAAAGAGGTCCGGGCCTGGACCACTCCCAAAGGCGCCACGGCACCTCAGGCAGCCGGCGTCATCCACGGAGACTTCGAGCGCGGATTCATCGCGGCAGAAGTCGTCAGCTATAGCGATTTAATGGCCGCCGGTTCGCTCCAGGCTGCCCGCGCTTCTGGAAAATTAAAAACCGAGGGCAAGACCTATGTTATGCAGCCTGATGACGTCGTCGAGTTCAGGTTCAACGTCAGCTAATTAACTGGTTGGTTGCTGCCATGCAGTGACCAGCCGGTCCAGTGGCGCCGGGCGCTTCCTAAGGCGCTGGCCAACGCCCGGGCCGCCATGTGCCTTGAAGGCTCCGGCGAGATTCTGGCAAACATGTCGCCGGTAGCCGGGGCTGCTTCCTGGGCTTTGGCCTGCTTGCCGAATACCTCTTTCATGCCCTCGGAATATAGATCATCCATCTGGGCCCCGGCAGCTTCGACAGCATGCTCTGTAGCCGAGTACGACTGGCGCCGATCTAGAGATACGGAATCGGCATCGACTATTTGCCCGGTACGCGCCTCGTGTTCCGCTAACAAGCCTTGGGCATACAGGTAATCGGCCAGTTCGGGACTAGGCTTAACCTCAGGTGGAGCTTGCTGCTGCTGTAGCGGCACGGATGCCGGACCTTGGCCGTTCTGCGTCTTTTGCAGTTGCTCATGAAGTTGCTGCTGTTGACGATATTGCGCCAACAGGTACGACTGTAGCTGTTGGTTTAGGCGTTCCAGGTGCTGGCTCTGGCCTTCCTGGTGCGTAGTTTGCTGCTTCTTTGCCTCCGCCATGCAGGCCTGGACGTGACCGATCAGTTTCCGTAAACGCGGCTGGTTAAGGCTCGTAAATTTAAGGACTTTGTTGCCGGTAGCTATCGTTATGTAGGCACCGATTAAGCGGTGGTTATAGTCAATCTCATTGATCATGTCGAAGCGCAAATCTTCCACCCGCAAGTAATTCAGGGGCTTCTTGTCGATAAGCAACACTCGTATATCACTAGCCAGTAGTAAGGCAAAGCCTCCTTCATATATGCCATTAACGCACTCATAAATTTCCTCTTCGGGCAGGATGATTTGCTCCAGCTCTTTTACTTCAGTCCTACCCCATCCGTGATAATTAAACCCTATTTTTTTTAATTGTCTCTCAACTTCTTCATTACTTACCATGGCGACCCTCCTTGCGCCGGAGCTTCACCGCAAGAAGATGATAACTCTAATTCTTAAAATAGGGAGTAATAATTCTAACCACACACTTGTTAGTTCTATCACATTTACAGATAGCAAGTTGACGTTTTGATAAAACTTCATCATAATAATGGCCGTTATGCTGGCCACGTTGAAACAGACGGCAGAGTTTGTAGAGTTTTTCCGACTACACGGCACAAAGCAGACTTTCAGAAAAGGTGACTTTATAATACGCGCGGGAGACACTCCGGGCGGTGTTTATTATATTTATCGCGGTTTGGTCAAGGCCTACGACATCACCAAGTACAACGAGGAAAACCTGCTGATTATACGCAAGCAGGATGAGATCTTTCCGCTAATATGGGCCATCACTGGACGCGAACGGCGTGTTATTTACCAAGCTTTGGCGCCAACTACCACCTGGCAGATTAGCCGCAAGGCCTTTACAGACCTGCTAAAAAGCCATCCGGAAGTGACAGGGCCGCTCCTGGATATGACGATCGAGATGTACCGCCTGCACGGCGAACGGATTATGACCTTGGAATACCGTACCGTTCGGGAGCGCATAATATCGTTTCTTCTTACTATGAGCCAGCGTTTTGGTAAGCAGACCGCCGCGGGCCTGTTGATAGACGTACCCCTTAGGCACCAGGATATAGCCAGCTCTGTCAACTCCAGCCGCGAAACAACCAGCCGCGAACTGGCAGCCCTGGAACGCAAAGGCCTGCTTGAGAACAAACAATCCTTAACTTTGCTCAAGGACGTAGAGGCCCTGCGGCAGCATTTGACCTAAGCTAAAACTATTTCCATTTAAGGATTATCTGCTCGATGGTTCTAAGTACCGTTTCGTGGTCAGGCACATCACGCTTGTCGTAATAGTGGTCGGTGTTAATGTAGTCTTCAACAACGTTTAAGCAGTACAGGTCATCGGCTAGGACATGCATACGGTCCACAGCCTGGACGTTTGCCAAGGGTACGGCAATTATGAGCTTCTCTATAGCAATGGGTTTCAGGAATTCTACGGCCAGGTCTATGGCAAAGCCACTATCCAGCCCATCAGATACGATAATAATGTTGTGCCCCTTAAGAAGTTCTCTATTAATCGTGCCACCTCCTCCTACCAACTGGTTAAGATCGTGAATGTGCGTGATTTTTTCTTGTTCGATCAATCCATAATTCTCGCCTATAAGCTCATTTATTTCGCTGCTTGAGTAACTGGGGTTATAGGCCAAGGCGCCGCCGGTCGTAATGCCCGCTACAGCCTGGGGCTCCCGGGGCAGCATGATTTTTGCGCTCTCCAGCAAGGTCAGCACACAGTGCAGCTGTACCGCGATTTGCGCCCCCACCATGACCCCGCCGTCGTCCAGCGCTATGACGGCACAGTTTTCATAGCGATACCTTTCGGCTAGCTGGGCAGCCAACATACGGCCTGCTTGTACGCGTGAGGCAAAGTACATATCGCTGTAAGTGTACCACCCTGCTCATGCTTTGCGTAGTAAACTCATGCTTTGCGTAATAGGTAAAAACGCTCCCGGTTGCCTTTGGCGCCGCTGACCGCTGAGTCCGCTTTCCCAAGTACCGAGAAACGTCCGCGGAGCCATGTTTCAAAATCTCTCAGAATGTCACGCCTTATTTTGTCGTTTTTAATAACGCCTTTGTGTTTGAGATCGCTCTGGCGTGCCTCAAACTGGGGCTTGACCATCACAGCTATCAACGTACTGCTCACGCACAAGTCCGCAACATGAGGCAATATTTCCCTAAGACTGGTGAACGAAACGTCGGCCAGCACAATGTCCGGGGTTGTGCTCAGCGTGCGGACGTCACGGATATCGGTCTGCTCGTGGAGCTCTATCTTAGGGTTGCCGCGCAAGCTGGGGTGCAGCTGTTCGCGGCCAGCTTCTACGGCAATCACCTTTTTTGCGCCATGGCGCAAAGCGTAGTCCGTAAACCCGCCAGTGCTGCTACCCACATCAAGCACTGCCTTACCTGTGAAGTCGAGCTCCAGTCTTTGTGCTACTGACGCCAGTTTCAGTGCCGCCCGGCTGACATACTGCTCCTTGACAGACAGCTTTATGTTGTCGCCTGCTTCCCCCGTTGCCTCTGCGCAGCCAGGCCGGACCAAAAAACCGGGCTTGGTTACAACATGGCCGTTAACCCGCACTTTGCCCAGCTTGATGTAACTTTCTGCCTGGCTGCGCGTCCTGACCAACCCGCGCCTAAGCAGCTCCCGATCCAGACGGTCTTTCATTGGTCTAAGTCTAGCACGCTCTGGAGACAGGGATTATTGCTTGATACGCTCGCGGTACGCGCCTGTAGCAGTGTCAACGGAAATCGTGTCGCCCTGCTTGATGAAAGCCGGGACCTTAATTGCTATCCCGGTTTCCAGGGTGGCGTCCTTGCTAATTGACGTGCTGGTGTCCCCCTTGACCGCTGTCTCGGTGTAGGTGACTTTTAGCGGCACGTTCTTGGGAAGCTCAACACTGATCGGTTGGTTGTTGAAGAACTGCAGCTGAAGATGGTCGCCTTCTTTGATATAGCCGGCGCCATCACCTATCAGGTCGGCAGATACTTCAAACTGCTCAAAACTATCTCCATTCATGAAGAAAAAGTTGGCGCCGTCATTGTACAGGTATTGAACGGTTTGAGTGGTTACATCCGCGCCTTCCAGTTGTTCGTTGCCCTTGAAAGTCTTGTCCAGCACCTTGCCATCGAGCAAACCTTTTATGCGGACGTTGACGATTGAGCCGCCACGTCCCATGACTTTTTGCTTGTAATCAACCACCCTGAACGGCTTGCCCTCCCATTGGAAGAGCGTTCCTTTCTTGAGTTCGGTAATACTTAGTGCCATACGCCTGCCTATCCACAAATTAGTTGGTAGCTACAAACGGTAAGAGCGCTATATGCCGGGCGCGCTTGATAGCGCGGGCCAAATGACGCTGTTGGCTCTCGGTCAAGCCGGTCTTTTTACGGGTCTCGATCTGACCGTACATGTTTACGTATCGCTGCAAGGTCTTGAAGTCCTTGTAATCAAAATACGCCACGTCGGTCCTGTGCTTAAAAATCTTAGCCATTATGCTGCGGGGTAAAACCCCTCTCCTTTCTTAAATATTAGGTTTAGAATGGTATATCATCCAGATTGATCGGCTCGTCGCCGATGTCTTCTATCACAACATCGTCTTGCTTGGGTTTTTTGGACGGCTGAGGTTTTCCATCAGCTTTTTTAGTGGATGAAGCCTCGTTGGCCCGGTCGGAGCCGTCGCTGGAGCCTGTGCCGGCGCCATCGTCATTGCTACCGCCGCCGCGGCCGTCCAGAAATGTTACGTCGTTAGCCAGAACCTCGACCTTGCTGCGCTTGGCGCCGTCCTGCTCCCATGAGCGGGACTGGAGGCGACCCTGCACTAGACAGCGTCTGCCTTTGCTAAGGTACTGAGCAACCCGTTCGGCGAGCGGTCCCCAGCAGACACAGTCCACATAGTCGGTAACCTCTTGCCATTCGCCGCTCGCATCCTTGTACGCCCGGTTGAGCGCCAGGCTAAAGCTGGTCACATTCTGTCCTGACGGCGTTTGACGCAGCTCGGGATCGCGCGTCAGGTTCCCCATTAATATTACTTGGTTTAGGCTTCGTGCCATCGTAACACCTCCTTTATAAGACCTATGTCTCTGACTTAGCTTGTACGCTTACACTACGCTTTGTCTAATTTGCCAGTCAAGTTTCAATCCGCGAAAACCCGTTCGTTTTAACGACTTCTTAATCTTCGTCTTCGTTCTCTTCTTTGTCGTCTCCCTGATCCCGGCGCTTGGCGGCCTGCTCGGCTTTTTCAGCTTTGGCAGTTTCCGCCTTGGCGATCGCTTTGAGATCCGGCCGGGTGATCAGGAAACGGATCACTTCGTCGGTGATGTTGAGCGTGCTCTCGATCTTGGCAACGCTCTCGCCAGGCAGTTCCACGGTGTAAAAAACATACACCGCGTGCTCATTACCCTTGATCGGGTACGCCAATTTGCGTTTGCCCCAGTTGTCGGCACCCACTACCTTGCCGCCATTATCCGTAACGATCTTCTTAACACGGTCCTCGGCCTTGGTCAGGTCGACTTCCAGGTCAGGATGATACAGCACGGCAATCTCATATTGCGTCATCAGCTACGTTCCTTCCTTTGGTTAACGCCCGCACACACAAGAGGCCGCGAGCTGAATTTGATAGTGCTAGGGATTATACCTGAATGGCCTCTGTTGGTCAACACCCGTTAGGCTTCAGCTCACGGTTCGCCGAAATTTTCGTCCAGTGCGGCGTCGGCTTCAGAAACGGCGTCACCGCCCATGACGTCGTCAAGGGAGCTGACCAATACCTCGCGGGGACGGGATCCGTCAGCCGGTCCGACAATGCCTTGCTCTTCCATGGTCTCAATCAGGCGGGCCGCGCGGCCATAACCGATTCGCAAGCGGCGCTGCAACAGCGAAGTCGAAGCCTTGCGGTTCTCGATAACCACGTGGACCGCGTCGCGCCACATATCGTCATCCGCGTCGTTGGTCCCATAATCCGCGACTACACCGCCCTTACCATTCAGTTGCACGGGCTGGCTGACGACTTCGTCGTCATATTGCGGCGGCCGTTGCATGCGTATGAAATCAGTGACCTTGGTGGTCTCTTCTTCTATAATCATAGCTCCCTGGATACGCTTGGGCTTAGGCATGGCCGCCGTAGTCAACAGCATGTCTCCTTCTCCGAGCAACTTTTCTGCGCCGACCTGGTCAATAATAGTCCGGCTGTCCACTTGGGAAGTCGTTTTGAAAGCGATCCGGGCCGGAACGTTTGCCTTGATCAGTCCGGTGATAACATCTACTGACGGGCGCTGGGTAGCCAGCACAAGATGAATGCCGACGGCGCGGGCTTTCTGGGCAATCCGCACCACCAGCGCCTCGACGTCCCGGGCGGCCATCATCATAAGGTCGGCCAGCTCGTCGATCACGATGACAATGTACGGCATGCCTTCTTCTTTTTTGAGGTCGTTGTACTCGCCGATATTGCGCTTGCGGACCTCTGCCAGGGCCCGGTAACGGCGTTCCATTTCGGCGACCGCCCACTTGAGCGCGCTGATGCACTTCTCCGGCTCGGTGATAACAGGAGTCAAGAGGTGTGGGATTTCGTCATACGGCTTGAGTTCGACCTGCTTGGGGTCAACCAGGATGAGCTTGAGATCAGCAGGGGAGTTACGGTACAGCAGACTGGTCAGGATCGTGTTGATCATCACCGATTTACCGGAACCGGTCTGGCCGGCCACCAGCAAGTGCGGCATTTTATCAAGGTCAGTTACGACCGGTGTTCCGGATATATCCTTGCCGATCACCAGTTCCAGGGGGCTCTGGTGGGTCTGCCATTCCTGCGAGAGCAGAATGGAGCTGATACGGACAGTGGCGGACTTAATATTCGGCACCTCAATACCGACAGCCCGTTTGCCAGGGATTGGCGCTTCCATACGGATACTGTGCGCCGCCAAATCCAGCGCCAGGTTATTCTCCAAGGCGGTAATCTTGGTCAGCTTAACGCCAGTAGGCGGCTTGAGCGTATACTGCGTCACGCGCGGACCGATGTTGGCACCTTCCATCTCAACGTCAATGTTAAAGTTCTGGAACGTGTCGTGAATAATCTGGGCATTGGCATTGACGTCGCCGGCGTCCGCCTTGTCCTGCTTCTGGTTGAGCAGGTCGATGCTCGGGAACTGCCAGTCCGGATCGCTGGCTGTGGTCAGGGCTTCATGGTTTTCGTCGCCGCTGATCTTTTGCGCGGTGTTTTTCAGGCTGCTTAGGCGAGCCACGGCAGGTTCGCCGGCTTTGTGGTGAACTACCGGCACCCCTTCATTCAATTTGAACTCCGGTTGCTCGCCGGCCCTGGCTTTGAGAGCAGCCAGATCATTTCCTTCTTCACGTTCCGGTCGTTTGAATAAGTTGCCAAGCTTGAGCAGGACTCTTGGCGAAATACCAAAGGCAAAGAATACTGCTAACATCGCAAAAACGAAGAACAGAAGAGCCGCCGGAACTTTGTCCAGCAAGCTCAATCCGGCGCCGCCGATAATTTTGCCGACCTCTCCGCCGTGGCCGCCAGCCCACTGGCCGGACATGTCCTTTGACGCCCAGGTAACGTAATACCAAGCGCTGGCGAACAACAGGACGCACAACATGCTAATAAGCTTGCTGAGCGGAATGCGCCGATCTTCGCTGATAAACTTGTAGACGCCCCAGTAAACCAAGGCTATAGGCAGCAGGTAAGCAGCCCAGCCCAGAGTCCAGTACGCGGCATGGAACAGACTGACCGGCAGCGGTCCGCCGTTTCCGAAGCCACCAAGAAACAGGAACAGCGCGACCAGCATGAGCAGGACCGCGCCGCTGAGCGCCCAGAACGGGGAGCGCTCCAATGATGCGGCTACAGGTTTCTTTTTTGTGGTACGCTTTTTCTTTTTAGCCATAACGTGTATCTAGGATTATACCAGTTAATAGCAATTTTTACAACCCTAGTCAATGCTTGGGCTTGCTTAGTCGATCCGGGCATCCTGGGTTAGCAGGCGGGCGCGCATCTCCTGGAAGCGCTTTTGCTGTTCGGCGGCTATTTCTTCAGGGGTTTTTTCTGGTTCCTGCTTGCCTGGTGAACCGTCTTTAGCACGAGCTGGCGGCTTGCCGCCGGAAACGCTTATGACATTAACAACCGGTATGACAATCGGGCTGCGGCCCGTATGCTCGAACAGGTAGTGCGTAATGTGCTCTTTGAGTTCCAGCTTGAAGCGGTCCAGGTCGACCCGCTTGAAGCGCTGCACAGCAGCGCGTTTCAGCTCTTGCCGCAGACCGTTCATGATCTCTTCGTTGTCGCGCATATATATGAAACCGCGGCTGATGATATCCGGGCTGGTTAGCAGCGTGCCGGTCTTTTTATCGATAGTCAGCACTATGGCTACCAGGCCTTCTTCGCTCAGTAACACGCGATCCTTGATGACCACGTTGTTAACGATGGCGCCGGTTTGGTCTACCAGAATGGTGCCATGCGGAACTTCCCCGCCCAGTTCCATCTTATCGGCAGTCAGGTCGATGACCTGGCCGTTCCCCACGTTGGCTATGTTGGCACGGGGGATGCCATACTCAACCGCCAATTCAACATGGTAGTGCTTGGCAGTGTAATCACCGTAAATGGGTATGAAGAATTTAGGCTTAATCATCCCGATCATGTCGGCGTACTCGTCTCGGGAAGCGTGACCAGAAACGTGTAGCGGACCGATGCCGTCCAGTTCGCGGGTAGCGTGACGAAAGACGTGTACGCCCTTTTTGAAGAACTCGTCAACCATGGCGCGGATGGCCCCGTCATTACCCGAGTAAGGTATAGGTGTACTGGAAAGAATGACGGTGTCTTGCTCTTTGAGCTTGACATGCCGGTGCTCGCCGTTGCTCATACGCTGCAGTGCTGAACTCGGTTCGCCCTGGGATCCGGTGCAGACTACCACTACGTCGGTGTCTTTCATGGTGCCGACAGAGGCAATCGGGACAAAAGTCCCTTTCGGGATTCGCACAAACCCGTGCCGGACAGCCATCTCCAGCGTGCTGACCATGCTGCGGCCGTCGATGGCTACCTTACGCCCATGATGTACCGCGGCATTGATGATCATCTGGATACGGTTCATATTCGTGGAGAACACGCCGACAAAGATACGGCCCGGCGCCTGGTTCATGATATCGATGAAGCTTTGCTCAATCGTTGACTCGGACGGTGTGCGGCCCATGCGCTCGGTAGTGGTGCTTTCACTTAGAAGTGCCAGGACACCTTCGTTGCCAAGCTCTTTGAGCCGCTCCATGTCGCTGCGCTCATGATCCAGCGGATTGGGGTCAAGACGGAAATCACCAGTGTTAATGATGCGCCCCACGGGCGTGTCAAGCACGATACAGGTACTGCCTGGAATGGAGTGCGTAACGCGTACCAGCTCGACAAAGAACTCGCCTATCTTCAGGCGCTCGTGGGTGTCTTCGTTCATAGTTACAGTCTTGAGCTCGAAGCCATCAGGCATCGGCAAGCCGAAGTTTTCAAATATTTCCTCTACCCGGCCGATAGTAAATTTGCTGCCGTAAATCGGCGCCGGGAATTTGGGCACGATGTGCGGCAGTCCGCCGATGTGGTCAAGGTGGCCGTGCGTGATGATGTAAGCGCGGAGCTTGTGTCTGATCTGCTCCATGTAGGCGGTATCAGCCACGGCATAGTTAATGCCAGGCAGGTCGACGCCCAAGTCGTTACCGCAATCCAGGACTACGGCGTCATCCCGGTATTCCACTAGGATCATGTTCTTGGAGCCGCCGCCGTCCATGCCGCCCAGGCCAATGATCTTGAGGCGCGGGCTGTCATCGATAACATTGGCGCGGCGGCGAGGTTGCCCCCCTTTGGCAGTTTCGTCAGCGCTAACGTTGGAAGCCGCTGCTACGTACTGGTTGGCGATACGCTGCGCGTCGGTTTGGGCCCGGCGCTGGGCGCGCACCGCCTGGCCGCGGGAGGTCGTCAGGTTGGTGTTCATGGACGGTCCCTGCGGCTTTTTGGACCGCTGGCCGGGCTTCCCGGACGATCCGCGCCGTGACGCGTTCCGGTTCCGGCCGGCCGGTTTGCCTTCCGGCGAACGGTTAGATGTGTTATTTGGTTGCATTAAAGTTCCTTTCTCTTATGCTTTATAGAATTTATTTCTTACTAACAGCTGAAATCTTATCGACGATAGCCGGTATAAGGGCAAAATCATCAATAAGGGTCTGGCGCATAGCGCCGTTATAGAGCGCGGCTGCCGGGTGGAACAGCGGCAGGTAAACCCTGTCCTTGTAGCGCTTGGGCTGCCCGTGACAGGTGCTGATTTGCAGCTCCGGCAGGAAGCAGTTCAGACTGTGACGGCCAAGTGTTACCGTCAGTTTAGGCTGAATCGCATCCAGCTGGGACTCCAAATAGGGCATGAAGGCCTGCTTTTCGTCGGGAAACGGGTCGCGGTTATCGGGCGGGCGGTATTTGACGATGTTGGTAATATACACGTCCTCGCGTTTGAGATCGATCATTTCCAGCATTTCATTCAGGAACCGGCCGGCTGCTCCTACGAATGGCTTGCCTTGCAGGTCTTCGTTTTTGCCCGGCGCCTCGCCGATGAACACAATATCGGCCTCGGGGTCGCCGTCACCGAACACTAATTGCGTGGCGCTTTCGCGCAGCTCAGGCACTGGATCGTCATCCACGATCTTCTGCCTGACATCGTCAAGCTGTTGCCTGGTACTAACGGCGGCTGACATGAAACAGTCTCCCGATAAGCTTAAAGAAATTTTGTAACACACCGACCAGGAAGATAAGCGTCAGCAGGTAGTACCAGAGGCTGCCTCGGGCGATGGCGAGGCTGGCAAAACCGTAGGTGACGGCCAGCTCAACAAGCCCAAAAACGAACAGGCCGGTTTTAGTCTGATGGAACCTGGTGAGCCGGCGCAACATCTCTGCCTAGCCTGCCTTCTCGGATTTTTCTGACTGTTCCCGCTTGGCAGCCCGCATGCTGAGTTGCAGGCGGCCGCGGTCGTCGATAGCCACCAGTTTAACGGTCACTTTGTCGCCTTCTTTGACTACATCGCTGGTTTTTGCCACGCGGTCTTCGCTAAGTTCGCTGATATGTACCAAGCCGTCCTTACCGGGCATGATTTGCACGAACGCGCCAAAGTCCATGACGCTGACCACCGGCTTATCGACATAGATCTTGCCGACTTCGGGTTCCTCTGTCAGGGTCTGGATCCAGTGCTTGGCCGCTTCTATGCTGGCGCCGTCCGGACTGGCGATCATGACCGTGCCGTCGTCTTTTATGTCAATATCCGTACCGGTTTCGCCTGTAATCTTCTGAATGGTTTCACCGCCTTTGCCGATAATGTCGCGGATTTTGTCAGGATTGATCTGGATTGACTCTACGCGGGGCGCGTAGGGGCTCATCGTGTCACGAGGACTGTCCAAAGTCTGAAGCATGTGCTCCAGAATAAAGGCCCGGCCCTCTTTGCCTTGCTGCAGCGCCTGGGACAGGATTTCCACCGGCAGGCCGTGCACCTTCATGTCCATCTGTAAGGCCGTAATGCCTTTGGCGGTGCCGGCTACCTTGAAGTCCATATCGCCGGCAAAGTCTTCGGCATCAGCGATGTCGCTCAGTATGTAAGGCTTATTGTCGTCCATCATCAGGCCCATAGCAATACCGCTGACCGGAGCCTTAAGCGGGACGCCGGCGTCCATGAGAGCCAAACAACTGCTGCAGGTGGCCGCCATAGATGTAGAGCCATTCTGGGACATGATTTCTGTGACTGACCGCATCGCGTACGGGAACTCCGACTCGGCCGGCAGTACAGGTATCAAGGCCCGTTCCGCCAGATAGCCGTGACCGATCTCGCGCCGCCCGGGGCTGCCCAAGCGCCTGACCTCACCTACGGTGTAACCCGGGGCATTATAATGGTGAAGGTAGCGGCGTTCGCCCTCCTTCTCCATGGTGTCTACCATTTGGGAGTAGCTCAGCGGCGCCAGTGTCACAATATTGAGCGCCTGCGTTATGCCGCGGGTAAAGATGCTGGAGCCGTGTACGCGCGGCAGTACGCCGACTTCGCTGCTGAGCATACGCACTTCGCTAAGTTTGCGGCCGTCGGGTCGGACATTATCTTCTACAATGCCTTTGCGGACATCCTTGTGCAGGGCCATTTGGAATGCATCGTGGTAATGGTTGCGGAGTTCAGAGAATTGCTCCTTGCCAAGCCTTTCGGACAGTTCGTCGAACATCTCGTCACGCAATTTTTGGACTAGCACGTTGCGTTCCGGGTATGGCAGGCGCAAGTCGTCGCCAAGCTTGCCTTCCAGCCACTCGTCAACCGTCTTTTGGATGCTCTCGTCAGGCAGGTTCAGCTCGTATTCCTGCTTGGCTACGTCAACTTTTTCAATCAGCTGCTCCTGCAGCTTGATAGCCGGCTGCATGGTCGTGAATGCGAACTCAATCGCTTCGGCAACCTGCTCTTCGCTAACTTCGGTAGCGCCGGCTTCGACCATCATCACGCCGCTCTGCGTACCGGCCACAACGAGGTCCAGTCCGCCTTTATCCAGCTGCTCAGGAGGCAGGAAGGCCGCCAGCTTGCCCTCTTGGTCGTAGCCCACGCGCAAACCGGCTACAGGACCGTCGAACGGCGCGCCGCTCAAAGAGAACGCCGCGCTCAAGGCGACCATAGCTACGACGTCGGGCCGGAACTGAGGATCCATGCTTAGGACGGTCGCAACGCCTTGTACCTCGTGCCGGTAGCCCTTCGGCCAGAGCGGCCGTATGGGGCGGTCTATCAACCGGCCAATGAGGACGGCGTCATCGCTAGGCCGTCCTTCGCGCTTGATAAAACGCGAACCGCTGATTTTGCCGGCGGCATACATTTTCTCTTCGTAATCGATGCTCAGCGGGAAGTAGTCCATGTCCACCTTCTTGTCGCTGACCATAACTGTACCGAGCACCACGGTGTCGCCATAGCGGGCTAGAACTGAAGATGTTGTCCGAAAGCCGACCCGGTTGATCTCCAGGCTGAGCGTCCGTCCGCAGAGCTCCGTTTCTACTTTGATGATGTCTTTGTCGAAGGGGTTAATTGTTTGTCCCATACGTTCCTTTCGGGGGTGACAGGGTTCAAGCATCCGCTTGTGAGACGGAGACCTGTGCTCTACCACCCGCCCATTAAAAATATTATTCCCAGTCACCAAATCCGGAATAAGTCCCAAATTCTAATGCTGGAAACCCGAAGCAGCCGGGTTCAAACCTCAGCGGAATGAGGTTTGACACTGTTTAGGATTTCCAAATTGGAATTTATGGTTCTCATGTCTTAACGGCGAATGCCAAGTTGCTTGATCAGGCTCAAGTACGCCTGACTGTCGCGGGTTGCGATGTAACGCAGGAGGCGGCGGCGCTTGCCGACCATCTGCAACAAACCGCGCCGGGCCATGTAGTCATGCTTGTTGGTCTTCAGGTGGTCGGTCAATTCCTTGATGCGCTCCGTCAGCACGGCTACCTGCGCGGCAGGGCTACCGGTGTCGTTCTTGTGCCGCTGCGCACTTTTAATAGCAGCGGACTTCTTCTCACTTGTGATCATGTACACGCATTTTATCAGATGAGCGTCTCAAGCGCAAGCCCTCAAGTCCGTAAAACTTGTTCAAGATATTTTCCAAGTTTTACCCGCTGGAGTTGCTCGAAGATATATTCCAAGGCTTCCTGAGCCGATGCCGGTTGTTGCTTGTTAAAAGCCAGCAGGAGTTCCACGTAGCGCAGAGCCTGGGCATCCGGCCTGCGGAGGTCTACTGCCGCGCGATTGTTAGCCGGGTCGCCCGCTTCAGCTTTCGCCCAGAAACGGACATAAGCCTGTACTGAATCGAAGCCTAGCTCCTCGGCACGTTTCTCCAGCCTCTGGTGAAGCTGCTTATCAATGGGAACTTGCAGTTTTATTTGGTTAGGACGAGCTT
>DAHUYJ010000006.1 GCA_027315225.1 Candidatus Saccharimonadota bacterium | reverse complement strand
TCTAAGCTGTGCAATTTCGATAGGTTATGTAAAGAAAATATATTGACCCTCGTAAAAAACAAGTCCGAAACCTATAGCTGAAGCCTATTTAATAATATTTATGTAAATAATACACTAATATTGTATTGCATTTTTATGGCTCATTGCTACAATAGTTAGTACAACAAGACACCGATAAGGTTTACGAACTTTATCCAAAAACAAAAACTCCCTTCAAAGCCTCATCTAAAAATAGACTTGATGTCTCGTACCTTAACAAATGAGGCTGGGTGCAATTTTTACTGTTTTTAATTTTGCACCCTAAAACAAAAATTTTCGGCGGCCGTAATCATATTGCACCGTGATGTACACTCACTGTGCGATTACGGTCGTCTCCATACAACAAAACGCCACAACAGAACGCCAAAATAAATGGGAGATTAAAAAGTGGCAACAAACTTTACAGTAAATGAGGAGTACGTAGAGGCAGAGGTATATCACGAGACGGTTTCAGGTAGTGTCCCTGTGTACCTAGTAAAAGCCAAACTTCTAGAAATAGGAGTATACATCAGCGGTATTAGGGTACAGGAGTCCCCAAAGAGGCCGGAAGATGGCTGGTGGGTACAAATGCCGGCGGTGAAAATAGGCTGGCAATGGAAAAAAACTATTGAGTGCGAGGGTGGCTCACCTTTTCTTGAAATTGTTGAAAGAAAAGCAAGACAGGCAGTAGACAGTTACCTTGAAGGAATAAAGCAGTATCCACGGATTGCGCCGGACATTAAGCTCGCAAATAACCATGAGGAAGATAAGCCCATTAGCTTGGACGATATTCCTTTCTAAAATACTTTAAACACCGCAAACTTGGCCTCATGTTGGGGCCATTTTTGTTTTTTACGAGGGTCAATATATTTTCTTTACATAACCTATCGAAATTGCACAGCTTAGAGCACGGTGGAGTGTCATCTATATAGTTAATAGTTATCTACATAGTAGTAATCGTATAGGATATCTATATATCTATATACTATAGCTATCCTATATAGATGGTTATCCGGCTAGTAGCTGGCCGTTCAAGTGTAAGCTGTCGGCTAATTCTTGGAACAGTACATCACCCTCAAGCTCGGTTGCGGCAGAGGTTAGCAGGTCAGTAAGGGTGTTGCACCAATTTGTAACAATCCGCACAGTCTTACAGAGGTAGAATCACCCCGGAATTGGGGCGATTTTGCGTTTCAGGCGCATTCATGGCCTAGAAAAGATTCTCACTGCCCCTGTTACGGGTTAGAGTCCACCAGCCGCGCTGGCCGCTCGGTACATGGTTTTGGCACGTCGGTTTCTTGAGATGGCGTGTACCGACCCGCGATTATTTGATAAATATATGCATAAGTGTTAAAATAGCATCATGTCCGAGCTAAAGTCAGGTATAGGATATGAGGCTTTGCCCGCCGTCCCAAGACGATTTGTCGATTATGTCAATGATCATGCAAGGCAGGGAGAATACGGCAATAAAGAGTTCGGCCCAAGTACCGCAAGCCACCTTTATGATGTGCCTGATGGTTGGCGGATTGTCCCATTCACGCAGGTTCTTTTTGAGGATTCTCGTATTGGCGGCATATTCTTTGACGACACTAAACAGAAGGACCAGATCACATTTTATCTTGGCAGGATTCGCGTAGTGAGTGTGTACCATGAACTTGGCTATGGCTCTAGTGACGGCTTCGATATTTTTACTGGAGACAAGGGGATACTGAGAAATCCGGAACCGACAATTATATCTACTATTCTAGACGGACTGGTGGAGCTTGAACAAGCAGGTAAGATGATATCTTCTGCCGAGCAAATCTTGCCTGAGCAGAATCCTCGTTAGTCCTCGATCTGCTTTCAAGCGAGTACTTCAAGGTGGTATCCCTCTTGCTTTCGGGGGGGGGTGGTAGTCTTAATAACATGCCCCGCCTCACGGACAAACAGTATTTGGAGTACCGCAAGTTTTTGCGTCGCTTATGGCTACACCGCCAAGAAGCCTATAGCTACCTGACCCCAACCCAGCAATGGCAAATCCATGATTACTTTCGCCCTTCAGAAGAACTAACCACCGAGCAATTACTCCAGCATCGAAAAGACATTGCAGCCAAACGGCCCAGTCTCCCGCATCAGGTAGGCAGGACTATCAAAGAGTTCGGCCAAGTTATGCGTGGCAAAGCCAAACCCCGAGGCGTGACGGAACTGAAAGTACCTGCATCAGGTAGAGGCCGTGCCAGAACCATACGAGTGCGCGGTATTGTCCGACCCCAAATTGACTATGACAAGTTGGCCCTCGCTTGCATCATGAGCGCCCGGCAGAAATTAGGGTTAGACACGCCACAGGACGATAAAACTCGTGAGAATGTTGAGGACTACAAGCGGTGGCTGGCCGACACAACCTATGCCAAAGTACTAAGTGAGTTCCAGAAGCAACATAACGAGGGCTCGACCAAGGGTTAACTTTTACTTGGACTTCAGATACCGCAGTAGGGTCTGCCGAGCCTTTCGACGCACCGGCTCGAACAAGAGTTCGATCAAAGTCTCGACCTCGGCTTGACCGTTTGCAGAAGGTCCATCGGTCTGCACCAAGATGACACTTAGAAAAGCTCCCTTGTTCGGGAGCTTTTTGTTTATTGATCGGCCGCACGGTTTCAACTTTAGTCCGGTCAGGTAGACCTCACGAGACAAAAAGTGCCATTTTACAGATTGGAATGAAGGTTATAACTTAGCTAACCCACGTAGTTAGGTTCATGTCTGTGTAAGCTCACTCCTCATCAAGGTATGTTTGACGATGTCCTGAAGAAAGAACAGTTATGTCAGGCTGTCGATGAGATCAATGACTTCTGGGCTCTTTCACGATGTTCTATACCGATACGCTCAAAGGAACTAAGACCGTTAAACGAAAAAACCCGTTTGGTCGTACGGAATATTTTGAGTTACCCCTAAAGAGGGCTTAATTTAATCATAAACGTATATATGATTGTTGAGTGTATCTGGGCTTGCAGAACTAGGTGTTGCATTGAAGCTGTGTACATCATCTGTTAGAGCTTTGGCCAAACTTCGGCGGTGGCAAGCTAACTCAAGTTTAACTGGAAATATGTCAATGTCCAAAGGTGTGGAAATGAAATTTCGTTACAATAAGCTTGGCTTGGTGACCGACACGCGCCGGTGAATCTCGGCAAAATCAAACTTAACATTAGTTAGAGCAGGAACGCAAGAGATGCGTATAGACGTTAACAGGGGCAAACACATTATGTATTCGGATTATTTCAAAATTCAGGCAACTAGCACATGTTTGTTTAGAAATAAGCATTACCGTAATAGACGGATAGTACAAGAAAAGCGCATAACTTCCTAAATCTCTGTTATCAGAATAAATTTAATATCATAGCTTGACAGAACGGCCGAGCCAGAGCTAAACTATCAGCAATTAAGGGGAAAGAGGAGTAAATATGAAAGCAAAAATTACGACCAATGCAGGCACTTTCGAGTTCGAAGGCGATGATGACGCCGTCGAAAAACAGATATCGGCGGTACTGTCTATTTCATCGACAATGCCAAGTGCTGCACCGATTTCACCGGTAGAACCCTCATCCAGCGTCAGTCAAAAGAAACGTTCATCTTCAGGTAAGCGTTCAGCGTCACAGCCTAAAATGCTAGCTACCTTGCTAACCAGCAAAGAGGAGGTTGATAGCCTGCGTGCTTATTATGATGCGAAAAAACCAACTACTCAAATCGAGATCTTCGCGGTATTAACGCTATGGCTGAAAACAAACAAGGATATGGCGAGCGCGTCGGTAGATGAGATGTGGACGCTCTATAAAGTACTCGGCTTACGCCAGCCAAAGAATTTGATCCAAACATTCCGAGACGGTAAATCTAAAAAAAGTTACTTCGAGTCGTCCGACGGGGGTAGATACTTTATTACCTCGTATGGCGAGACATTCGTAGACCATGACCTGCCTGCACCGGCAAAGGGGAGTAAATAACCATGGATGATGACAAGGAAATTCTAGCAATATCAAAAGTAAATGCCGCCCTTAAGGATTTGTCGGAAGAAGAGCGGTACCGCGTAATTCAGTGGGTTGCCAACAAGTATGTTCAGAATACTACCCCGATAAAATTAGCCGGACCAACGATTGCTAATCCAGCCCCTGGGGTTATCGAGGCTACAGCTAACATCAATGGCACGGATACACAGATATATGACAATTTTGCAGAGTTGCTCGAAGCAACCGGTGCAGAGGCGCCGGCCGACTTGTTAGTAGTTGCTGGTTACTGGCTACAAATTGTCAAAGGTGCTGCACAGTGGACGACCCGGGAAGCAAATAATACTTTGAAACCGACCGGTCTCGGCATTGATCGCATGGATAATCTCTTGCCAAAAGTTCTTGGCGAGAAACCGAAGCGTTTAATACAGGTGGCAAAAAATAAGAGCGCAGTTGGCCAAGGGCACCGACAACTGAAAATTACGGACATCGGCATTAAGTGGGTCAAGGATCGATTAGGTGGAGAATAATGCCTTACTAGCAGCCTTGCCTGCTACAATCCGCAACCAGTTGCTTGATGAGTTCAATAAGCTCATCATTAATTATCGTGAGGCACGTTGGGAAAGTTCAGAAATGAGTGGTGGTAAGCTGTGCGAAATCGTTTATACAATTCTACTGGGTCATTTAAACGGGTCTATACCTGATAGGCATGAGCACGGTCCTCGTGATCTAAGGACCGCGCTAGACAGTTTGGAAAAAGATTACCCTGCCTCGCTTGGCAGGCCGGCACGAATTCAAATACCGCGCGTCATGATCGGTGTATACGAGCTCCGGAATAACCGTGGCGTCGGTCATGCGGGTGGAGATGTTGCACCGAACCACATGGACGCTACCTACATCGTAACCGCCACCAAGTGGATCATGGCAGAACTAATAAGGTTGTTTCATGACGTAAGTCCAGTGTCAGCGCAAAAGGCTGTTGAATTCCTGACGGAACGTGAACTGCCGTTGATTTGGGATGTTAATGGTAGAAAACGCGTGCTAAATTCAAACATAAGTAAGTCAGCACAAACACTTCTGCTTCTACATCAGTCAGTCGTAGCGAAAGACGAAGAGTTATTTGCTTGGGTAGAGTACAGCAATTTCAGCGTCTACAAAAAAAAGGTGCTTGCCCCTGGCCATAAGCAACGCCTGTGGGAATATGATCGAACTACGGGCCTGGTGACGTTATCAGCTATTGGTGTTGCTGAAGCCGAGAAATTGCTTAGCGATACGAAATGATTCCTAGAACTACCATAGTCAATAACTTTGGAGTAACGTTACACTTTGGCGAATAATGCTGCACCAAGATGACACATGAGATATGCTCCCTTGACAGGGAGCTTTTTGTTTATTGCAAAAAAATAGGTTGATATTTGGATTGCTTTGCTATCATTTAGCCATGGCCGCAATAACTCACGAAGAACAATTCAAGAAATGGGATAAAGAACATAAAAACCCTCATGTTCTGCCGCAGATGGACAAAACAAAAGCATCAAGCGGGGTTATTAAATTTTTAGAATGGCTAAAAGGTCAGGGTAAAACGCCAAGCGCACTCAAGGGTCTAGAAATATGCTGCGGTAAAGGGCGTAATGTTATTGGATTAGCTGCCGAGGGGGTCAATATGATTGGCCTGGATTTTTCGCCAAACGCTATCGCCGAGGCCAAAAAACGGGCCAAAGCCGCTGGAGTTGCAAATAAAACCCAGTTTTTCATTCAGGATGTAACTAAACCATTTTCTGTAGAACGCGGTAGCTTAGACTTTGTTTATGATTGTTTTGGCTCAACAGATATAGAAAGCGCCGAAGGCCGCAAGGCCGCATTGGACAATGCTATTAAAGCTTTGAAACCCAGGGGCTATTTGATGGTCTACTTATTGTCCGCTGATGACGAGTTCCAGAAAGAAATGATTGCCAAAAGCCCGGGCCCGGACGAGGGCAGCTTTATCCATCCGAAAAACGGTAAATACGAGAAGACCTTTACGGAAAATGAGGTTAAAGATTTCTATGGCCAATTAAAGCTCCAGGTTTTTGAGCGGATAGAGAAGAAGGACGTGTTCTTCGGCAAAGAATATGATGCCCATCACATCTGGGCCGTATTCCAAAAACGATAGTATAACTCTTGGCTTTCAGCTGCCACGTATATATGGTCGATAAAGCGCAGGTTTGCTCCAAGGCCAATTTGCTATGCTTTAGGTATGGCTATGGAAGGGAAGTTTTCAAAGGGCGTTAGTAAATGGCAAGGAAAGCTTGGCCTGGTTCGGGACGCTGTCAGGCAGGAACTTGTGACAAGACAACTCAGGGAACATCTGCCGCCGCCGGCGAGCATCAGAATTCTTGATGTGGGCTCGGGCCAGGGGACCCAGGCGAATCGCCTGGCCGATTTAGGCTATAGCGTGGTGGGTATTGAGCCGTCTGAAGAATTACTAGAAATAGCGGTGCGGGCCTCTCGCAAGAGCAAGAATTCCGCGAAATTCCTGAAAGGCACGTTAGAGGATATACCCGACGAAGCCGGGGGCGATTTTGACCTTGTTTGTTGCCACGGCGTCTTAATGTACTTGCCGGACCTCAAGCTATCAATCAAGAAACTTGTTTCTTTGGCCCGCACCGGGGGGCTGCTGTCGGTGCTCACGCGTAATCAAGCAGGCATTGCGATGAGGGCCGGCATGCGCGAAGATTGGCCGGCGGCTATCAAGGGATTTGACGAACAATATTATAAGAACAGCGTGGGTATCAATAACGTCAGGGCCGACAAGCCAGATGAGGTTATCGCAGCTTTCCAGGTAAATAACGCGGAACTTGTCGCCTGGTACGGCGTCAGGCTATTCACCGACCATTGGAAAGACCGGCCCGTACCCGATAATTTTGAACAGCTAGTCGAAGCGGAGTTCCAAGCGGGGAGCAGAGAACCGTACAAACAATTAACTGCCCTGACCCACGTAATAGCCAGGCGCGCGTAACTTCCTCGTCAGGACTTTCCCGGCAGGCTCCCCGTCTAGCGGTGCAGCCAGTGCTTCCTGGCTTCGTATCCCGTGATTGCCAGCGCGTAAAAGATTATGTCCGCGCTGAACTTACCGGCCAGGAAGCCGACAGGGTAGGGGTGGATATAATGCGGGACCAGGTACATCAGGAAGGGCCGGATTATAAAGCTATCCACTACCTCTGCTGGCATAAACTCGACCAGCAGGTTAGTGCTGGCGGCCGCTATGGCTAGGGATACGCGCCTAACGATGCCGTGTTGGCTGTACCGCTTGGTATTGGACGCCAGTTCGGTCACTATGAAATAACCGTAAAAGCCGATGCCTTCGCCAAACCAACCCGCGGCGGTAGCGGCCACAAAGGAGTTGGTCTGCGCGTAGACCGTCCACGCGCCTATTAGCGCGGTTATGGTGCCTAAGACTTCGGCCGGTATGTACCGGCCGAGCCATTCTTTTCGCTTCGCCTTAAGGCTCTGCTTTTCCATCACGTATAGTATATACGCTAGAAATGTAAGAAACGCTTCTTATCTTCTTGCGAGGAAGCGGCCACAGTGTTATTAATGGCTTATGGTAGCAGCAACTGATTCCGCAAGACACGCGGACAACCCCGCCTCGGTCAACGTAGGCCCGACGCGGCAGGCAGCGGATTTCCCGTTTACACGGGAGAGCGCTATCCGCCGGCTTGTTGAACCTGCGGCTTTCGCGTTTTTTCCGTATATCGCCGGCCTGACCGTCATGGACGATCGTATTGCGGCGGCGGTCAGCAAGCACAGTAATTTCCAAAGTCATGCCTGGAGCCGCTTGCTCGGGACGATTCACGCGTCCATAGTGCTCGTCTTCGGCAACGAGCAGGAAGCCTATGACATGGCGCGGCGCATACATTCTTTTCATGGGACGGTGCGCGGCAAAAAAGACGACATATCCTATCATGCCAATAACGCTGAGGCCCAAACCTGGGTGCTAGCCGCGGTTTTTCAGGGGGCGTGTGAAGCGAAACGGCGCTGGAACCCGCCAGCGTTCACGGCCCAGGAAGAGCAGGGACTTTACCGTGACGTTAAAGTTTTTGGAACGTTTTTCGGCATACATCCGGACGTACTTCCCCCTACCCTGAAGGACTTCAAGCGCTACTGGGAGGACAGGCTGGGCGGTGACCAACTACTTCGGACAAAAGCCAGCCGTGAGATGTCCCGGGCCGTCTTTCGCTTTCAAACTCCCAAAGTGTTGTCGCCCTTAGGAAAAATCAGCCAATCAATCTCAATTATGTCCCTGGATCCGCGCCTTTTGGAGCGGTCGGGCCTGCGCCCGACCCCGTCGGACAAGCGCATATCGGCAGGCATCGACTACATGATGCGTAACACATATGGACATCTGCCCTTCCTGCTCCGCACGCAAGCCGTTCCGGCATATATGGCAACACAAAGAGTACTCACGCCTATCGCGCGAAAACTCATCACATCGTTCGGACATTGATTCGACGATCTTTTGCTACTATGTATCTGGAATGAAAACTTTTATTGCATACCGATCAACCGGCGAAGATCCTCAACAGCTAGAGCCATTGCTGACTGCCTTGCAGGACACCCTCAAGAGCAGGGGTATTGAAGCATATTGCACGTTCTTTGACGAGCAGATGATCAAGGACAAGAAGCTAGATCAGCGCCAGATTATCGAGCATGCTTTTACGGAAATTGATAAAGTCGACTTTCTGTTCGTGCTACTGACCTCAGACAACAAGAGCGAAGGCATGCTGATGGAGATCGGCTACTGCCTGGCAAAGGGTATTCCAATTGTCGCGGCCGTCAAAACCGGCATCCAAGGTAGTCACATTCCGGCGGTGGCAGACCAACATTTTGAGTGGCTGGACATCAAAGGTTTGTTGCAAGCCATCCAGTAATTCGAGATAATACAACTTCCCACAGTCTTTCCGTAACTTTTGCTATAATCAAATGCTACACTAGAGGTTAAAATTTTTGCGCGCAAGATACTTCTTCATTCCAACTACTTCTTTGGCCGGCTGGCTAACGATGCTGACGGTGGCTGTGTTTGTGTCGAGCCAACTACTCTCCTCGGGTTATGCGTTTGCCCAATCTACGAGCAATACGGTACCCGGGTCCGGCCCGGAATTACGGGTGGTAGGGAACCAGGTTTTATTGGCCAACGGGCAGGAGTACATCCCGGAAGGGATATCGGTGTACGGCGGCCTGGAAGACTCCGACTACTCCAGATATACCGCAAACGACAGAGCCCAGATGATCGCCGCGTCCAGGTATTGGCACGCCAATACTATCCGGCTGCAAGTCGCGGAGAGCAACTTATTCTCGGGCCTTAAGCGCGGTGAGGCATACAATAAGGAGTTTCTGCAGCACGTAGTCGCCCAGGTTGCTTTCGCACGCAAGCTGGGAATGGCGGTTGTTATCAATGACCAAACGGAATTTACCAGTAAAATCCCGGATCCGACCGCGGTAACATCCAGGTTCTGGAAGGTTATGTCCCGGACATTTGGCAACCAACCATTCGTGATATTCGACATATTTAATGAACCGAAGGCACCGCATGCGGTCGCAAAGCCCAGGCATAGCGGCATTATATTCAACAGGTTTTTAATCCATATAAGCAAAAGGCATGTGTATCGTAAAAACCGCAAGAGCTCCAAAAATCAGTTAACTTCTGCGCAAATGTGGAGGCTATGGGAATACGGAGGCAAGGTCTATGGCGTCCGTTATCTTGGCATGCAGACCCTGGTTGACCAAATAAGAAACCGCGGCGTCAATAATCTGATCTGGATAGAGGGGCCTCGTGAGGCAAGGGAACTGCCGGCCAACAGCCGCCTGATAAAAGGGTCGAATATCGTGTACTCAATCCATCACCCCAACCTCAACAGCCCTGGCAGCTGGAACCAGCTAGGAAAACTATCTGATGTTCACCCGGTTGTGGATGGGGAGTGGTCCCAGTACCAATCGCCCTGGGCCGAATGCTATTCCAAGGCGTATACGAATGCCCCTCTGTATTTGGGGTATCTTCTTAAACACCACATTGGTCTCATTGCCTGGTCATTGCAGGCTGGTTCACTGGTGCGCGGGAACCACCTGACGATCCCTTCTAACGTAAACAAGGCCAGGGATCCCAGAAGGGCCGTCAAACTCAGGAAACCCAGCAGGCTATTGCCCAGCTATAAGTGCAGCCATACGTTTGGTCAAGGAGCGGGCCAATTGATACAGGCGTACTTTGCCAAAAACAGCAAGCCGATTTAAGCGGGATACGCCGCAGTTTTATGTGATGCGGCATACTCCGGGGTGGTTACTATGACAGCCCCGTAGGCGTGCCGCGTTGGCCAGCCCAGCGAGTTGATGGCCTTAACCAGTGCGGCGGGGGTCTGCGGTAAATAAATGATTCTCGTGACATGGTTGTTTGCGCAAAAACCCTTTAGGTCCTGGGCAAAATGAAGCTCCGGCGCGCCGCCGAAGAATGACTCGACAACGGGGTTGCTCGCGTAATCGGCAGGTACGAACCCGACGTACGCGCCGGTTTGCGTGAAATACATGCCCGAAGCGTATTGGTAATAGTTGCTGCTTCCGTATCTTTCGAAGGGCAGGATAATAATGTTGCTGCCTTTGGGGATGTACCGGCTGATCAAAGGCTTTTTGAACACGGGCGGAACCGGGACACTACTCCACGTGTACTGCGCCGGGTTGGGCATGATGCAGATCATGCCCAACACTACGGCCGCGTACTTCAGGCGCGGGTTTTTCCGGGTAGTCCCCATAGCGAGCCACACGCCGACAATTACCGCTACCACGAGAAAAACATAGAGCGTGAATCGGTCCGGCTGCGCGGATTTAAGCAGAGGCAGCCACGAAACCAGGGCCCATGGCAGGGGTACGGCAGTACCTACTTGGCCTATGATGTGTAACCTTGGGCCCAGCGATGCCAGCATGATGATGGCCAGCAGTATGATAGTGGCCCTGACCGCTTTTTTGCGCCAGTATTTTATGGCGATGTACGCCAGGATGATCAGTAGCGGCAGGCCCAGATAAGCTCCGTTTTCGCTCAGGTTCGCCGTAAAATGTCGGGACAATACCATGAGCGAGCTTCCGCCCACCAGTGTCACCGGCGAAGGGATAAAATAATTGGCCGCGTTGGCAGAGAAGGGAATGATCGGATGTATCGTGTTCGGCACCTCTTTATGGCCGATCGCCATAAAGTACAGGTACGGCGACAATAGTACAATGGCAAGCGCAAGCGCTAGACCGGACTGGCGGGTCGCCGACACCAGCGCCTTTCTGGCGCGGTGTAGGGAAAGGTAAAAAACCACCAAAGCGACACAGGAAAATACAATAAAAGTCGCGAATACCTCCGTCGAAATGCCGAACTGCAGGGCGAGCAACAGGCCGGTCAGGATTACGTAGGGAATAGTTTTAAGCTTATCCTCAAACCTGAGCAAAAACAGCAGCACGACCACAGGGATTAAAAAGTCCGCGTAGACCTGCGGATGTCCGAGCAGTTCGGTGATCTCAAAGCTCGAAAAGCCGTAAATATATCCGGCAATGAGAGATGGCAGGTATTGCTTGGTAATGTGGCGGACGAGATAAAAACAGGTCGTCGCGGCCAGTACCGGCGAGAGTAGGGCTGCCAGGTTAAAAGACAGGACTGCGTTGCCCAGCAGCGTCACTGGCGCCAGGAGCAAGGAAAGCGTCGGTATGGAAGTAGGCCAGGCCAGGTTGTACCCGAGCGGATACCATGGGAACCGGGTGACAAATGGGTTAAGGTGGTGGGCCAGGCTGAACGGCCACCAGTTATAGAACCATATAAACTGCTGCGGGTCGCCGCTGTTCGAAAATATATCTTTGGATAATTCTCCAAAACTATTCGGCCCAAAGAATATCAAGGAAAAAATCAGGTAAATGATTAAAGGCGACAGTACGACTACCAGTTTCACTAGTAGCGTCTGCCGATCCGCGTACTTTTTGCTGCTGTACGTGAACCGTTTTAGCGCCCGAGTGATAAGCCCTCTCATGTACACTAGACAGTGTACATGAATAAGCTCAGCAAAAATCAGAGCGGTTTAATTATCGAAAGTTTGTTGGTAGTTATCATCATAGCCATGATAGCGTTCGTGGGCTGGTACGTGTACAACGCCAATAAGCATGTCAAGAATAATATAGTTGACAACAGGACGGCTAACCATAAAAATTGACTTCATGACAGAACGAGCAGAACTAACCCCCTTGGACGAAGTCCCTCCCATTAATCCCGAGGTCGATAAAGCGTTACTGCCGCAACTGACAGACGTGGCTATTCCGCTGATCAACCGCCACATTAATCCTGCACGGTTCAGGGATCCTGCACTTAGGGATGAGTTCCCAACCGTGACTACATATATGGGCGATAACTCAGACCAGTGGACCCCGGCTTTGATGGTGCCATGGACGGTTGGCCAAAACTTCGCCCCTAATTATGACTGGCATAAAGATCAGGACAAAGCCACCCTGCCGCAGGCGGCCGTCAGCGCCCTCTTACTCGGCCTCTTAACCGAAGACAACTTGCCTTGGTACTCCGAGACTATCAACAGGAAGTTCGGGGGGAATGAGGCCTTGAACTTTTGGAACAGGATCTGGACAGGCGAAGAAGATCGGCATTCCGAAGTTATGCGTGCGTACATGACGACAGGTCGTCTGGTCGATCCAGTGCAACTGGATCGCGACAGGATGGCCCAAATTATTACTGCAGAAGTTCCTGAGCCTCCCTCTGCAACCGAAGCTTTCGTGTACGTCACAATTCAGGAATTGGCTACGCGCATCAGCCACATGAATACCGGAAAACTAATTGCTGACACTGTAGAGCAGGACGAGGCGATTGTGCGCTTAAGCAAAGACGGTACGGCCCTGGCCAGTGTAGAGCCCGTAAAAGCCGATAGCCTGGATCCGGAACATAGGGAGTCATATGTGCGCCAGGTTGCCCGTACTATCATGACCCGCATCGCCGGTGACGAGAACAAGCACTTCGCCTTTTATCGTGATTTGACCGAAGCCGCAACGCAGATTGACCCATCAACAGTCGTGAAGGCGCTTGAAAAGCAGATCCGCGGCTTCCAGATGCCCGGAACCGGTATCAGGGATTTTTGGACGCATGCTGGCATTGTGGCCGAAGCCGGGGTCTACGACCTTGAGATTCACCATGACAAAATCCTCAGCCCGGTACTCAAACGGCTGGGGTTTGTCTCACTGGAAGGCCTTGATGATGAGGCCGAGAGGGCACGCGAGCGTACTTTGGCTTTCATGGGCGGCCTCAAGAAGACAGCGGCCCGATACGCAGAACAACGGGATGAGAGACGTGCAGCAGCAGCTGATGACCCAAGCATTATATGGGTGGGTAAACCTGCGCTTGCTGTGTAACCGCTTGATTATGAATACAGCCAATGCGATGATCGCACTTGATAAACTCAGTAAGCGTTACGGCCGCGCGCCGCAACTGGCGCTTAACAAGGTTTCGCTACAAGTCCATGAAGGCGAAGTCTATGGCTTCCTGGGCGCCAATGGTGCTGGTAAGTCCACCACTATCCGCACGCTGCTCAACTTCATCCAGCCGACCGGGGGCAGCGCCACTATTATGGGGCACGATATCGTACAAGACACCGTTGTTGTTAAAAGACACGTTGGTTACCTGGCCGGCGAAGTTGCGCTCTACGGCAACATGACCGGCAAACAATTCCTGGACTATATGGCGGAGCTGCAGCCGCTGAAGCATAAAGACTATGCAGAAGGTCTCGCGCGGCGCTTTGACGCCAATCTGCAAGCGCCGATCAAAGAGCTCTCCAAAGGCAACCGTCAAAAGATCGCACTCATACAAGCGTTCATGCACGAGCCGGGAGTGCTTATTCTCGACGAGCCGACTTCCGGCCTCGACCCGCTCATGCAGGAAGAGTTCTTCAAGTTGGTCAACGAGACGCGCGAGCGCAAGGCCTGCATGTTCATAAGCAGCCATAACTTCAGCGAAGTACAGCGTATGTGCGACCGCATCGGCTTCATTCGTGAAGGCAAACTGGTGGCTGAGCAAACGCTTGCCGACCTAGCCGACCAGGCGTCCCATACCTTCAAAATTACATTTCATGACGCGGCACCGCTTGCTGATCTAAAGAAGCTGGATTCTGCCAAAATTACTGCTCATAGCGAGCATCACCTGACTATTTCCATCAGGGGAGAGCTACAGCCGCTGTTTGCCATACTGGCTCGTCACCGTGTGCTCCAGTTTGAGCAGCAGGAAGTCAATCTGGAGCAGCAGTTCCTGCGATTTTATCGGAAGGCAGCCAAATGATACCGATCCTTACCCGGACACTCTGGCAGCGGCGATGGTATATCCTTTGGTGGTCGGTAGGCGTGGCTGCTTACATGGCGCTCGTAGTCGGTGTCTACCCGCCATTCCGCGACCAGGCCGCAACGCTGAACCACACCTTCAGCAGCTTGCCCCAAGCTGCCAAGTCGCTAATCGCCGACACCAATAACTTCTTCTCGCCAGAGGGGTACTTAAGCGCCAACGCCTATTACCTGATGCTGCCAATTATCTTTGGCATCGTGTGTATCGGCCTGGGTAGTTCGCTGTTGGCACGGGACGAACAGGACCATACGCTGGAACTGCTTCTGAGCCGGCCTGTCTCGCGCGGAAGAGTGCTGGTGGCGCGGGCTCTCGCGGGATTGTGCATTCTGGCGGTGATTGCCCTGTCAACTTCAGCCGCGACTATGGTTCTCGCCTGGCTGGTGAAGCTCCATATCCCCCTTGCCTGGCTCGCGGAAGCAACGGTTATGTCGGCAGGCCTGGCACTGATTTTCGGAGCACTGGCCTTTATGTTCACTGCTCTCGGCAGGGGTGCCCGCGCGGCCAGTGTCGGTATTGCCACGCTGTTGCTGTTTGCCAGTTACTTGTTCACTTCGCTTAGCGGAACCGTACACTGGCTAAGCTGGCCGGCCAAACTTTTACCGTACAATTATTACCATCCTACCGACGTCCTTGCCGGAAAGGGCAATTGGAACGAGGCCATTATTATCCTTGTGGTCGTTATACTATTCGGGGCGGTGTCATATATCGGTTTTCGACGCCGTGATATAAGCTAAAATAAATCATACGCTATAATAGCCCTGTTAGAGTTCTGGCGCCGTGGCGGAGTAGTTACGCAGAGGTCTGCAAAACCTTTTACGCCGGTGCGATTCCGGTCGGCGCCTCCATTTTAGGGCAGGGCGAGTGGCGGAACTTGGTATACGCGGCGGACTTAAAATCCGCTGGCTGAATAAGCCTTGTGGGTTCGAGTCCCACCTCGCCCACCAGATAGGCTGGGGATGTAGCTCAGTTGGTAGAGCGCGGCATTCGCATTGCCGAGGTCCGGGGTTCGACTCCCCGCATCTCCACCAGTGTCGACAGTGTTTGAGCATAGCGCTTTGTACAACAAACATGCTTATGTATAATCAATAGGTAAGCAAATTTTCAGCCCGTATAGAGGAGCTCTTATTCATGCAGCCAAACGACATCAACCCCAATACTAACCCGGATATGACGCCCTCTAACCCTAATCCGCAAGAGGTGCCGCAACCTTTTCCGGCTTCGACTCCGTCCCCGCCGACGGTACCAGGTCAAGAAGTTGCTACTCCCGGCTCGGTAGTTACGCCCGGCACGGTCATACAAGGAGGATTTGAGCCTGCGGCGCCGGCAGGACCGGCTAACGGGGTCAATCAAGTGCCTCCAGTCCAGCCAGCCTGGCAACAGCCACCGCTTAATCCTGCTGCCGGCCAGTCCGGACCTGTCATTGGCGGCGTTGACCCTTATGCGCCAATCAGTCCGCAGCCGGGTAGGGGCCGTCGTTCACTCAAGCCGTTTTTGGTAGCACTCATAGCGATCCTGGTAATCGGAGGAGGAGCGGCTTTTGCATACGTGGGAATAATTCTTCCAAACAAACCGATTAACGTACTCAAGGAATCATTTATCAACAGCCTGCAGCAACAACAGGTCAGCACTGACGGGACAGTGCAGGGCGGCCAGGCTTCCGGCAGCGGCATCGACTACAAAGTAGGGTTCAAGACTGCAGCAGATACCAACACCAAGGCTGCCGACGCCCAGCTTAACCTGAGCGTTTCGGGCATCACATTTCCTGTCGAAGCCCGACTGGTTAACCAGAATCTGTATGTCAAGGTTGGTGACCTTAGCACCATTGCCAACTTGCTGGATACCTTTCTTCCTGGCTCCGGCAGTATGGCCCAATCATTCAACAGCATACTTGCGAACAAGTGGATTGTCTTTGACAGCACATTACTGGATGAGAGCGGCACAGCCAAGTGCCTGCTTAATACCAGCTGGTCGCTTTCCAATTCGGATCTCAGCCTTGTAGAAAGCCAGTACGCCAAAGACCCCTTCGTAACTATCCAAAGCACCAGCAGCGACACAGTCAACGGGCAGGCCGCTGAGAAATTTGATATTAATATTGACAATAGCAAGTTCAATAGCTTTGGCAACGGCCTGAGAAGCCTCTCCGTCGCGAAGAATCTCAGCAAGTGCTCCGGAGCCTTAAATATCTCAAAGAGTTCCTCTTCCAGCCAAGGCCAGACGCCACTGACAGTATGGGTAGATAAGGGTACCAAGCGCATCGTAAAGGTAGCTGCCCAGACCACCGCCCAGGAAGCCAAGAAGAGCAACTTGTCCGGCTCCGTGACCGTTACGCTGAGTTACGGCAACGTCTCCATCAAGGCTCCCGCCAATGCTACACCGGCGCTGCAGGCTCTCTCCCAGATAGAGAACACGCCATCAGGCTCCAGCCTGCTAAACATGCTGGGGAGCGGCAGTAGTACGACCGGTTCCACCCCCTAAGCGCTATAATTAAGCTCATGCAAGTTATTGTTGACGACCTGCTGACGCACTATGATCTGCACGGAAAAGGAAAACTGGTGGTGCTGTTGCACGGATGGGGGGATAGCGCCAAGGGCCTGGCCGGTCTGCAAAAAGAGCTTACCGTACAATACCGTGTGTTATCAGTCGACTTGCCGGGGTTCGGCAGTACCCAGATGCCAAAGACGGCGTGGGATCTGGATGACTATGCCCGTTTTGTGGAGCATCTGTTGCGCAAGCTCGAGTTTCAGCAGCCGTACGCTGTAATCGGCCACAGCAACGGCGGTGCCCTGGCAATACGCGCCGTTAGTCTGGAGTGTCTGCAGCCTCAGCGTCTGGTGCTGTTAGCGGCTTCTGGGGTCCGGACGAATAACCCCACCAGACGTCTCATCATAAAAATCATCGCCAAAACAGGGAATGCTGTTACTCTTTGGTTGCCTCGCCGCCGCCGCCAGGCACTGCGTAAGCATCTCTATGGCGCCACAGGTTCGGACATGCTGGTGGTGCCGGAGCTGGAGGATACCTTCAAGAAGACTGTTCGCCAGGACGTGCAAGGTGACGCCGCAGCTATTGATGTACCGACCCTTTTAATCTATGCCGCCAGCGACGACGCCGTGCCCGTTGCCGACGGCCGGCAGTACCACAGCCTTATCAAAGGCTCCCGTCTGGAGGTGGTCAAGAATGCGGGGCACTTTGTGCATTTGGACCAACCAGATAAAACCGTTGCCTTAATCAAGGAGTTTCTGGCATGATCTCTAAGCTTACGAGTCTCTACCGGCCAAGTTACGCAGCAGCACTTATATACATGTTGCAAAGCACTGAATATCAGATCCGGCCGTACCTGAGATGGGTCTGGCGGACTGATGATTTCAGCGGGGTCATGCATCGCCGTACTTTAGAGCGGACCAGGCCGGCAAAGCTGTTGCTGGCAGCTCTCAGTCTGGGAATGCTAGTGCAAATTGCCGCGGGGCTTCTGCTTGTCTACCTTGGTATCTGGCACAATCTTACCGGCGGCATAGCCTTTGGCCTGGCGGTACTGATTTCTTATCCGTTTATTTGGGCATATCTGATAGTCCTGCCTTTGGTATTGGGTCGGGAATTGATTGCCAGACCCAAGGAGCAGATGTTGCTTAACGAATCGGACGCCATATTTGCCAAACATTCGGGAATCAAGATCGCGGTCGCCGGAAGCTACGGCAAGACCACCATGAAAGAACTGTTGACCACTGTCTTGGACGAAGGCCTGAAAGTCGCTGCTACACCTGCCAACAAGAACGTCAGCATTAGCCACGCCCGGTTTGCCGCCAATCTGGAAGGTGATGAGCAGGTCCTGGTTATCGAATACGGCGAAGGTGCGCCTGGCGATGTGGCTCGGTTTGCTCGTACAACTCATCCGACCCACGCAGTTATCACCGGTTTGGCGCCGGCGCACTTGGACCACTACAAGACGCTCCAGGCTGCTGGGGAAGATATATTCGCCGTGGCCGACTATCTAAAGGGCAAGCACGTGTACGTCAATGGCGAAGCCAATGCGGCTAAGCCGTTTATCAAGTCGTCCTATAACGTATTCGACCGGCACAATGCGTTGGGATGGAAAGTGGAGAGAGCCCATGTCAGCTTGAGCGGCATTGGTTTTGTGATGACCAAGGCCAGTCAGGAGCTGGAGCTGCATAGCAACCTCATTGGCCGACACCAGGTTGGCTATCTGGCTTTCGTGGCTGCTCTTGCTCTTGAACTTGGATTGAGCAGTGAACAGGTGCAGCATGGCATTGCCAAGACCAAACCGTTTGAACATCGCATGCAGCCATACGAATTAGGCGGAGCCTGGGTGGTCGATGACACCTACAACGGCAATCTGGAAGGCATCCGCGCCGGCACGGAACTGCTCAAAGAGCTCAAGGCCAAGCGCAAAATCTACATTACCCCAGGTCTCGTTGATCAGGGAGAAGAAACCGAGCGCGTCCACCAGGAAATAGGCCGGTTGATCGCTGCTGCCCACCCTGGCATAGTTGTTTTGATGAAAAACTCCACTACTGATTTCATTAAAAATGGCCTGAAAGCCGGTGACTTCAAGGGCGAACTCCGAATCGAATCCGACCCCCTTGACTTTTATACCAACCTTAAGCACTTCGTGGCGGCCGGTGACCTTGTCGTCATGCAAAACGACTGGCCCGATAACTACGCCTAACCATTTACCGTGCTAAGGGCGAGGCTTCCCAAGCTCTCTCTAATTACCGCATTTTGATATATAACATATATGTTATATTGCATAACCAATTGCATAGTTGCGGCTCACCGCCAGGTAGAGGGCAAATACTTTAATTGCATATTGAAATTGCATAGCTAAATTGCAATAATGGTATACATGGAGACTGTAGCAGTAATTTTCGGCGGACGGTCGGCCGAGCATGACGTATCAATTGTGACCGCGCTGGCCAGCATTATAAAACCACTGGAGCTGACCAAAAAATATCGGGTCGAAGCGGTCTATATCGCCAAAGACGGTGCCTGGTACTGGGACGACAAGCTCAAAGATATCAAGCTGTTCACTTCCGGCGGAATTCAGGATTATCTACATCGCGCTCAGCCGGCCAGCGTGCAGTTTGACGGCGGCATGATGCTTGTTAAGGCCAGCGGCATCGCCGGACGCAAGCAAACGCGCAAAGTCGACCTGGTGTTTCCGGCTATGCACGGCACCTATGGCGAAGACGGCGCCCTCATGGGCCTGCTCGACATGACAGGCATTCCGTATGTCGGCTGCGGCGTGAGTGCGTCGGCAGTCTGCATGAACAAAGTGCTTGCCAAGAAGGTTGCACTTGGTTGCGGCTTGCCGGTTTCGGACTACATGTCGTTTCATAAAAGCTTTATAGAGCGCGATGCCAGTACGCTCCTGAAAACGATTCTCAAAAGGCTGACGTTGCCGTTGTTCGTAAAACCGGCACACCTCGGTTCCAGTATCGGTATCACCCGCGCTACTAGCGAGACAGAGCTACGCAACGCGCTCGAAGTTGCCGCTCACTATGACGACGAAGTAATCGTTGAGGAAGAAGTGCCGAACCTCATTGAGGTAACCCTGCCGATTATGGGCAATGACCAGCCAAAACCGGCTTTGCTGGAGCAACCGATGACCAAGCCGGAGGATTTCTTCGACTTCGACACCAAGTACTTGCAGGGAGGGAAGAAAGGCAAGGGCACTGCCAAGGGCGCCCAGGGCTACAGCCAGATTCCCGCAGACCTGCCAAAAGACCTCTACAAGCAAGCTGAAGAGCTGGGGCTTAACGTGTATCGAGTAATGGGCTGCAGCGGCATCGCCCGCGTGGACATGCTGATCGATTCCAAGGCCAAGAAAGCGTACTTCAATGAGGTTAACCCGTTGCCGGGCGGCCTCTATGCCCACAACTGGAACAAAGCAGGGGTTAGCAATGTGGAGTTAGTGGAGCGGCTGATCAGTTTCGCCAAGGAACGCCATGCTCAGCGGCAGTCGCTGGCCACCAGCTTCAGCACCAACTATCTGCAGCAGTTTTAGGCGGCCGGTTTATGAGGCGTAATCTCGTCCATCCTAGAGCCGGCGAACTCAAATATGAAATCCGCGGCATAGTTGACTTCGCTGATCAACTTGAAAAAGCCGGTATCGGTATCACATGGGAGAACATCGGTGATCCTGTCGCCAAGGGGGAAGAGATTCCGTCCTGGATCCGCGACATTGTGGCTGACGCGGCAAAACACGACCTGGCCAGCTACGCCTACTCACCGACCAAAGGGCTGCTGAGCGCCCGGACGTTTCTGGCTGGACAGCGCAATCGGCAGGCCAATACGACCCTGTCTCCTGATGACATACTGTTTTTTAACGGACTGGGCGATGCCATAGCCAACATCTACCAATGGCTCAATCCGGCTGTCCGGGTACTGGGGCCGGATCCTGCGTACCCGACGCATTCATCACTGGAGGCGGCCCATAATGGTTCGGTCCACCCTGTTTACAAGCTTAACCCCGACAATAACTGGTTGCCTGACATGGCCGAGGTCCGCAAGCAGGTTGCCGCCGATCAGAATATTGCCGGCCTGCTTGTTATCAATCCTGGTAACCCTACAAGCACGATTATCCCTCAAGGTATGCTTGAAGAATTTGTCACCATTGCCCGGGAGTACCAATTGTTCCTCATAGCCGACGAAGTGTATGCCAACCTGGTATATGATCCGCGGGGTTTTACATCCCTGGCTGCCGTAGCCGGCGGCGTGCCTACCATGGTGCTGCGCGGCCTGTCTAAGGAAGTCCCCTGGCCGGGAGCGCGGTGCGGCTGGGTAGAATTCTATAACAGTGCGGATCCCATTTTCGCCCGTTACCGCCAATCCATTGAGGAAGCGAAGATGACCGAAGTCTGCTCCACGACACTGCCGCAGACGGTTCTGCCAGCTCTCTTAGGCGACAAACGCTATGAAAAGCACCTGCAAAAGCGGCGCGAACGCTATGCTGCCAGGGCTAACCAAGCGCTGAAGCTGCTGGACGGTTGCGAAGCGCTCCGTACCGTGCCGCCTCAAGGGGCGTTTTACTTATCGGTTACTTTTAGTGAAGATTTCATGAAACAGCCGGTAGCTAGACCTGCCGCCAATCCGGTAGCGCAAAAACTGCTTGATGCGGCCCTGGCAAGCATGCCAGCCGACAATTACGACAAACGTTTTTGTTATCAGCTGATGGCTGCGACCGGCATCTGCGTGGTGCCGCTCAGTACTGGTTTCAACAGTTCGGCGCCCGGATTTCGAATGACGCTTTTAGAGCCGGACGACGCGGCATTTGCCCGTACGCTACAAACGATCAAAGAATTTTGTGCTTAGATTCGGACCAAGCAACGGGGGTTCATGCTACAATTAACTATGAAAATGCCAAATCGTGTAGCGATTCTCGATGCCGGTGGACAATACGTGGATCTCGTGCGCAAGGCCGTCGAGCGCCAGGGCATACCGGCCGACGTGCTGCCGCTCCATACTACTGCTCGAAGCATAGAAGGCGCCTACGGAGCGATCATTATCTCCGGAAGTCCGGCCAGTTCGCACGAGGAGCGGGCGCCGCAACCCGACCCTAGCGTTTGGGCCAGCAAATTGCCGCTGCTTGGTATATGTTACGGCATGCAGGCCATGGTCATGGCCCATGGCGGCCAGGTTGCCAGGAACGCTATCCGCGAAGACGGCCGGATAGTTACAGAAGTAGACACCACGCATCCGCTGTTCCGCGGCATCAAGAAGAACTTCATGGGGCTTTTTACGCACGGAGACTTTGTAAAAACTCTGCCGCCTGACTTTGAAACACTCGGGTCGCACACTTTGAGCGATGGCTCGGTCGCCTACTCGGCAGTAGCTCTGGGCAAAAAACTGGGCGTTCAATTCCACCCCGAAGTCTTTGACGACACACCCGAAGGTTATCAGCTGTTCAAGAACTTTCTGGGTCTGGTGGCCGACCTGAAAGCTGACAAGGGATTCCGCGAAAAACGGCTTCATAAGATTATCGCAACCAAAAAACAGCGAATTGCCGAGCAGGCCGGAGACCGCCACGTAGTGGCTTTCGTCAGCGGCGGCGTGGACTCCAGCGTGGCTGCGACCCTGGCGGCTGCCGTTGTTCCGGCCGAACGGCTGCACGCGTTCTTTATAGATAATGGTTTTATGAGGGACGAAGACGACCTGGTGATTGAGTCGCTGGAATCAGCCGGTTTGCCGGTGCAACACATTGACGCGGTTGCCGACTTCGAGCAAACCACACTCAAGATCGGGCAGCAGCAGTTCGGCCCGCTGATACATGCTATCGACCCCGAAATCAAACGCAAAATCATCGGCAAGGCATTTATCGATGTCCAGAACCGCTTGCTAGCCGGCCTGAAGCTCACGGACGCTATGCTGCTGCAGGGAACCAATGCTGCCGACCGCATTGAAAGCGGCCACAGCATCGGCGATACGCACACCATGACCATCAAGACGCACCATAACCAGGTTCAGGAAGTAAGGGAGCTAAAAGAGCTGGGCCGGCTGATAGAACCGCTTGATGATTTATTCAAGGACGAAGTCCGTGAACTCGGCCGGGAGCTGGGCTTACCGGATGAGCTGGTCGAGCGTCAGCCGTTTCCCGGACCAGGCCTGGCCATCCGTATTATCTGTGCTACTGAGTCGCGAAAAAATTTGCCGGAACCGTCCGACCGCGCTATGTTGCAGCGATTCATTGACGATCACACTCCGGGTGCGCTGGTGCATTTGTTGCCGATCCGCAGCGTAGGCGTTGGCGGGGATGAGCGCTCTCACCTGTCGGTAGCCGCGGTCGAGCATGGTCGGCTGGATGCCGCCGAACTGACTAAATTGGGGGCGGACTTACCGGCTCATTTTCGTGAGCAGCTCAACCGCGTGGTATACGCACTCGGACCTGAACCGCTCGGCAAGCATTCCGTGACCGAGACGTTATTGACGGCCGACGTTCGCACACAACTGCGCCGCGCCGATAGGATAGTCTTCGAGGCTATGAGGTCCGCTGACCTGCTCGACAAGATCAAGCAGTTCCCGGTTGTGCTACTGCCGGTGTCGTTCGGTAAGCCCGGACAGCGCTCCATCGTGCTCAGGCCGGTGGTTACCAGCACCTTCATGACTGTTCAAGCTATGCTGCCCGGCCGCGATTTGCCGGAGGGTTTCTTTAAAACCATTGCTGAACGCATCCTCAGTGAGGTCCCTGGTATCTCGCAAGTTTTCCTTGATCTGACCAACAAACCGCCAGCCACCACCGAGTGGGAATAATTTGCTTAAGCTTGCTATCCGTTGTACAAGAGGAATAAGATACAGGGTATTATGGCAGCCCCTTATATGGCACAGCTTGAGCAGCAGGTAGATCCAAAGATATGCCCGCCCGAGCACGTCATTGATTGGCGGTCACCGCTGGTTTCGGCCGACGATTTAGTACTGATTAATCACGCCAACGGGCTTATTAGCGGCTACGCGGAAGGTCCTGAAGAGACTCGTATAGCCGTTGGGTTAGAAACACTGCAGCAACTGGAGAATCGTAAAAAGGCAGTCGATGCCGTTATTGCTGCAAGCAATCCCGCGTTTAGGCAGGCTGTAGCTTTCTTTGGCAACCCGGATAAAGAATTAACCGACGCCATCAGTAGTTCCGGGTTTGATAGTCGAGAGGATGTGGTGCCTGCCATTTTGGAGCTGTACTCCGGCGAGCGGCCCACGTCCACTCTGATGGAGCGCATCTTAAAACGGGAGGGCAAAGACCAAGCCGCCTATGACGAGGCCATGCGCAGAGGCCTGTTTTATCATCTGGACCTGGCTTTATTTACAGCCGTGGGCGGCTTGCTGAAAGCCCGGCATGCAAAGCAGGATTCCCCACAAGCCAGAGTAGAGGTTAAAGGGGGCTCAAGCGAAGTATCAGGCCGCCTTATAGGACTAAACATGGACAGGGAGGGCAAAGTCTTCCTGGAAATCGGACGGGATGACAACTCAAGCCGGCGCAAAAGCGTCAACTGCGTACTTATAGAGTCGGTTGCCATAGTTGCTGCTGAGGAACCACCAGCCCCTCCGGAATCCGCATAGTCTCTTAAAAAGAACCGACTACGGCAACAGTTTGCTACAATGTAATCTGTTATGCAGAGATATAAGCCCAAGGATATAGAGCCTAAGTGGCAGGCCAAGTGGGAGGCCGATAGGATTTACCAAGCCAGCGAGAACCCTTCTAAGCCGAAGCGTTACGTGCTGGAATACTTCCCGTACCCCAGCGGGGCGGCCATGCACGTGGGCCACGTCCGCAATTACACCATTGGCGACGTGGTCGCTCGCTTTAACCGTATGAATGGGCACAACGTCCTGCACCCTATGGGCTGGGACGCGTTCGGCCTGCCAGCCGAGAATTATGCCATCAAGAACAAAGTCAGCCCGCGGGTAGCAATTGACGAGAACACCAAGCGCTTTAAGCAGCAGCTCATGCAAATGGGCTTCAGTTACGACTGGTCGCGCGAAATCGATAGTACTGATCCTAAGTACTACAAGTGGACGCAGTGGTTTTTCTTGCTGCTGTTCCGACGTGGACTGGCGTATCAACAGGAGAGCCTGCAGTGGTGGTGCCCAGTCGATAAAACCGTGCTGGCTAATGAGCAAGTCGAAGACGGCAAATGCTGGCGTTGCGGTAACCCGGTAGAGAAGAAAGCGCTCAAGCAGTGGTTCTTCAAGATCACTGAATATGCCGACCGTTTGCTGGATGACCTGGAAGACCTCAACTGGTCCGAATCCATCAAGACCATGCAGCGCAACTGGATCGGCCGCAGCATCGGCGCCGAAATCGCTTTCAGAGCCAAAGACCAAGAAGAGACAATCAGTATTTTTACCACGCGGCACGATACGCAATATGGCGTAACATTTGTAGTGTTGTCGCCTGAGCATCCTTTAGTCAAAACAATCACTACGCCCGAGCAAAAGTCTGTCGTTGAAGCATATGTGAAGGAAGCACAAAGTAAGTCCGACATTGAGCGTCAGGCTAATGCCGACAAAGACAAGACGGGTGTATTTACCGGGTCCTATGCTATCAATCCTGCTAACAACGAGGCGATTCCGATCTGGATTGCTGACTATGTGCTAATGGGGTATGGCACAGGTGCCGTTATGGGCGTACCGGCACACGACGATCGCGACCATGTTTTTGCCAAAAAATATGACATTGAGATTCGTCAGGTCCTTGAGACTGATGAAGATTCAAACTTCCACTCCGAGGGAGTCGTTATTAACTCTGGGAAATATAACGGCATGCGAAGTGAAGCAATGCGCGAGAAAATTCTGACTGACTTCGTGAAGGCCGGCGTTGCCAAAGAGGTGGTGAACTATAAAATCCGCGATTGGCTGATCAGCCGCCAGCGGTATTGGGGGGCGCCGATCCCGATTATTCATTGTCCCAAGGATGGTGCCGTGGCAGTTCCGGACGATCAATTGCCCATCGAGCTGCCGGAGGTAGAAAGTTATGAACCGAGTGGCGACGGCCGCAGCCCACTGGCCAAGGTTAAGGAGTTTGTCAATACAACCTGCCCCAGATGTGGCGGCCCGGCTGAACGCGAGACCGATACTATGGACGGTTTTGCCTGCAGTAGTTGGTATTTTTTGCGCTTCGCTGACCCGCATAATGATAAAGAACCTTTTGCCAGAGACAAAGCGGATTTCTGGTTGCCGGTAGACGACTACATCGGCGGCGCCGAGCATGCCGTGATGCACCTGTTGTATGCCCGTTTTTGGACAAAGGTTATGTATGACGAGGGGCTGATTGAATTCGAGGAGCCGTTTACCACGCTCCGTAACCAAGGCATGATCCTGGCGCCGGACGGACAAAAAATGAGCAAGAGCAAGAACAATACCATTGAGCCGGACAGTCTCATCGACCAGGGTTACGGCGCCGATAGCATCCGCATCATGGAGCTGTTCATAGGTCCGTGGAACCAGTCAGCCAACTGGAGCGTCGAAGGTATGGGCGGCTGTTTTCGGTTCTTGCAACGGACTTGGACGCTGGTCCAGGAGTACCTGGGCAGCCGACAATCTGGACATGCTAAGGATGGCTCGACTTCGGAATCTTTGGAATCCGACCTGCCTATCAGGAAATCCGCTCACCGATCCATCAAAAAGGTTACTGAAGATGTGCATGATCTGGGATTCAATACTGCTATCGCCAGCTTGATGGAGTTAATTAACGATCTTTATAAAATCAAGGCTGACTATGAGTTCGCGGCGCCGGAAGCCTGGCAGTTCGCCCTCAGCAGTCTTTTACAGCTCCTGGCACCGTTCGCACCGCATATTAGTGAAGAGTTGTGGCGGCAACTTGGCCACGAAGACTCGATTCACGTAAGCACTTGGCCAACCCACGAGGAGAAGTACCTGTCAGAGGACACTGTAATTGTTGTTGTTCAAGTGAATGGCAAACTGCGCGGTCAAGTGCGGGTGGCGAGCGGCGCCTCTAAAGAGACCATTGTCGAAGCCGCCAGGAGCGACAGCAAAATCGCCCGCTACCTGGACGGCAAGCCGGTTCGTAAGACGATTTACGTGGCCGGTAAGCTTGTCAATTTTGTGGCGTAGTTGTTATCCCCTTGAGAAAAATGGCAGAATTCGTTAAAATAAAGGGCAAGTTAATACAGCAAAGGGGAAGTAGTACCTATGGGTCAGCCCAAGAAACGAACCAGTCCGCGCAAAACCGGCACTCGCCGTAGCCACCTGGTGCTGAAGTTGGCACGCCAGGTCAATGGACGCTCGCCGGTCAAGGTTCACGTCAGCAAACGCGAATCTGCCAAGGCCAAAGCGGCCTAGGTCCCCGTTCCTGAGAAAGGAAGTTTTAACAATATGGCATCGAATCGTCACCTCGGCCGCATCATAGCCCTCCAAACGCTCTATGAACAAGAGTTGCGTCAGGAAGCGCACGATGACAAGTTGAGTCTTACTGAGGTGCTGGAGCGCAATACCCGGCGCTACAAGGAGATGCTCAGCGATGTCACGTTTGTTAAGCAATTGGTTATCGGTGTCAGTAAACACGCCTCCAAGCTTGACGTGAAGCTCCAGCCTGTAGCACCGGAATGGCCCATAGACCAGATTGCGCGGATGGACCGGATCATTCTCCGCATGGGTTTGTACGAATTGGAGAATGAGGCTGACGTACCGCCAAAAGTTGTTATCAACGAGGCCGTGGAACTGGCCAAAGCTTTTGGCGGCGATAATTCTTCGCGGTTTGTCAACGGCGTACTCGGTACGTTGCTGCGGGAACGCGAAGCACTGGCATCCAAGCCGCAACCGAAGCCGCGGACCAAGGCAAAAACCAAGGCAAAAACCAAGGCAAAAACCAAGGCCAAGCCATCGCCTAAGACAACAGATAAAAAGAAGTAGGTTAAAGGAATCATATGAAACGACCAAAACCCATTCGCGGCTTCCGAAAATTTAGCTTGCGTCGCCGGCCGGTTATCGACGAAGTAGTTCGAGAGACTACTTCCGGCGGCGTGGTCTTTCGCAAGGATTCCGAAACGGGTAAGGTTCAAATTCTGCTTATGCAGGATGCCAAGAATCGCTGGACCATTCCCAAGGGGCACGTTGAGCCGGGCGAAGACCCGGGTGCTACGGCAGAACGCGAAATTCGCGAGGAGACTGGCCTTCAGGACATGGAGGTATTCAGCCAGTTGGGCAAAGTTAATTTTCGCTATCGCCGCAATCACACCTTGGTGCTCATGACAATGCATATATATCTAGTCGAAGGCCAGGGCAACACCAATGAACTTGATCCTGAAGACTGGTTGAATGACATCAAGTGGTTACCGGCCAGCGAAGCGGTAGATAAGATCGCCTACGATGACATAGGCAAGCTCATTCTTATCGGAATGAAAAAGATTAGAGAAGGAAAAGTATAAAAGCTTAACAAGCTAACTATTATGGATATCTCGGCCTATCGGACGTTTGCTAAAGAGAAACTGGGCGTAACATTCAATAATATTGACCTGCTGCTGACGGCTTTCACGCACCGCTCCTATCTAAACGAGCACAAAAAGACGGTGCATGAACATAACGAGCGCTTGGAGTTTCTCGGCGATGCCGTACTGGAGCTAGTAGTTACCGAGTATCTCTATACAAACTATGCCGAGCCGGAGGGTATCCTTACTAATTGGCGTAGCAGCTTGGTCCGGACGGAGAGTATAGGTGCTGCGGCTGCCAGGTACGACTTCGAATCGCTGTTACGCCTCAGCCGCGGCGAAAAGCGCGGCACAGAAAGGGCCCGGGCTCAGATCCTAGCGAATAGTTTTGAGGCTGTTATCGGCGCGCTGTACCTGGATCAGGGGTATGAGGCCGCCAGGCGTTTCATTACAAAAAGCATCTTGAGTACCTTTAAGGATATTCTGGAGAGTGGCTCCTGGATGGATTCCAAATCCCACCTGCAAGAACTGGCGCAGAGCCGGGAAACCGCCACGCCGGTATACAAGGTCATGGACGAACAAGGCCCCGACCATGACAAGACATTTGTTGTCGGGGTGTACGTAAGCGGCAAATTGCGTGGCCGCGGCACCGGTCCCAGCAAACAAGCCGCACAACAAAAGGCCGCCGAAGTTGCCTTGGAACATTACAGGATAACCGGCAACGCATCAAACGATTGACAACAGGGAAGGTTATCTGTAGAATAGCAAGGATTGTCTCTAATAACGCTAATTACAATGAAGAAGAGAGCTTAGTAAGTAAATGTTAGCTATTCGTATGCAACGCACCGGCCGCCGCGGCCACGCCATGTTCCGTGTCGTGGTACAGGATTCACGCCTGACGCCAACCAGTGGCAAGGTTGTGGCCCGCTTGGGTAGTTATGATCCGCATGCCAAGTCCACCATTCTGGATAAGGAAAAAGCTGCTTTTTACCTTGAACATGGTGCCCAACCCTCAGACCGCATAGCCCGTTTATTTAAGAGTGAAGGTGTCAAGCTACCGGACTGGGTCAAACTGCCGTCCGACAGGAAACGAACCGTCCGCAACCCCGACAAGCGCCGAAGCACCAGGCCGCCTGAACCCGAAGCGGAACAACAAGCGGCTGAAGAACCGGCCGCCGCCAAAGAACCCGCCGAAGAAAAACCTGACGCCGAAGCATCTGACGAAACTTCCAAAAAAGACGAACCCGCCGAGTAATCTCAGCGAAAATTCATACTTGTGCAAAAAGCCGGTTTGCTATAATGAGACCAAGTACCCGCCGCGTGGAGTGCTACCTTACATCAACTAACCTGCAGGAGTCTGTCACATGAGCGATATTGATAAACAGTTTATCGAGTACGTTGTTAAATCTTTAGTGGGCAAGCCTGACGCCGTAAAGATTGACCGTCGGATCGACGAAAAGGGTGTTCTGTTGGAGTTGACCGTTGACCCTGAGGACCTGGGCCGGGTTATCGGCAAACGCGGCGCTACCGCCCAATCACTGCGCACACTCTTGCGCGCCCTGGGTACCAAAAACGATGCCCGCTACAATTTAAAAATTATAGATAACGGTCCGTCGGGCTATAGGACAGAAAACGCTACCGCTTCAACCCAAACACCCACCGACAATGCAACTAACGCGGATGATTCCATGGCCACCGTTGCCGCCAACGACAGCAATGGGGATGACGGCAATAACGCCGGCCAACAGCAGGCATCAGAGGCTTCCGATACCGCAGAAGGACCCACGGTTAAACCTGATGAGCCTGAGCCAGCAGCCGATGCATCCCAGTCTGCCGAGGGGCAAACTAGTGACCGCCTGGCGCAAACACGACGGGAACTAGCCGATCTCGACGATCTCGACGTCTAATGAAAATCCAGGTTATTACGCTGTTTCCGGACATGTTTGCCGGCGTGCTGGCGAGCAGCATGCTGTGGAAGGCGCAGGACCGGGGCATTGTGTCATATGAGATGATCAATTTGAGAGATTTCGGCCTAGGGCCGCGCAAGCAGGTTGATGACACGCCATATGGCGGCGGCGACGGGATGTTGCTCAAACCCGAACCGCTGGTAGCGGCAATCGAGCAAGCCAAGCAGGCCAACCCTTCCGCTAAAGTAATATTGCCGACGCCGCGCGGAGAATTGTACCGGCAATCGGCCGCCAAGCGTCTGGCAGCCGAAAGCCCGGGGCTGATCATAATCTGTCCGCGTTACGAAGGTTACGATGAGCGGATCACCAAATGGGTCGATGAAAGTTTTTGCATCGGCAGCTATGTCCTGACCGGAGGGGAACTGCCGGCGATGGTTATTATTGACTCGATTGTACGCCTGCTACCCGGCGTTTTGGGCGGCGAAAGGTCAGCTGAAATCGAGTCGTTCCAGGATGATGATAAGACTATCGAGTTTCCGCAGTATACCAGGCCAGAGGTATTCCAGGGAATGCGCGTGCCGGAGGTTTTATTGAGCGGACACCATGCCGATATAGAGGCCTGGCGCCAGGCAAACAGCGGCGGCCCACCGGTGGTTACCTAAGCAGGCTATCGGTGCTGCTTTCCAGGGAATTGATCGTATTGGATGGGTTGACGGGTGGGCCGAAGGGGCTGGAATTGTTGGTGACGGCAGGGCTGGACATGGCTGGTTGCGGATTATTCATAGTCGAATGGGCTGATTGCGGATTGGCTGTTGAATGAGGGGCGTAGTCCCCGCTTGATATGGAAGATATTTTGGCCGGTCCATCGGCAGATCCAGTGGGTAGCTGTTGAGGTGTTACCGCGGCAGCGGCTACTTGAGGTTTAGTAGGCAATGTGTGTAACCCCGAAGCTTTTTTAGTTGATATGCTGCTGGTGCGAGCGGTGGCCTGTCTGGAGACGGACTGGCTCTGTGTAGTTTGATGGGATTGGTACAGCACGAAACCGAATCCGAAGAGCAATACGGCTAACAGCGGCGGCCCTATCAAGAAACGGTGCGAGCTTTGCACTTGGCCGGAGCTGGTTAGCGAATATTGTTGCAAGTTTTTCTCCTCTGTATCAAACTTTTTAACTGTGGTCCCTTTTGTGTATGCAGGGTATTATAGCATCGCCCAGAGCACCTCATGTAAGAATTCCGACAGCGCGGTTCAGTGCTCTGAGAGCAGCCGGGACCGCCTACTTGCCGATTTTCCTAGTTTAGCAGTAGTTGTCTGCAGTTTGACGGTGAACTTGGTACCTTGCTCCGGAGAACTGCTGACCTTTATAGAGCCCTGAAAGTCAACCGTTACGTAATGCTTGACGGTCGACAGGCCTATACCCAGGCCGCGTCCCGGCTGGTTCTTCGTTGTATAGAATGTTTCAAAAATACGAGGCACCATTTTGGCGGGAATGCCTTTGCCCCAGTCGTTTACTCGAATCGTAATCCAGCCACAGCTGCGGACCGTTGTTACCTGAACTAGTGCCGGCCCAGGCGCATTGTCGGGGTAGGCTTCAATGGCATTAACTATCAGGTTGGTAATAATGTGTTGGAACTTAACCGGGTCGCCGCGCAGCTGACAGTTAGGTACGGACCGTATGTCAAGCCGTACACCAGCCCGATCGGCTAGCGGTTGGACAATTTGTTGCAACTGGTTCAGTTGCGTTTGCACATAAAAACTTGTCGGTCTTCCGTTATGGCGGACCTGCTGCCTGGCAGCCTCCACGTATCGCCTGAGCACATGGATATTATTACGGGCTCGCTTAACGCCCTGTGATTGCTGGTCACTCATCTCCAGATTAAGCAAGGCTGCCGTGAGGGGGTGGCTTATTTCATGCAACAGGCTGGCGCTCATTCGCCCGAGCCGTGCGAAATGCTGTAGCTCCCTAAGTTGCTCGTGGGTAACCAATTGCGACGTCCTTAGTCTCTGTTCGTGGTTATGATTTGGGACGGGTCGAATTTATAACCGATACCGTGTACGGTTTTGATAAGCGGCCGTCCAAATGGACGGTCAACCTTGTCGCGCAGGTGTTTAATGTGTACATCTATGGTATTCGTCCACAAATCTTCGGCACCGTGCCAGGCATAACGACTCAATGCCCGGCGCCCCACGACCGAACCGGCATGCTCCATTAAGTACTCCAGTATGGCGTATTCCTTTCGACGTAACGTAATTACGGCCCCCTCCCGCCTGAACTCGTATGTTTGACGGTCAAGCTCCACATCGCCAACAGTCAGCCGTCTGGCAGGTTTTGCTGGTTGATGGGCAGTGCGCGTTAACGCCCTCATGCGTGCTTTGAGCTCGCCCAAGCTGAAGGGCTTAGTCAAGTAATCGTTAGCACCCTCATCCAGCAGGCGTATCTTGGTCAGGGTGCTACTCTCGGCAGTCAATATAAGGATCGGCACCCTCAATCCCTGCTCACGCAACAGCTGGCATACCATCGCTCCGGACATGTCGGGCAGGTTAAGGTCAAGCATGACGATGTCATACTGCACCCCGTCAACCTTATATAATGCCGCCTTTCCGGTTGTCACCATGTCAAGATCGTATGTCTTTTGCAGCGCGTACCTTAAGGCGTTGGCAATGTTACGGTCGTCCTCCACCAACAGGACTTTTTGCGGGTGTTGCATGACACGTATTATTGCGCATAATGATTAAAAAAATATTAAATAACATAATTTTATAAAAAGGTATTTAGTGTTATTAAATAGTAAACTTTAAAACAATATCTCAGCTAAACCAGATTGAAAGACCTACATTTGTTGCGAACCTAGAGCCCAATGCAGAGAATAGCGTGCCGTTTTTTGGTAGGCTATCGGCTTGCCTCTTTAAGGATTATTTAACAACTAGTCTGAAATTTCCGCGAAGCGGCGTTCGACTTCCTGCCAGTTGACGACATTCCACCAGGCCTTGATGTAATCGCCGCGCTTGTAGGTGTAGTCCAGGTAGTAGGCGTGCTCCCAGACGTCCAGGCCCAGGATCGGTTCCGGTTGGCCGCTATTGAGCGGGGAATCCTGGTTGGGGGTGGTAACGATAGAGAGGTCGGGCTGCAGCCAGGCCCAGCCACTGCCGAAAACGCCAAGCGCCTTGGCGCCAAAGACGTCCATAAACTCCTGGAAGCTGCCATACTTGGCCTTTATAGCTTTGGCCAACTGGCCGTTTGGTTCCTGGCCGCCCTCTGGCGACATCCAAGTCCAGAAGTGCGTGTGGTTATAATGGCCGCCACCATGGTTGCGGACAGCGGTGCGAATCTCTTCGGGTACACTGTCGAGGTCGCTGATCAGGTCTTCGACAGACCTACTCTGTAATTCGGGCGCTTTTTCCAGCGCGGCGTTGAGTTTGTCGACATAGCTTTGATGGTGCTTGCTGTGGTGTAGCTCCATGATGTCTTTGCTGATGTACTTGCCAAGTGCGTCATAAGCGTATGGCAGATCCGGTAGCGTAAACATAGGCCCTCCCGTAATATTCTTTTCTAATAGTTCTATTGTAAACCCTATTTGATCCGTGTCGAAATGGGTTCGGCCTAAGCGCGTAGTGGCACCGCGGTAATTTAAGACCAGCATCACATTGCAGCCGGCGCCGTCTGGTGCTACAATAAAATACCTTTTCATTAAGGCGCAAAGGAGGAATACGTATTATGCATATGAGAAGTGAAATTCCAGGCCTTCCAGAGCCCCCTCTTGGCGGCTCTACTGGACACGATCACGAGGTCACAAGGATGATGAATGAAGGTTGTCCAATTGATGCTCCGGCAGATACAGTTGAGCAACCCAGAGAACTAACATCCCTGACGCCCAGAGCCGGCCGGGTGCCGAGAGGGTTTAGACTCTCCGGTCCGGAGGCTGTAGACCTATCGAAGTTTGAGGATGACGGCGGGCCGCCCCCGCTGGAACCGGCCGCGTAAAAACTTCCCGAATTCTCATCATTGCATGTCCGTAATTCTGATATGATGTAGATATGCCGCGTCAGAAATTGTCCGAGTATAGGGCTAAGATTATTATTTCCAAAGCCCTGGGTTTGCCGTACAAAGGATGGTCGGTTGACTCAAGTTTGTCCCTGAACTCTCAGCTGCAAGAGGCAGCTTCGGCGGATAGCAGCTTTGTCGTCAAGGTAGACGAAGGCGTAAAAGGCCGGTTCAAAAAGGGACTGGTACTTTTGGATGTGCAACACGGCGACCTGGCCAAAGCCGTTAAAATCCTGAGTGACAAAGGGTACCGTTGGCTGATCGTTGAGCCTATGGATAGCCATGTTCCAACTGATGAGCGCTATCTGGGTCTACTGTCTGACCGGGAGGGGCTGACCCTGCAGTATTCAACGATTGGCGGCGTGGACATTGAGCAGCACGCCGAAAGCCTCAAGAGAGTACGCCTGAACAGCGAAACCGATTGGGGACATCTGGCGGCAGAAACGGGTATTAGTGACAAGCAGTTGCAGCAACTGGCAGCGGTTTTTGCCGGCAACTATTTTGTCTTTACAGAAATCAACCCGTACTTGATAAGCGACGCTGGCCTTAAAATGCTGGATGCCGCGGTGGAAGTTGATGACACGGCAGCGTTTTTTGTTGATAATTGGGACGCGGATGACTTGCGTCGTCATACCGGGCATAATCTTACGCAGGAAGAGCTCAATGTCCAGGAGCTGGACGCCAACTCTCCGGCTTCGCTTAAGCTGAGCGTTCTAGAACCGGACGGGAGCATCTTTTTGCTGCTTTCCGGCGGCGGCGCCAGCGTAGTGGTGGCCGACGAGGTCTACAACCAGGGATATGGCAAGCAGCTTGCCAACTACGGCGAGTATAGCGGAAACCCCAACACCGAAGAGACGTACTTATACACAGAAGCTGTGCTTAAGCTTTTGCTTAAATCATCAGCCAAACAGAAGGTGCTATTCATAGGTGGCGCAGTAGCGAACTTTACGGACATTGCTAAGACGTTTGCTGGCGTACTACAGGCTATTGAAGAAGTTGCCGATAAGCTGCGTGCGCAACAGGTAAAGGTCTTTGTTCGCCGCGGCGGCCCCAACCAGGAAGAGGGTCTCGCCCAAATGGAGGCCGTGCTTAATAAGCACGGCTTGCTGGGAGCCGTCCATAGTCCGGAAACACCGTTGACCGCGGCCGTTACGGAGGCATTGCAGGGAGTGGGTCATGAGTAAAGGTACGGATTTGCGCGGTCTCCAGCCGATTACCATATGCCTGGGCTCGCACCCCGGCATCATACAGTCCATGATCGATTATGATTATTGCCTGGGTCGCGATAAACCCAGCGTTGTCGCCATAGTCGGCGGCGGGCGTAAGCAGGAACGGTACTTTTGGGGCCAGAGCGAAGTGATGGTTCCGGTGTACCCACAACTCCAGGCGGTGCCCAAAAAATACCGGGATGAAGCTACGGCGCTGCTTAACGTACAGTCCGCCCGCCGGGTTTTGGCCGGCATGAAAGAGGCTTTTGCCTTGCTTCCCAAACTCCGCGTAGCGAATATTTTTGCAGAACAGGTGCCCGAGGCCCATGCTCTGGAAGTGGCCGCCGAAGCCGCCAAAAAAGACATATTGGTGGCCGGTCCGGCCTCTGTCGGCGTGCTTGTTCCGGGACTCTTCAAGCTTGGCGCCATCGGCGGCACGCAATACGCGCAGATTGTGGCGGCCGGTATCTTCGCGCCGGGCAGGGCGGCGGTCGTGTCGACTTCCGGCGGCATGGTCAATGAACTAATACATATCGTTACCGGCGCCGGTCTTGGCGTATCCTTCGCGGTAGCATTGGGCGGCGACCGTAACCCGATTACCACACCGGCCCAAGCTTTTCTGCTGGCTGAAGCCGACGAACAGACCGAGCGTATCGTCTACTTCGGCGAGCTGGGTGGCGACGATGAATACGCCATCGCCAAGCTGATCTCCGACGGCAAAATTGCTAAGCCGGTTATAGCATATATTGCCGGAACAGTCGCTGAGCTATTCGACGAACCGCCACAATTCGGCCATGCCAAAGCTATGGCCAGCCGGCAGGATGAAACAGCCCAAGCTAAAAAGAACGCCCTGCGGGCCGCCGGCGCTAAGGTCCCGGACGTATTCGCGGAGCTGAGAATTGAGTTGGAACGCGTAGGTGCCGAGCTGTTGCCGCAAGATCACCGGCCTATAAAACAGCGCCGCAAAAGCCTGATCGTTAGCCATGTTTCCGGTGACATCCAAGACGACGTGCATCTTTTGGGTAAAGACTTGCTGGAGACAGTTAACGAAAACACCTTGGCCGGACTGACTATCTCATTATTATTAGGACACCGCGTGGAATCATCCAAGATTATCCAGTTTACGGACTATGTGTTGCGTCTGCTTAGTGACCATGGCCCGTATACCTCTGGTGCGATGAACACCATAGTGGCCGCCCGGGCCGGCCGGGACTTGGCATCCAGCATGGCTGCCGGGTTGTTGACTATCGGTCCCCGCTTCGGCGGAGCGGTCAACGCCGCCGCCGGGGCCTGGCTGCAAGGCGTGCGTGGATCATCCAAGCCGAAAGATTTTGTCGCAAGCTTTACAACCGACGGCGGCATCATACCGGGTATCGGTCATAAGAAATACCGCATTGATATGCCTGACCCGCGAGTCAAAGCGCTTACAGAACAGTTTGCCGGTAATCGCAATGACGACCGGTACCTTGCCTTTGCCAGAGGTGTCGAAGACGTCACAACTGCCAAGAAAGGCAACCTTATCCTTAATGTCGACGGAACAATCGCGGCCATCATGCTTGACCTGCTGGAATCAGAACTTGACTATGGCCAGGAGCAGCTCCAGGAACTGGTTAGCATCGAATTCTTTAACGCGATCTTTATCTTAAGCCGTTCAGCCGGCTTGGCGGCCCACTACCTGGATCAACGCCGCAATGACGAGGGTCTGCTACGTCTCGGCAGCAACGACATTACATACATACCTGAATGAGGATATTGAACATGGATAGAGATCTCTTCGGCACTGACGGCTTGCGCGGGCTGGCTGGACAGTATCCTTTGGATGATATCGGAGCGGAGCAGATCGGCATGTCCGTGGGTACGCAATTTGCCAAACCCGGACAGCGAATTATCATCGCTTCTGATCCGCGTGAGTCATCGGCCGGTTTAGTCGAGGCGGTTACGCACGGCTTGACAGCTGTAGGCGCTAACGTGACATCAATCGGTGTCATACCAACGCCGGGGTTGGCCTATTTAACGCGCGAAGGCGATGAATTTGCAGCCGGCGTCATGATAACTGCCAGCCACAATCCTTACCAGTACAACGGCGTAAAAGTCTTTGACCGGCGTGGTGACAAGCTGTCGGACGCCAGCGAAGCGGCGCTTAATGGTTTGATCAAAAAAGGTGTCACTGCGCATAGCACAACCGGTCGCGCCGCGGTTGACCGGGACCGGACAGGCCGCTACGAAGATTTTCTGGTCGGGAGCGCCGGGGATTTGAATGCAGACAACCTGAGGATAGCTGTTGATTCTGCCAACGGCGCTGCCAGCGGTCTGGCGGAGCGCGTGTTTAAGCGCCTGGGCGCGAAGGTCACACCGATCTTTGACAGTCCCGCGGGGCGCAACATCAACCAGGGTTGCGGCGCGACTGACGTCAGGGCCTTGTGCCAGGAAGTGCTTGATAATGGCCTGGATCTAGGTATTGCCCTGGACGGTGATGCTGATCGCCTGGTTATGGTTGATAACCAGGGTCGGGAAGTGAACGGCGATCACCTGCTCTACCTGCTGGCAGTAACCAACCGGCTGAAAGGAGTGGTGACGACCGTGATGAGCAACATAGGCTTTGAACAGTCTTTGCAGAAGAAGGGTATAAAGGTGGAGCGGACCAAAGTCGGCGACCGCTATGTTCTGGAGGGTTTGGCGCGAACCGGATTTGAGCTGGGCGGCGAACAATCCGGGCACATTGTTTTTCCTAAACTTTTAAAGACCGGCGACGGTCTCTTGTCTGCAGTTCAGGTTATCAAAGCGCTGGCTGCCGGTGATAAAACGCTGGCTGAGTGGCGTGATCAAGTCGAAATATTGCCGCAAGCACTGGTCAACATTCCGCTCCGGGACAGAGCGCTGTTAGACCGTTCTGAAGTCAAAGTATTCATAGCTGAACAGGCCGATAAATTGTCAGGCGAGGGGCGTTTACTGATCCGTCCTTCCGGCACTGAGCCGTTGGCCAGAGTAATGGTAGAGGCATCAGATGCCCAGCAGCACGCCGAGCGCATTGCCAAAGAATTAACGGAGTTAGTTAAGTGAGGGCTTTTCCCAACGACTTCAGCGATGCCGTCAGTCCGTTGCCTAAGAGTCTGGGCCAATCCGGTAATGAAGCCGTGAACAAGCTGGCTGGTCGCGGGTATGAGGTTCGGAGCGGGCTGACACCGGGGCTGGCTGACCAGATTCTTACAATGTCGCACGAGCCCGGCATCATGGAATATTGCTACCGTGATTCCAAACAGCGGTTTGTGGACCAGGCGGCTACTAAGCACTGGCTGCAGCAAAAGAGGAGAGCTGTCTTCGTGCTGCTTAAAAATGACGGCGACGCGCAAGAATTGGCTGGTTATGGCTGGGCAGGACCCGGTTCCAGTTCGCATGTGCCAGGCGGCGAGATAACTTTTGCTGTTAGGGTTGGCGAATCTCATCAAGGAAAAGGCCTGGCAGCACCGTTCTCGTGGCTGATCATCGCGGCGACGGCCGCAACCTTTGACGTTAAAAACTTCTGGCTGGAAACGTGGGCCTCCAACGGCGGCGCAGTTCACGTGTATCACAAACTTGGTTTTCAGGATGCCGCCAAAGAGCCCGGAGAGCGCCTGACGGCGGGCAGTGAGGGAGCGCCCGATACCCGCATCTACATGTCATTACCTAACGACTTACTTGTCACCTGATAAAAATGGTCAAAACAAGCTATTGAGCCCGTTATATATTGCGGCGCCAGCCGCGACTTCCAGGCCAATTCCTGCTGCGCCAACCGTTACGCCGATTACAGCGATAAGAGCATCTTCCAAAATAATGGCTAACGAGATAATGACGACGCCGAGTGCCGGCAGGGTATCCAGCCCGGAGAACGGTGGCGCTACGAATGCTGCGAGAGTCAGGATGAATACCAGCAGCCCCGTAACCGAGACCACACCGCGGCGCACCAGCAGACTGCTCCAGCGCCGCCGCGAGAGACGCTCGAACCACTTGATAACTGCGATCAGGCGTTGGCCTCCCTTGCCTGCCAGAAGCTTGCCAGCCTCCAACTTTAGCCAACGGCGCGGCAGCCAGACAGTCCGCCGTCCGGCAACCAGCTCCAAACTGATAAGCATGGTAATCAACTCCGTAACGTGGGTAACGCCGCCGGTGGGCAGCGGCAGCGCCGCTAAGATCATCAGCACCAAGAAGATAATCGCAAAAGACTTTTCGCCAAAAGCTTCGCTCAGGTCAGCCAGGGTTTTGGATTGCTTGCCGTTGAGCCACCGCTGCAAAACCTCGCTGAGGAGAGGCTCTCCTGTACTATCCGTAGTCTTATGCGCTTGATCGGCCATGTCCCATATTATGACAGCTTAATTTTCGGCTTACAGTGATCACGCTATAATAGATGAAATATGACGAAGCAGCTACTTGCTACACTGAGCGGTACGGTGACCCGGTTCCAGGGTAATGGCCGTCGGCTGGGGTACCCGACCGCCAATCTGACAATCAAGACGGATTTATCCGACGGCGTATACTTCGGCTTTGCCGATTTAGACGGCTGGTCCCATCAGCCGGCCATGATCTTTGTAGGTGTGCCGGAGACAGTGGGTGATAGCGGACGCCGGATCGAAGCCCACCTGCTGGATATCCCCGACCAGGACTACTATGGCCAAAAATTGAGCCTGGATATCAGGCACTACCACCGTCCCAATCGAGTCTTTGATAGCGTCGATGAGTTGCTCAAGGCCATGCACGGCGATGAGTCGGCGGCCCGGCAATGGTTCGCCTCCTTATAAGAAGTGTTTGCATTTGAGGCCGGTTTTGGATGATACTTTATATATATGTTCACCGGGATTATTACGCACGTGGTGCCTATTAAGAAAACAAGGAAGACCAATGACGGTTTGGTTATGACGTTTGCCAGGCCTTCGGACTGGAACGATCTTCGCACCGGCGAGTCAGTTGCTACGAATGGCGCGTGTTTGACCGTAGCGGCTGTTCGTGGTCACGAATATGACTGTCTGGTTACGCCGGAAACGCTAGCCAGGACGTCTTTCGGCGCTTCGTTGCCGCAGAAAGTCAACCTGGAGCGCCCGCTGACTATGCAGGACCGCTTCGGCGGGCACTTTGTCCAGGGACATGTCGACAGCACCGGCACGGTCGTCGCTGTTGGCCAGTCCGACGGGTATCGCCTGGGCGTACGGTTTGACCCTGATAATCAAGGACTCGTTGTTTACAAAGGCTCCATTACCGTTGACGGCGTGTCGCTGACTGTATCTGATGCTAAGAGCGACTGTTTTGAGGTAGCATTAGTGCCGCATACGCTCAAGTCAACCACCTTAGGTTCGCTCAAGGCGGGTGACGTAGTGAATCTGGAGTTCGATGTGATCGGTAAGTACGTGCGTAGCAATATGAAAGCGAGGGAGAATCATGCCACAGGCTAAACAAACTGACAATCAACCATTCAATGCCGGCACCTGGCGGCTGGGTATTGTCGTGGCTCGGTTCAATCATCACATTACTGACAAACTCTACCAGTCAGCTATTGGGCGGGCAGCTGATTATAACCTACAGGAAGACAGCATCGACTCCGTCGAAGTCGCTGGCGCAGTAGAAATTCCTCTAATTCTTCAAACTCTTGCCAAAACCGGCCGGTATGACGCGCTGCTGGCCATTGGCTGCGTCATACGAGGCGAAACACCCCACTTTGACTATGTGAGCAAGTTTGTAACAGAGGGTGTACTCAAAGTGCAGCTTACATATGACATGCCGATAGGTTTCGGTGTATTAACTTGTGATGACGAAGCGCAGGCCCAGGCCCGCGCTAATCTGGGGGCTGACCATTTGGACGCCGTCATGCAGCAGACACAAGCCTGCGCGGCGATTAGTAGCGGTAATGCTCAGCTTTAAACGGTCCTTTGACGGATAGGCCCAGATATTGAGCCTGTTCGTTAGTCAGCTGGCTGAGGTGGCCGCCCAAGGCCTCTACATGGATAGCGGCGACTTTTTCGTCCAATTCCTTGGGTAGGCGATACACGCCGACCTTATGCGGCTTGGTGTACAGTTCGATCTGGGCCAGCACCTGGTTAGAGAACGAGTTGGACATGACGAATGAGGGGTGGCCTGTTGCGTTGCCTAAGTTTACCAGGCGACCCTCCGACAAGACAATCAGCCGCCGGCCGCTGGGCAAGGTATACAGGTCGACCAATGGCTTGATGGTCTCGCGCTTGACGCCGGACAAGCCGTTGAGCCGGGCTATCTGGATCTCGTGGTCAAAGTGGCCGATGTTGCATACGATCGCCGTGTCTTTCATTGCCTGCATGTGTTCCAGGGTGATGATGTCCTTACAGCCGGTTGCAGTCACAAAGATATCAGCTAGCGGGGCGGCCTCTTCCATGGTCACAACCTCGTAGCCTTCCATCATGGCTTGCAAGGCGCAGATCGGGTCAACCTCCGTAATCAGGACGCGCGCGCCGAAGGCGCGCAGAGACTGGGCGCTGCCCTTGCCAACATCGCCGTAACCGGCCACCACGGCAACTTTGCCGGCGATCATGATGTCTGTAGCCCGTTTGACGCCGTCCATTAGCGACTCGCGGCAGCCATACAGGTTATCGAATTTTGATTTGGTAACACTATCGTTCACATTGATGGCCGGGATCTTAAGCGCGCCCTCGGACATGTATTTGTCAAGCTGCTTGACCCCGGTAGTTGTCTCTTCGCTAACACCTTTAATGTCTTTGAGCAGCTGCGGATGCTTATCGTGCACGAGCGCCGTCAGGTCGCCGCCGTCGTCCAGTAGCATATTGGGCCCTTGGCCGCCTGGGAACTTGAGCGTCTGCTCCACGCACCACCAATATTCTTCCTCGGTCTCACCTTTCCAGGCAAATACCGGTGTGCCGTTCTTGGCGATAGCGGCTGCGGCCTGGTCCTGGGTTGAGAAGATATTGCAAGATGACCAGCGGACTTCGGCGCCAAGTTCTTGCAAGGTCTCTACTAACACTGCCGTCTGGACAGTCATATGGATAGACCCTGCTATACGGGCACCCTTCAGCAGTTTGGATTGTCCATACTCGCGGCGTAGCGCCATGAGACCCGGCATTTCTTTCTCTGCCAATGTTATTTCGGTTCGGCCCCAGCCAGCCAGCTCTATATCCTTGACTTTGTAATCCGTATACGCCATTACAACTCGATCTCCTCATTAAAGTTATCCCGGTACCGTTTTATAACGTCCGCTTTTTCAAAAGGCACCTGTGTCCCGTGCCGTTCAACGATAAATGATGCTACGACAGCTCCCAGCTGTCCGCACGCTTTCAACTCCCATTGTCGCAAGTAGCCGTACAAAAATCCAGCCCGGTAGCCGTCGCCGGCGCCAGTCGGGTCCTTGACTGCATCGGGCTTGGCAATGCCGATACGGATGGGCTCAGGCAGCCCGGTACCCTCGATTATGGAGCCTTCCTTGCCCAGGGTCGTGACTATTATCGGTACCTGCTTCTTGAGCTGCTCCGGCTCCCGGTTAAGCCGGCGGCGCATCAGTGATTGCTCGTAATCGTTGACGAACAACAACTCAGCCGTGTCCACGCCGGCAGCCAGGTCTACGGAGTCGTTGGCTATCTGTTGTCCCGGGTCGTAGACAAGTCGTAAACCGGCCCGCCGGCACTCTTGCACTTGCCGGTTCATGGCCTCAGGATTGTGCACCGCCACAACGGCCAGTACATCCTTGTGAGCCCAGGGGCTGAAACTGACCTGTTCGCTGTCGGCCATAGCCCCTTGGTAAAAGCCGCCGACCTGGCTGTCCTCGCTGTCGGTAAACACGTTGAAGGAAGCCGTAGGCAGGTCACTGAAGTGCACGCCGGAAGTGTCCACACCGGCCTGGTCAAGCTTCTTGATGTAGGTTTCGGCATCGTGGCCGACCGAACCGATGAGTAACGGCTCTTCACCCAGTTTGGCCAGGCAGTAAGCGATATTGGCGCCGGTACCGCCCGGAGAGTCCTCCAAGGTGTCCAGCAGCGTACTGATAGACAAGACATGCAGCTTGTCGGGCTGGATCAGGTCGCGGTAGCGACCCGAGAAATTCATAATCCGATCAATCGCGATCGAGCCGCATATGACCAATTGAGGCTTGTTCATTCCAACCTAGTATATGGCGCAACAGATAGGCCAGTCAAACATAACTCTTGTATTTAACGTATATTTATTTTACAATGTTTCAAATTATGAACGCGCAGACACCGCACGCCAAGATCGATGAGGCGCTATATCATGAGCTGGTTGAACTGGCCAGGCCTCATGTTGAAGGGGACCCTCGGCTAGGCATTCTCGATTACGACACACAAAAATACGAATGGCAGGCCTATGATTATTATTGTGCACAGGGCGAAGTAGCCGACGTCGCACTCCTGGACTTTATCGGAGGTCGCGTGGTGCACGGCTTCGTTGAGATGTCAGACGAGCTTATGACCGAAGAGCGTCGTCAGCAGACTCGTGACGTACTTCGAGACGAAAAAAGCCTGTATATAGCAACCAGCCATAGCAATCTGATTGACCCCGCCATTGCTTTGGCCGCGATAACTAACCCGTTGCGCCGTGAAGAGAGCCAGCAGGATGACTTGCAGACGGGCATTATCATAAACAAGATGATCGGTGTAATAAAGTACTTGGTAGATGAGCAGGAAGACCAATGGCTGCCCTGCATGCAGGTTTTGCAGTGGCTGTGCGGCAGGACGTATATGAGCTTTCCGCAGAGTAAAACCTTTCGCGACTCAGAAGCCGCTAAGGTTCTGCCCGAGGGCCACATACAAGCACACAACGGAAAGATTAAAGAAGAAATCACTTCCTGGTTATCAAAGGGTGGGGTGGCCTTGGGCGTTGCTCCTTCCGGCTCCACCCATAAGCTGGACGAGAAGGGCAAAAGAAGCACACTGCCCAAGATAACTAATGGCACTGCAGAAATGATGGCCCATGAAAATATCCGTGTATTGCCACTCATTATGGACCTTGATGCCAACAGGCCCTTTATGCAGATTGCCGGAAACGTCTTGTATCACGTTAAAAGACGGCAAGGAGCGCACCGTATTGCACGGGAGATGGCGAAAGCTTTGAACAAACGTAATACGGAGCAGGCAGGCTGCAACCCCTATCACGTCTATGAAGGGCGGCCCGGTCGTAGTGATGTGCCCTTGCTGCGGCGGCTATATATCGCTCAGGAACCGTTTGCAGCAGGAACTGCATAATTTGTAATATGTCAAGCTTAATGATATATTATGCGTCATGATTGTTCGTGAGGCCGACGCTGCGGTACTGCCTAGCTACGGGACCTATGAATTAGGCGAAAGAGTTCTGCGGCCACTAGTTGACACTTTTGGCGGTTACACCGTCCACAATGCTGAGGCGCTCCGTCCGCTCGACGGCCAGAGCTACATTCTAGCGCCAAACCATCGGTCCAATTGGGACTCTATAGTGCTTGGTTTATCCATGCTTGACCTGCCTGCTTTAAATGCTGACTCAGGGCAGGAACCATTAGAGCCACGAGCCATC
>DAHUYJ010000065.1 GCA_027315225.1 Candidatus Saccharimonadota bacterium | reverse complement strand
GGTACATGAATATGCACACTTGTTTTCGAGACAAGCCAATTCAACCACTCTTGCACCTCTCCGTAATAATGTATTTTATCAGGAAACATTAAATAAATACCGTTAGAGGCCTATAGTCACAACGCCTAATTTATGTTAATATTACCCCTGTTCTTCATTCTGCGCGTGTAGCTCAGCTGGATAGAGCGTTGGCTTGCGGAGCCAAAGGTCGTAGGTTCAAATCCTGCCACGCGTACCATTGATACCCCACCTCTGTTAACTTATTACAGTGGCGCGTATAAAACTCAGGAGCTTTGCAACATTTGGTAGGGTGTCCTGTACTGCAGACTTAAGTGTACTCTCTTGGTGTTGTAGAACTCCAGATATTTGTTTAACTTGGCCTGTGTTTGTTGGTTGGGAATCCTGAAGTCTAGATATCTACCAAGGCATTCTTCTTGAATAGTTCGGTTGTATCTCTCAATGTGGGCATTGTCATTAGGTCTATGTAGTCTAGAGTGTCTGGTAGTAATG
>DAHUYJ010000064.1 GCA_027315225.1 Candidatus Saccharimonadota bacterium | reverse complement strand
AGTTCACCGAGTACGCGATCCCGACGTTGAACAGCAGTCCGATTGGCATCACCAGCGGCCCCGACGGGGCACTCTGGTTTACCGAGTCTAACGGCAACAAGATCGGGAAGATCACGACCGGCGGCACGATCACCGAGTACGCGGTTCCGACGAGCAACGGCCTGCCGCGAGGCATCACGAGCGGCCCCGACGGCAACCTCTGGTTTACCGAGTACAACGGCAACAATATCGGGAAGATCACCACCGGCGGCACGTTCACCGAGTACGCGGTCCCGACGAGCGGCAGCAAGCCGTTCGGCATCACGAGCGGCCCCGACGGGGCACTCTGGTTTACCGAGTTCAACAGCAACAATATCGGGCGCATCACGCCGACCGGCACGATCACCGAGTACGCGGTTCCAACCGTCGGCGCCGTCCCGTACTTCATTACGGTGGGCCCGGATGGAGCGCTGTGGTTTACCGAGGCCGGCGGCAACCAGATCGGGCGTTTGTCATGGTGAGGAGGGAGACGGCGATGC
>DAHUYJ010000063.1 GCA_027315225.1 Candidatus Saccharimonadota bacterium | reverse complement strand
GCGATGACGGGCAGCGATCCACGCTACGACGACTCTACGCCTGCTCTCACCTGCTCAACGAGGCAGGCCAGTACGCCTACTACGGCCGGGTGGGCGGCTGCCTGATCACCGGCAACGAGGACGGCGTCAAGCACTGCGCGATGAACGTCCTCTACAGCCTGCAGCACCTCGGGTACACCATCCCCCCGCAGGCCGACGCCGGCTGGATCGGCGAGGCCGGACCCGGACCGTCTTACCTCGACCCCGGCTCTGGCGGCCCCGACAACGACTTCACCAACCGCAACACCACGTTCATGACCTGGAACCTGCTGCACCTGGCCCGGATGCTCAAGGACGCCGGCGGCATCCCCGCCCACGGCAACCAGCGCTCCGGCTGGGACGCCGGCTGCCGCTACGACTTCGACAACCCCGACTACCGCTGACCCGCCTGCCCAGGCCGCAGCTAACCGCCCGCGCTGCCCTCCGGTCGCGCGGCAGGCTCGTTAACGCCTCACCCGGAGGCCTTGACGCCGTTGCCAATTGCGGTGTTTT
>DAHUYJ010000061.1 GCA_027315225.1 Candidatus Saccharimonadota bacterium | reverse complement strand
GAGCAGTGTGTCGCTGAGTGCGCCGGCCGGCAGCGGGATAACGTTTACCTATGGGGCGAGTTCGCTGGCGTCGGTTTTTACCGCGGCTTCGCCGTGCACGTTTGCGCTTGCGGCCAGCGCATCGGGTGCGAGCGCAAACGCGCAGTTCGCGCTGCTGGGCCCGGAGTTCACCGAGTACGCGATTCCGACGGTCAACAGCGCTCCGAAGAGTATCACGAGCGGTCCCGACGGTAACCTGTGGTTTACCGAATCGCTGGCATCGAAGATCGGCAAAATCACGACCGGCGGCACGATCACCGAGTATCCGACCACGACCAGCAGTAGCGCACCGGAAGGCATAGCCAGCGGGTCGGACGGCAACCTGTGGTTCACCGAGAGTGACGCATCGAAGATCGGCAAGATCACACCGAGCGGCACGATCACCGAGTATCCGACCACGACGAGCAACAGCGATCCATTTGGCATCACGAGCGGCTCGGACGGTAACCTGTGGTTCACCGAAAGTACTGCGTCGAAGATCGGCAAGATCACGACCGGCGGCGTTGT
>DAHUYJ010000005.1 GCA_027315225.1 Candidatus Saccharimonadota bacterium | reverse complement strand
GGATTTTATGGTCTCGGCTGTAACCTCGGCTGGCGTCAGCGTTTCGAGGCAAATATTGCGTTCTTGAATCGTTTCGGTCACCGGATAAGTCGCGACATTGCCTTTGGCATCCCTGGCGACCATGACGGACAGCTCCTTCTTGAATTTGACGAGTTGTTCGGCATATAATTCCTGGTCCTTAAACTGTTCGAAGGCTTTATGAACATCCTGTTCGCTCCTTACGACCATGTTGCCGCGGCCGTCAAAGCCGCCGCGTCGGGTCTTGATGATCATCGCGCCGTCCCACGAGCGCAACGCTTCGACGGCATCCGCCGGGTCTCTCAGCTGCTTGAACTCGGCAATCGGCGCAACTGATCGGAGAAAGAGCTTTTGGGCGAATTTGTCCTGGATCATGCGAACGGTTTCCGGGTGCGGGCTGATACTCTTGCCGTGCTCCGCCAGTTTGACCATAAAGTCGGCGTTCAGGTGTTCGATTTCGAAGGTAATACAATCTGACTTTTCGGCCAGCTGTTCCAAGGCGGCCTCATCATATAAATCTCCGACGATCTCCTGGGCGCCGGCCTGGGCCGCTGGAGAATTGGACGAGGGGTTAAGGACGACCACCTTGAACCCGAGCTTTTGTGCGGCCTCGGTCAACATCATCCCCAGCTGGCCGCCCCCAACGATCCCGATTGTCCCTGTTTGGCTCATGCAACAATAATACCGTATAATAGGGGGTAATGGATATACAGGCGATCGAGTCGACGGATTTTAAGTTTCCGGCTCAAACCGGCCTGTATCATGGCAAGGTCCGCGATGTATATACCATCGGTGATGATTTGCTTGTCTCCGTGGCGACGGACCGAATCTCGGCCTTTGACGTCATATTGCCGCGGCCGATTCCCTACAAGGGCCAGGTACTCAACCAATTAGCTGAGTATTTCTTAAAAGCCACCTCAGATATCGTACCGAACTGGCTGCAAGCGGTCCCCGACCCTAACGTCAGTATAGGCTCCCGGGCGGAGCCGTTTAAGGTCGAAATGGTAATCCGTGGTGTACTTGTAGGACATGCCTGGCGCGAGTACAGGGATGGCCAGCGTTCGCTCAGCGGTGTCGCTGTGCCGGACGGTCTCAAAGAATACGATTCCTTCCCCGAACCGATTATTACGCCTACAACCAAAGCCGATGCGGGCCACGACGAAGACATTTCGGCTGAGGATATCATAAAGCATGGCCTGGTGAGCGCCGATGACTGGGGCAAGCTTGTCGTGTACGCCCGGCAACTGTTCGCCAAGGGTCAGGAGATGGCCCGGGACCGCGGCCTGGTACTGGCTGACACTAAGTACGAGTTTGGCAAGCTGTCTGGCGGTGATATTATCCTGATCGACGAGGTTCATACGCCCGACTCCTCAAGGTACTTTTACGCCGATAGTTATGATTCGTATGTAGCCGGCAATGGTGCTACGCCGCCCCGGCACCTCTCCAAAGAGTTCGTGCGCGAATGGCTGATGGCGCGTGACTTCAGCGGCCAAGCCGGGCAAACCATGCCGGAGTTGGACGACGGGTTTGTCGCGGAGGTCTCGGAACGCTATATTGAACTGTATGAAGAACTGACCGGCCAAAAGTTCATTAAAGCCGAGACCGATAATGTGCTGGAACGCATAGAAACCAACATAAAAAACTACCTGGAGACCACAGCATGAAGCCGATCAGCTTGCCAGACCCCTCCCCGAACGCCAACTATAGCTCCATCGATCCGCTGGACGGACGATATTATGATCCAGAGATTGCCCGATACCTGTCAGAAGCCAGCCGGATTGCATATCAGGCCTACGTTGAGGCCGCGCTAGGCCATACCCTGGCGGAGTTCGGCGTATGCTCTATCGAGATTGCCTCTCAGATCGAAGAAGCCGCCGCCAAAGTGACGGCCGAGGCCGTCGCGGCCGAAGAAAAGACCACCAAGCATGACGTCAAAGCCCTGGTCAACACTATAAAATCCGGTCTGTCCGATGAGGCAAAACCGTACGTTCACTTCGGCGCCACCTCGTATGACATCGTAGCCACGGCCTTAAGCCTGCAACTACGTACCGCAGTTAATGAACTGGTGCTGCCCCGTTTGATCAACCTCGAGAGGACGCTGCTTGCCCAGGTTGAAAAATACACCGAGACGGTACAAATCGGTCGCACCCACGGCCAGCACGCCGTGCCGATCACTTTCGGTTTTGCCATTGCCGAATACGTCGACCGGCTCGGTCGGTCTATTGAGGGCCTGAAAGACTTGAGCAGCTTGCTACCGGGCAAGTTCAGCGGCGCCGTAGGTGCCTACAACGCCCTGAGTCTATTCGTAGACGACCCGCTTAAGTTCGAGCAGACCGTGCTCGGCTACCTTGACCTTAAGCCGGCTTCCTACTCTACACAGATCATTCCCGCTGATTGTTATGTCCGGCTGGTTGACGAACTGGTAATCACGGCCGGTATTATGGCAAACCTCAGTCATGACATGCGGCATTTGCAGCGCTCGGAGATCGCCGAAGTGCGGGAGGCCTTCGAGCCTGGTCAAACCGGCTCCTCGACCATGGCGCACAAGCGCAACCCCTGGAACTTTGAGAACGTCATCAGTATGTCCAAGCAGGTTACGGCCCAGAGCGTTAATGCCAACCTCAATCTCTCAAGCGAGCACCAGCGCGATCTGACCGACTCGGCGTCAGCCCGGTTTTACGGAGTGGCGCTGGCCAGCGTAGCTTCGATGGCCGAACGGCTCAATCGTGTCATGGGCAAGCTCGAAGTTGACGAGGAAAACATGCGGCGCAACCTCTACATGAGCGGTGGCGCCATCGCGGCCGAACCGCTGTACCTTTTGCTAGAAAAGTACGGCCACACCACCGGCCACGAGACTGCCAAAGCCCTAGCCCACCAGGCTCAGGAAGCTGGCAAAAGTCTGTACGAAGTTGCCTCAACCGATCCCGGCATCGCCGATTACTTCGCCAAATTTACTGACGACGAGAAACGAATCCTGCAAGAACCAGAAAAGTATTACAACGGTCTGGCCGCCAAGAAGACCAAGGCCATACACGACGTGTGGCAAGCGGAAGTATAAAAATGTTGACCTGTATTTTCGAAGATGGGAATAAGGCCTCTTTGCGACACGCAGTTGTCGATGTACTTGTCTTAAAAGACGGCAAGATACTACTGGTTAAACGAACCGGCAAACTTTTAGAAGGTGGTAAGTGGAGTTTGGCCGGAGGCTATGTAGAGAGAGATGAGACAGTAGCCGAAGCAGCAAAACGAGAAGTTTTAGAAGAGACTGGCTGGGAAATCGGTGAATTAACACTGCTCACTATTAATGACCAGCCTGATAGGCCACGAGAAGATCGCCAAAACGTGGCTTTTGTGATGTTCGGCGAAGCCTTGAAAGAAGTTGGCCGCCCCGACTGGGAGGTAGATGACAGGCAGTGGTTTGGCTTAGATGATTTACCGGCCAAAGCTAAAATGGCCTTTGACCATGCGAGAGATATTGAATTTTATAAAAAGCTAATATCTGGCAGGCCTGTCCCGGTCATAAAACAGTAAGCATCAAGCTAGTGCATATAAAAGCCGCGGCCGATACGATCGGGCAGCATAGCGAGGCTGACGCCGGCTTCGGTCAGTGTCTTGGTGACGGATTCGTCGCCGACGGAACCGCTGGAGGCCAGGATGGCCTTGATGCCGGCTTTGGCGAGTAGTTCCGGGCCGTCCGGGAATGGGAAGAAGCTGTCGCTGTAGGCGGCGGCGCCGGCCAGTTTGGCCTTGTCGAGGCCGATCTTAAGCGTGAGCGTGCTGCCGGCGTCGATGAGCTCGGGAAACGCGGTAGTGGTGCGCGTCAGGGCCAACTGGCCGGCACCCACACGGTCCTGCTGGCCGACTCCGTTGCCGATCAACTGGCCGTCTTTGACTAAGGTGATGGTATTGCTGTTGGATGTAGCGCCTATGGCCCAAGCCAGGACCATATCGAGTTTTTGCTGGTCAGCCAGCTCTCCATGGAATTGCATATAGTCGGCTGCCAGGTCCAGCACAAAATCGTAGTTGGGCTGTTCCAGCACGCCGCCGCGAACCGGGCGCAAACGTCGGGCTGAGTCCAGCGATGCCGCGTTCAGACCGGCGAGTGCCGGGTTGATGACGACCCGTAATTTATTGCGGCTGAGCAGCTCCAGGGCCTCGTCGGTAACGCTGGCACCAATGACGCCGTCCAGCAGACGGTTGCGTTCGCCGTCCATGGCATGGCGCATAAGGGTCTCGGCCACGGACTTGTCGACCTCGCCGTTAATCATAACCACGCCGCCAAAGATGGCCCGGGTATCGCCTTCCAGCATCCTTTTGACGGCCTCGACATGATCCTCGGCAACGCCGGCCCCGCAGGCGTTGCCGTGCTTTACGCCCACCGCAACGGCCGGCACGCTGCCAAAGTTCTTGTCAAACCCGGCGGCAATGTGCGTGACGGTCTGCAGCAGCCGGTCAATATCGGTCATGTTAATGAAGCTGCGTTCCATGCCTTGGACATGTTCAAACTTATCAAGTCCCAGCGGATCGGCGCCAACACGGTTATCGGCGTAGAAGCCGGCCTCGGCTTGTTGCGGATTCTCGCCGTATTTGGTGCGGCTATTCAGACGGGCGGCGAAGCCGCTGACTTCGTTGCCGCCAAGGTGCTTGGCGAGCGTCAGGCAGTAGCGCGCGACTTCGTACTCGGCCCGGGCGGCCAGCTTCTCAATGAAAGCGGCCTCGTCGGGCTTGCCGGCCTGCAACCAGCCCAAGACCTCGGAGCGCTGGCCGGCATGCGAGAGAACGATACGCCGGCCTTTGGCGCCGGCTCTGAGCATGGTCGGGCCGCCGATGTCGGTCTTATCGATCACGTCCTGCGTTGTCGAATCGGGCTGGGCAATGGCCTCTTCCAAGGGGTACATGTCTACGCACACCAGGTCTATGACCGGCAATCTGAGCTTGGCCATCTCGGTCATGTCGTCCGGGTTTGACTTGTCCGCCAGCAGTCCGGCTGAAATTTCGCGCGATAACGTAACGACACGGTGGCCGAGAATAGCCTCGCCGCCTACTATGTCGGAGACGTCCTGCACGTCAATACCGGCATCGGCTATGGCTTGGGCCGTGCCGCCTGAGGCGAATATCTTCCATCCCATATCTGCCAAACCGTGCGCAAAATCCGCAATCCCGGTCTTATCATAAACTGAGAGCAAGGCTACGCCGGCATGGTCGCTCATGGGGTTCCCTTCGTCGTACGCTTAAGAGCACGCTTTTTGATACCCCTAGTATCGTATAAATCCCAAAGCAGGACAAGTCGCTATACTATATAATTGGATTAGGCCACAATATAAAAAGGGATCTGAATGGAGACAGCGGCGCGACGCACGTTCGCATCATTTTCGGTTCGAAATTTTCGACTGTATTTTTTTGGCCAGGGCGTATCGTTAAGCGGCACCTGGATGCAAACTATCGCCATGTCCTGGCTGGTACTGCAGTTAACGCATTCGGGGACGCAGTTGGGTTTGGTGGTGGCGGCACAGTTTTTGCCGGTATTGCTTTTCGGGGCATGGGGAGGTGTGGTTGCCGACCGGTATGTCAAGCGCCGCATATTGTATGTTACGCAATCCACAGCCGGGTTGCTGGCGCTCGTACTCGGCCTGTTGGTAGTCACGCATAGCATCCAGGTCTGGATGGTATATGCACTGGCCGCAGGCCTGGGTCTAAGCCAAGTTGCCGATAGCCCGACTCGCCAATCTTTTGTTATAGAGATGGTCGGACCGAAGTTGCTGCGTAACGCTGTTACCTTGAACTCAACGCTTACCAATGTTGCGCGTATCGTCGGACCGTCCATAGCGGGCGTATTAATAGTGACCGTCGGCATAGGACCGTGCTTTCTGATCAACTCTGCTACATACGTGGCTGTATTGAGCGCGCTGCTATTCATGCGGGACAAAGAGCTCCACTCGCAACCGCCGGTGGAAAGGCAATCTGGCCAAATCAGGGCCGGATTGCGCTATGTCAGGCAAACTCCACGCCTGCGGTCTACGTTGCTGATGATGTTCATAATAGGTACATTTACGTATGAGTTTCCGGTGATTCTACCGCTGTTTGCTACGGTGACCCTGCATGGCAACGCGGCAACCTATTCCGCAATGACGGCCGCCATGGGACTTGGCGCTATTGTCGGCGCCCTGTACACGGCAGGACGCAGCGCGCCTTCGCAACGGCAACTTATCCAAGCAGCTCTGATGTTTGGATTGAGCCTATTGGTAGCAGCTATTATGCCTACGCTCTTTAGTGTTCTTGTCGTGTTGGTCTTCGTTGGCTTGGTGTTGGTGCTGTTCATCGCTTTGGGTAATACCACGCTGCAGCTTACCAGCCGCTCATCGATGCGTGGCCGGGTTATGTCTTTTTGGTCAATCGCCTTTCTGGGTTCAACTCCGATCGGCGGCCCCATTATCGGTGCCATAGCCGACCACACCAACCCGAGAGTTGGCCTATTGGTCGGCGGCGGAGCGGCTATCTTGGCTGCCGGTTTAGGTGCTATTGTTGGCCGAAGCAAGACCTGATTATTAATCCTGTCATGCTGCGCGCTACGCCAGTAATACCCCACCGTCCACCACGATTTGAGTGCCGGTCATATATGACGCCATGTCCGATGCCAGGAACAGCACCGCTTTGCCGATATCGTCCGGTTCGCCCATACGGCGCATCGGTATGCGTTGCAAGAAGGCCTCCATTACCTTGCTCATATCAATACCGGCGGAAGCTTTTGTAGGTTCTTGGGCCGTCCGGGTACCGGGCGTACTGATACCGCCAGGCGCGATGGCGTTAACCCAGATTTTGTGAGGGGCCAGCTCCAAGGCAACGTTTTTGGTGAATCCCCATACACCATGCTTGGAGGCGTCATAATGGGCCAATCCGACCGAAGAAGGGTGCAAGGCATCTATCGATGTAATGTTTATAATCCGTCCGCCTTGGGCTTGTCGGATCATTTGCTCTGACACTGCCTTAGTGGCCATAAAAACACTTCTTAGATTGACTGCCAGCACCCGGTCAAAGCCTTTTTGCCCCATTTCCATCACGGGTGCGTTAGGGTATATGCCGGCATTATTGACCAGGATGTCTACTCCGCCAAAACGTTTCACGGCGACCTTGACCATGTGCCCAATGTCAGCCTGCTTGGCGACGTCAGTTAGTACGTATCCTACGTCCCACTTGCGGCTTCCAAGATTTTTCTTGGCCTCTTCCAGGTTGCCTTGGCTAATATCAGCGATCAGGACTTGGGCCCCTGCTTCGGCCAAACGGTAGCTGATGCCGAAGCCGATCCCTACCGCCCCGCCGGTTACAATGGCCCGTTTTCCCTTGAGGTTCAGTAAATCATCCAAAGGTTTGACGGACATATATACTATCCCGTTTCTTTTGGCGCTGGCGTTGCGGCTGTACCGCCCGGGTTATCCCGACCCGGATGGGTAAGCAGGTAAATGATCGGCAAGATGCCGACACTGTTGATGACGAGCAGAAAGATAAACCACCATTGTTGCCCTCTGCGGCCAGCTCGCCATAAGGCAATGCCGCGCCAAACAAGATCCCATATTGCCGCTATCGCGATAACAGTAAGCCAGACGTTTGATATATGATGATTCATGTTTGCTACCCTCACTGTAGCACTACCTGCCGACAACTTCTACTACTAATCCTGAAGGCTCAATATCGTGTCTATCGTCGCGGGACGTTCTTCGCGGAGCAGTAGCTCCAATTCTTCGCAACGCCTAAGGAAGTTTTCTCGGCTGGTGAATACTTCGTCAGTCGGGAAAAGCCGTAAAAAATCTAGAGTGCTCTTATTGAAGCGCCACATCTCCGCGACTTCATAAATATCCCCTGCGGTAGCTGGGAAAGGTAACGATAGCCTTGCCAACCAGAGAATGTTGTCTATGCGTGGCAGCGGATTGTTATACACCATGGTGAAGCACCTCCCTTCTCTTTAATATAATTGACCACCTATGGGCAATTGTGTGCCACCTGCCGCGCGCGAACAGTTATTTTTGTTACGCAGAGATAGTGATAAATGTCACGTTAGACTTTTACGGACATGCTTAAGGGCTTCGGGAATATAATCTATAATGTCCGAAGCAACCAATCCCGGCTGGGTCTTGGAAGCCGCGGCCAGGTCACCTGCCAGGCCGTGCAGGTATACACCGTATTTGGCTGCCTCAAAGGTCTTGAAGCGCTGCGCCAGAAGCCCTGACACCATACCGGTTAGGACATCACCGGTACCAGCTGTAGCTAAGCCTGGGTTTCCGCTCACGTTGTCATATTCCTGTCCGTCCGGGTCAATAACCAGGGTCCGATGCCCTTTGAGTATGATAACGGTGCGGGCTGCCCGGGCGGTTTCCGCTGTCAGCTTCTTGAGGACGCTGCGGTTAGACGGCAATGGCCGGCCTACGAAGCGTGCAAATTCTCCCTGGTGCGGCGATATAATAACGTCCGGATTGCGGGAGTTGGCTTCCCCTAACGCTGCCGGATCGCCGCTATAGGCGTCCAAGCCTCCGGCATCTAACATAGTTGGCAGCTGTAGCTTGGGGAGAAGCGCTTTTATCAGTGCGATCCTGGATGCGGCCAGGCCGGGGCCGATAGCCAGAGCCGTTACTTTGCGGGCATTTGCGAATTCCCTTATTGCTTTTACGGCTTGGGCGGTATTATCCGGCAGACGGAGCGTCATCACCTCTTCGACCCGTTTTTCCAGCTTGTCTACGACGTTGTCCGAGGAAGCAATGGTAACTAGGCCGGCGCCGGTCCGCAAAGCGGCGCGTGCTGTTAGCAGCGGCGCACCGACCATGCCTGGCGCGCCGCCTATCACCAGTACATGACCAAAATTGTACTTATGGCTTGAAGCCCGTCTGCTCTCAAACAAACGGCTTAGCCCGGAAAACCCAGCCCTATCCATAGCCACATGATATAACAAATATGCGAATCTGCTCTGCGTTATGCTTTTCTGCGGCTGCAGTAGGCAACCAGTCTGCATAGCTCTTGTTTGGCCGCCCGATCCATAGCGATGCGGTCTATGTGCTGACGGGCACGGCGTTCAAGCGTGTCGACATCTAGTTGCAAGTGCTTTCTCACCTGATGCCGCGTCATTATTTTTCGAACTGCAGCGATGTCTGAAGCGCTGGCATCCGGGTTGCCGAAGGCGTTACTCAACCGTTCCTGCTCCTGCGGGCTGGCGGCCCGCCATACGTAGTAGTGTAGCAATGTTTTCTTTCCCTCCCGGATATCAGAGCCGACAGGCTTACCTGTTGTTTCGGTCTTGGCGTACACTCCTAATTCGTCGTCCCGGATCTGGAATATGGTTCCGATTATCAGCCCCAGGCCTTGCAACTGGCGGTACAAAGCGGAGGGCTGCCCGGCTGTGATTGCTCCAGCTATTAGCGGCAATGCTACTGAATACATAGCGGTTTTTGCTCTCATAACCTCGTAGATCTGACGTTTGTCCGGGCGGTTCGCCAATGCACCTAGGTTGATATCCTGCATTTGGCCGGCCGCGGTAGTGACTAATGTGTCAGCAAACAGGTTGTTGAGTTTTCCAACTGTGCCCGGCCTTATGCTGTCAGCCCCGGCAAGCAGCCCGAAGGACATAGACAGCACCATATCTCCGGCACAGAGAGCCATGCTTGTTCCGAAGTGGTCAGCCGCTGCTGGACGTTTCTGCATAAGGTCGCTGTATTGCCTGTGGATAGCCGGCTGGCCACGGCGTACGTCATCGTCATCGATGATGTCATCATGAATCAATAGTGCGGCGTGCAATAATTCCGTTGCTATGGCGACGTCTAGAATGGCCCCCGGTAGCGAATCGGACTGCTCCTGCTCAAAAAGCCTGTAGCTGTAACATACCAAGCTGCTTCGCAACAATTTACCGCCGCGAACAAACCGGTTCAAACGCCTAATGACATCAGCCTTCCATGCCGGACCGCCGCTAGCCGACTTAAGCTGGCTGGCTAGGAATGTCTCCATGCGGCCTGACACGTCGGGTCGGTACCGGAGAACTGCCCCAGCTTGAGATATCACCTCGTTCCTTTCGGGACTTTGCGGCTGTAGTGCCTCAAGAAACGCCGGGCCTGGTCCTGGCTAGTGAGAGTCTCCTGCAACGAGGTGTCTATACGGTCCAGCAGCTCAGTGATGAAGTTGGGGCGCTTTAATTGTGGCAAGTTGCCGAGGTTTTGTCGGCTAAGTACAGTTTGCTCCTGAACGGTACGGCAAAGTGCAATTATGCTGTGGTTCCAAAACTGACGCCCCGCAACCGGCATTATGGCTTCCAGATCATGGAGGCCGGGTTTGAGCTGCAGGTCTTCCAGTATACGGGCTACTACAAGCGTAATGTGGCCTTTGGCTAGGTCTGTCTGCCAGTCATGGAGGTCATCATTCAGTTGGCGGGCCGCCAGGTAATGTATGAAGGCCTGACGCACGCTGCGCATCAGGTTCCCATCAAATCCCGCTCCGTTCAGGTGGAGCAAGGACAAAGGCCCAAGTGCATGCCCTAGGGAACGCTCGGCCAACCGTGACGCGTCGCTGTATCCAGGCAGTTTCTTAATTGTGATGGCCCTATCGCTGACCAGGAAGCGGCAATGGGCCAGTTCCCACGCATTGGCGGCATCGATGGCATCAAATACTTGGTGGATATATGTATGGAAACTAGCGTCTTCAGGGAGTACCCCTTCAAAGGTTGAAAGCGAGTATCGCAACGCCGCTACTGCTACCGGCAGCAACCGTGTTCGTCCCTCTTCGTCCATAAAATCGTCAAAAATGGTGTATGCTGCCCAGCCGTAAGCGTTTGCCAAGCCAAGCCGCATCAAGGCCGGGTGGTTATGGCCAAGAGGATGCGTTAGCGAGCAGTTAAAGCGCTGTGCCAAGGATATTATTTCCGTGCCATTGGGGGAATGCACGGTACGCTGCATGTAATTGCGTAGGGCGCCGCGCAGTTCTGGGCCAAGATGACTGCTTTTTTCCCCTACGGCACCCAATACTTGCCCTGCCTGCGTACCAAAGGCGGGCACGTAGTCTTGTGGCTGGCGTTCTATCGCCGAACGGCCAGCCCTTTCCCGATAAAGATTAAGCGCCTCCAGTGCTAGGGCGGTAGTTAGGCTTTCGCTGCCATGGTAGTATTTCTTCCCGCTGCGGGCTGGATCCAGGCAAAAAGCTCCAGCCGTCCAGGAGCCGTCCTGGCGTTGGGTGTCTAATAAGCGTGATGCCAAAAGCTCTACATCCGGATCGTTCAATCGCAACAATGAAGTGAGCAAAGTGGCATTCTCCAAAGGGCCAAGAGCCTTGTTTTGATTACGTAATCGTTTGGCGATCGTCCGTAAGTCTTCGGACCGTGAACCCTGGTAGCCGCGGGACACATAGTAAAGCAACGGATACTCCGAGGCGTAATATGGTGAAACCAACCGGCGGTTACGGATAGCTTTTTCTAAAAAGCTTGTTATGTTTGGCAGGGGCTCACTCACCAATGACAATAGATAGGCGACGTTGGCATTAACAGCCAGGTCGATATCCTGCCACTGTGCAGGGCCATCAGGTGGCACTAGCCAGGTACGGTAAGGTCCACCCGGTTGCGTCTCCGTGGCGACCAGTAGCTTGACCATAGCGGCCAGAGTGGCCGGGCCTATCGATACCTTATTATGAAGCGCTAATCCTATGAGTGCGCAGCAAGTATCATCCAAGTCATCCGGGTATGGCAGTTGTTTGCGCTCCCAGGACCGCAACGCCCAATAGTTGAATGACCAACTTGGGCTTCTTTGGGCGCGTACGAACTTGAATAGTTTTTGACGCATACTGCGCCCGGCCGACGCCTCCAGACCGCTTAACGCAGCCAGAATCAAAGACGGCACAAACGTTGTCCTATACGCGTAGGCTTTTTTGAACCGGACCCTTGAGGGGCTGGAGAAGCTGTCAAAGCCTCCGTCGGCGTGTTGGACGCTTGCCAAATAGGATATGCCCTTATTGAGAGCAACCTCAATATCTTTCGAGGGCAGGCCGCTGCGTTTATCCATGATGTTTAAGAGGCAATGTTACGGTAAATGTTGTCCCTGTTCGCTTATCACTGGTTACGCTAATAGTACCGCCCAGATCTTCCTCAACGATTTTCTTGACAATAAACAAGCCAATGCCGGTGCCCGTGTCTTTTGTACTGTAAAACGGCTCGAAAACCTTAGCCTTCATGGCCGGGCGAATACCCTCCCCGCAATCCGCCACCTCGATAATTAACGTGCCTGGAGGCCGCGAGACGCTTATAATCACAGGCCGCTGTTTTCGCCCGCTCCTGACCGCGGGGTATGCTTCAATTGCATTAGAAAGCAGGTTAATGACCAACTGCCGAAAACGCGTCAGGTCTCCGCGAAACGGTATAGGCTTACGCGATGGTAGTTCTCGTAGTTCTATAGAAACCCGCCTTCGGTCACCAAAGTAAGTTAACATAGATATGACTTCACGTATCTCTTCAATGACATTGAAGCGCTCTATCTCGTTTTTGCCGCCTATTTGCCGGCGGACCCGCCTTACAACGCCGTCGATGTGGTGAATGTTCTCCTTTATCCGGGCCAGCATATCGGATTGTTGCCGTTTCTGCAGCCCTTCTATATCAATGCTGACACTCATGACATGATTAGCTAAGTCGTGAAAGAGCGCCGTGCTCAGACGTCCAAGTTCGGCAAGCCGGTAGAACTGTTGGACCTGTTCCAGTTGCGCGGCCTGTAACTCCCGCGTTCGCTGTTCGACTTTTATCTCGAGCAGATCTTTCTGGCGCTTAAGGGCCCTTTCGGAGCGGTTTGCCCTGCTTAGCGCCGTTTCCATTTGCCGATTGAATAGCCAGGTAGTTAAGGCCAGCACTGCATAAATGGCACTGAAACTTGCCACGTCGGCTGCACGGCTTGGCTGACGTATCCATGACAGGTTGGGCGACCAAATGCCGTGGGTTTTACCCCACATGTAGACGCTGAGCGCGAGAATAGTCAAGAGGGCTGTATATAACGAGAAGCGGGCACTCAGCAAAATTCCTGCTATTACTATTGCAACACTGAATAATAAAACACCGAAAGGGTTGCTAATATCCCAGCGAAAGATTATCAAAGACGCGGCGATAAAGAAGATAGCTACTAAAATTAACGATGGGACTATTCGCTGCTGCCGTTGCCTTGATAAAAGTAGCAATAGGCCAAAAAATACAAACACCCCGCACAAAATAAACAATCTGTCCAGGAGATAATCGGCTTGCAAACTTATGTAGTCAGCGACCGTGCTAACAAATGCGGCCAGCGTCAAACCTAGTGACGCTACTAATAACCAATTAAGGACTATCTCCTGATTCTGGGTATTTGGATCTGCAGACCGGGGCGCGATCAAAGCTTGATATATACTACGAGTATTCACCAGGTCCCTCACGAAATATACTTAAACACAGCATACCAAGCAATGCTTGACGTCCAAAGCGTCTTTAGGCGGTGCAAGAATTCAGTTGGTTGGCGCACTATCCCATGGAATAGCCACGGTTTGCTTCAGCAACGCGGCTTCAACAGCGGTGTCGTCGCGCACACTGGGATCAGTCAGTATACTAGTAATGACGGTTTTCATGAGCTCCTCCTTTCCCTTGATTTTACTCGCCGGCCATACCGTTCATTAATCGTATAGCCCAACCCGTAAGCAGTGGTTATGAGTTGCCGTTTAAAGGGACGGTCAACCTTGTCCCGTAATGACTTTATGTGCACGTCGACGGTGTTATTCCACGAATCGCTATCAGCGTCCCAGACGTTATCCATAATCATCCCGCGAGTCACGACTCGCCCTTGGTTACGTAGTAGGTATTCCAAGATGTCGAACTCTTTACGGCGTAATGTAATGGTGCGGCCGCTTCGCTCGACGCGCCTCTTGAGCGGGTCGAGCACCAAGTTGTCGGCTTTGAGCAGGTACGGCGCCTTTGGGTCATCCAGGCGTCCCCGGCGCAACAAAGCCAATAGGCGAGCTTGTAGTTCGCTGATATCAAAAGGCTTGGTTACATAGTCGTCGGCCCCGGACTGCAGCAGGCTGATTTTAGAGTTCAACTCTGTTATGCCGCTCAATACCAATATAGGCGCTGTCACTCCGAACCTGCGCAAACTTCGACATACGGAATTGCCGCTTACGTCGGGCAAGTTTAAATCCAGCACAATGACGTCGTAATTGCCGCTCCGGGCAAGCTTTATCCCGTCTTCGCCGCTATAAGCAGCGGTAACATCCCACGTACTCTCTAAGAAGCCTGCTATGCTCTTGGTGAGGGAGGTGTTGTCATCAATGAGTAATAACTTCATATGGCTCGTACGCTTCACCTGTATTTAACAGACCAATTATTAAATCCATATTAAAAGTTATACACAGTTTTTGTTACGGGGCAAACGTACTCATACCCGGATCCGTGATAATCAGTCCAGGCTAAGCGTTGAGGGGTTGAAGTGGCGACTGATCTCGTTACATAGCCGTCCCAGGTCCGGAATTATAATCTGGCCGCTCATGCTCCTGATAAGCTGTTTGCGGCTTAGACGGCTTAATTCCCGGCTTGCCGTTTCGCGAGTCATATTGGTTGAGCGAGCGATGTAATCATTTGTGACACGAGTGGCGATGATTATCCTGGAACCATCCTTTCTACCGAAGTTATTGGCTAAAAAGACCAGTCGAAAAACGACCTTTTCACGGGCGCTGCGGTATTGCAAATTGTCAACTTCGCTTGCAAGCGCGAAGAAATAGCCAGCCAGGACTCGCAGTACGTCGTTCGTTATAGATGAGTCAAACTTAAGTGCTTGCGTGAAATCCTGCTGTGAAATGCGACGGACCTTAGTGCTGTCCAAGGCGGCGAAACCAATGTCCCTTTGGATGCCGCTTACTGCCCAGGCCATAGGGAAAGCCTCTCCGGCGCCGAGGGACATGATGATATTCGGTTCACCATCGCGGCACAAAGTATAGACTTTCACCCAGCCAGAGACTATGTAATACACTCCCGACGGGGTATCGCCGGGCCGGATTATGATATCGTCTTTTTGGTACGCAAGCTCACGTCCGCGATTGAATAGTTGCCTAAGCCCTGATTGTGGCGGTGCAGCTCCCATAAAAGCTCCTGTTGCCGTCTTCTTACCAAACCAAAATAAGCCTTGTTTATTAAATAGTTATTAAATCATTGCGAATGGTGATAAATGTCATGATCCCCACACAGAAAAATCATTGCGCAGAAGAACAGCTGCAAACGGACACCAATAACGTCAATTGTAATAATGCGCTGCTCGTTACGGGTCATTAAAGAGCTTGCGTAATTCCTGTTTGGTTTTTTGAAGAATTGCTTTTTGCTCGTCGGTGATCTGGCTCCCCGCCCTATTGATGTAAAAATTCAGCATAGACATGGCCGATTGGTGCACCGAACTTTTCCGGCGCGTACTGCGCTCAGCTGATTGCTTGATGGAGATAGCGATCCGTTCCGGGTTTTTCCAGGTAAATACGCCTTTTTCCAGGTCAAGGGCATTGCTCGTATCGGTGACGTGCTTAGACCACTTAGGCATGGTCTTATTCACACCCACTGCTCTACGGGGTCGCTGCCTTCTTCGTATGCCTGGTCCTGATCCGCAAAGTCGGTCAAAGGATGATCCTCGGGCGTAGAAGAGGCGTGCAGGTTGCGCGCTGGTGCTGCCGGGCTGTCGTTATCTTCTGGCAACGGCTCCTGCTCCACGTCTCTCGCCAATTTTCCCGGCCGTTCCTCTTCCAGTACGTCATCAAGTGAACGATTCCTAGAGTCGTTACGCAGTTGCTGGCCTGCCATTAAACGTACCCTCCTTTGGTATTACCTTTGTTACGCCGGTCTATTGTAAGATAGAAAGCCGTGCGGGTTCAGTGAGAAATCTGGCAGCAACTGGATTTAAGTGGCAGGGATCATAGTCTTTCGGGGCACCAGGAGCCTATTATTACCGCATGGACAATAAGGAGCATGCCAAGCGTATACGCAACGAGTTGAAAACGGTCGGGGCGGGAGTGATCGGCCGCCGGACGCCGGAGAGTAGGGAGCTGGTTAAAATAATCAACCCGAATGAGCACATTGGCGGTGTTGTGTATGGGTCATATCCGGGCGGCCTGGCGTGGCTGGTGGCTACTGACGAGCGCGTCATATTCCTGGACCGCAAGCCGCTATTCTTAACTTTTGATGAATTGACTTATGACATCGTTTCCGGCGTGACGACAACGCGGGCCGGGCTGTTCGTTTCGGTGACGCTACATACCCGGATTCACGATTATGTTATTAACTTTGTCAATTCTGCCTCCGCTCGTATATTTATGCGCTATGTAGAGACCAAGCGTATAGCCGGCAAAACCTACAACTATGACGGCCCAAGAGACAAATCTAGTCAACGGCTTGCTTCGGGCGGGCCGTTGCCGCCCGGCGCGAAATTCAGCCAGGAAGCCCTTGATTTTCTTAGACGGCATGAACTAGCAGTCCTTTCCACGGTTGACCGGACTGGCAACGTGTACGGGGCGGTCGTCTACTATGCCGTTAACTATCGGGGCTCCGTGTATGTTCTGACCAGGTCCGAGACAACCAAAGGCCGTAATATTTATGCGCATAACCAAGTTGCGGTCACCGTCCATGAGCCAGGCACCATGAAGACGGTGCAGTTGCAGGGCACGGCAGAGGTTGAAACAGACCAGGAAACCAGGAGCGAAATGTTCGCGCTTCTGGTCAGGGCGCGGAACTATAAGGAAGGAGTGCACGCGCCGCCAGTCACGGAACTGGCGAAAGGTGATTTCATGATAATTCGCATCACGCCCACGGCCGCTAAATTCCATGACTATGCAGCGGAAACAGGCCACGCTCCAGGTACGTAGGTTTAAGCTGGGGTGCTTTTGCTGCTGATTAATGCCCAGGCCTTCTGCCTTATTGCCTGATGGCGCATTCGTTCCAGGTTTCCGGTAATGCTGCTGTGAAAAAGACCCGGATAAGTATTAATACGTCGGTAGATGGGCAGCAAATAATCCACTCCGGCTATGATCAATGGCGCCCCCTGGTGGCCTTTTGACAGGAACGAACTCACCCGGTTGTCTATGCGGCGAAAGAACGCCAGCAGCATTTCCTTGTCGGTCTGGGAAACATTATATTGGCCATGGTGGGCTTCTGACACCCTTCCATGGTTAACCGGTGCGATAGTGTGGGTCTCGTGCCACTTGGGATATTCATCAATTCCCAAAGTCTCTTTGAGGTCAGTCGGCATATTTTTAAGGCGTATAAGCTGCACACCATAACGGTCGCCCCTGTAAAGACGGACGTTTTTATGGCTTAAGGCCAGGACGAAATACTGCCGATTGTTTTCCAGCACCCGGCGTAAAGGCCTAAGGTTAAAACCCTTCTGGACCGTCATGAGGTATGGCGTGGTCCCGGCAGGAAGGTAATAGTAGCGGAACATCCGTGGATGCATGAATAGGACGATACTCTCGTGGCGCAACGGAGGCCAGAACCCCCGCCGCTTAACCAGTGCTTGAGCCGGTTTGACCGTCGCACTTATATCCCGCTCCTTAACCCCTGCGGACTTGAGTGCCGTCCTGGTCTCCTTCAGCAGGTTTTTTAGCCTGATCCTATTGGGGTTTGCCGCAGTATCCGTATCAGGTTCTATGTAGGGCACATATACAGAAACGCAGAACAGCCCATCAAAGCCCTGCAATTTTTCGTAATCAGACTTGGTCGGCAGACGAATCATACCAACCCCCGTTCAGAGCAGTTCATCCTGAACCTCCCTCAGTAACTTTTTGACCTCTTCGTCATCAACTTGCTCAAATTGCCGGTAGTGGGCACCGACCGATCCCAGAAAATGCTTTGGGCTGTCGGCTATGACAATTTCATCGGCGAGCTCTGCCAGCATATCAATACTATCCTGCGGCGCAACAGGCGCGGCGGCTATAATTTTGCGCGGATGATGCAGCCTGACAGCCCGCAAAGCGGCCTCCATCGTCAACCCTGTAGCTATCCCGTCGTCTACTATAATGATCGTCTTATCCTCGATGGTTGGCGGCGTAAAGTCGCTGCCATAATAGATCTTACGACGATCTGCAATCAGTTTGCGGGCAGCCGCTTCAGCGTGCTTGAGCCATGCTGCGTCGACGAGCGAGACCTCGTTTTCGTTGTATACGGCGGGGCCGTCCTCGGCTATGGCGCCAATAGCGTATTCCGGATTGCCGGGGTGGCCGACCTTGCGCACCAGCACCAGGCCTAGGGGTGCAAGCAGCATGCGCGCCACTTCCGCTCCGATAACCACGCCTCCACGCGGCAACGCCAGCACGACCACTACCTCGTGCCTGAAGCGGCACAATAGGTGTCCGAGTCGCCGTCCGCTGTCCTGACGATTATCATATACCATGGCTCTTACCTCTTTCGGCCGATAACGGTTCGATAAATATCATCGTCTGGCCCTACCAGCCTTCACTAACTATTAAGTCACGTTTATTTACGTATGTCGGTGAATCGGCGCAAAAAGTCCCTGTGTAGCAAATCACACTCACCCAATACCGGCCATTGGTGTTATTATCGATGTAATCAGGGAGAGACAGTCCACTATGAAGGTCGGTGTTGCACGGGAGATAGAAAACTTTTTTGCACAGTACCCTTTGAGACACTTCAAAAGAGGGCAGATCCTGATTTATCAAGGTGATCCTCCAACCGGGATATTTCACCTTATTGAGGGAGACGTCAGTCAATACGATATCACAAAACATGGCGACGAGATTGTTGTGAACGTCTTCAAGCCGCCGGCTTTTTTCCCTATGAATTGGGCCATTAATGGGACACCGAACGAGTACTTCTTCGAGGCAATAACGGACGTGTCTTTGAGACAGGCGCCCGCCTCTGACACGATTGATTTCCTGAAGGCCAACCATGACGTCCTGTACGACCTGCTGAGCCGCGTCTACATGGGGACAGACGGGCTGTTGCGACGCATGGCGTTGCTGATGGGCGGATCCGCCCGGACCAGAACTATCTTCGAGCTCATTGTGGCTTGCCGCCGCTTTGGCAAGAAAGGGCCGTCAGGGTATGCACTTGAACTTTCGGAGACCGAATTGGCTGCCCGGGCCGGCTTATCGCGCGAGACCATCAGCCGGGAATTGCACAAGCTCAAAAGCAAGGGCCTGGTGAGCATTACGCACAAGAGCATTGTCGTACGGAATCTGTCCAGCATCGAAGAAGAACTTAGTAATAGCCAGTAAGCTACAAGGAGCGGGGGCTTGGGCGGCCCGTTTCTTTTTGCAACAATTGACGGGCTTTGGCCAGGTAGGTTTTCTTATCACGGACGCCTTCGTCCTGGTACCATTCTTCTAACGACTCCAGGATCCTTCCGACTAGCGGCCCCGGAGACAGGCCGAACTCCGTGCCGAATTTTTGCATTAACCATTGGCCGTCAATACCCATATCACGCTTGAGCGAGGGCTGACGATGCCGGGGTGTCTTTGCGCGGTACTCCCGCCAAAGCCGTTCGATATCCGGAAAGCGGGGTTTTTTATCGTGACGTGTCTGGCCGGGACGCCAGCTGGCGGCCGCATCGGCCCTATGCAATTCCATGAGGTCTTTAAAAGCGGGGTGCCCTAACATGCGCCTCTGGTGTCCGGGTCTCATAACTGGCAAGTCGTCAATGGCCATATGGTTGTAGACCATCCAGGCGATATCGCTAATATCGCGGTTGGAGAACCGCAGCCTTCGCAAGGCTGTCTTAGCTATCTCTGCCCCAACGGCATAGTGTCTGTTAAACCGTATGCGGTCACCGGAGTCATGCGGTTCAGTAGCGGTGGGTGGCTTGCCTATATCATGTAACAGGGCAGCCCAGGCCAGCCGCTTGCTTGGGTCTGGCGGCAAATAGCCGAGCACCATCAGTTGGTGCTGCCAGACGTCCCCCTCGGTGTGGAATTGCGGAGGTTGCTTGACTCCCTTGCCTGCCGTGACCTCCGGCAAAACCCGTTCCAAAATACCAAGTGCGTCAAGATCCAACACCGCCTGGTATCGGCTAGAGTGTATCAAAAGCCTGGTAAGTTCATCCCGAAGCCGGTCGGTCGCAATGACTTCTATGCATCCCTGCTTTACGGCTTTCCTGATAGCCCTGGCCGTGGCCGGTTCGTAGGTGAACCCTAGGTGAGTTTTGAACCGTATGGCCCGCATAATGCGAAGCGGGTCTTCACGGATACGTTGTCCGGGATTGCCGATAAAGCGGATAAGCTTGGCGCGGAGATCATCCACACCGTTGACGTAGTCGATAAGCTGCCCGGTAACGGGGTTAAGGGCCAACGCATTAATAGTAAGGTCACGGCGCAGGACATCATCTTTCAGGCCGGCAAAAGCGACCCTGGTTGCCTTCCTGCCGCGATGCGCCTCAAGGTCTTTCCTGAACGTTGCGATCTCCAGTTCGCCGTGCAGCCTGCCATGCGAGAGGCGCACTCTGGTGATACCAAATGCTTGGGCCGTGTCCTTGTGCATAGACTGCCTGAATTCCTCTATAGCCATAACCTGGAGGGGCTGGGCATCAGTAGCCAGGTCGAAATCCTTAGGCTGCAGTCCCAGCCACAAGTCCCTGACTGCACCGCCGACAATATATGCCTCGAACCCGTTTTTCCCGAGTATTTCTGACGCGTATTGTGCTAAATCATAATCATCACTCATGAATGGCCCTGCATAACATGGTTACTGGTGCTGCAGTTTATGTACTAACAAATAGTCGTCTAGATACCTTCTTATAACAATCCCGAGCAACTTGTCGCCAGACATAACCGGCAGGATGTCCAGGTTGTGCGATTGCATGATACGGAACGCCTTGACGGCCAAGTCGTCAGGCTTAAGAACCAGGGCCTTTGTCAGCGGCTGGACGTAATTGTCTATATGCGTACGCAACCTCGAGTTATTTAACTGGCTAACCCGCGAAAATTCAATAATTCCAGTAACGTCACCATGCTCGTCAGTCACCAGGAAATCATAAAGCTTGTACTTCAGAACGAAGTCGTTAAGGAAAGTATCCACGGAGATGCCCGCCGGCACAGTTACAAAACGATCACTTAACAGACTGCTGACCCGGACCTTGGCCAGGATTTTTTCATGCAGCGCCTGGGCGTAACTGAAACGCGTCGACTGGTTCAAGAAGTAAGCGATAATAATTATCCAAAGTCCATTGATAAGGTATCCGCTAATAATTTCGATTACGCCGGTGGCCATCATGGCATATGAGAAAACCAGCCCCGCACTCGTGGCCGTCCGGGTCGCTGACAGAAAGTCCTTGCGGATAAGCCAGATAGTTGACCGTAGGATACGGCCACCGTCCAGGGGGTAGGCCGGTACCAGGTTGAACAAGCCGACTACGAGGTTTAATACTGCCACTGGTTGGCTCACTATTTCCAGAGCCGTTATGTGCCAGTGGCGCGCTAGTAACCACAGCAGTGCGGATAAACCGGCGATCACCAGGCTGGTCAGCGGGCCCGCAACGGTCATAAGCAGTTCGGTACGGGCGTCTTCCGGCTCATGCTGCAGTTCCGAAGCCCCGCCGAATATAAATAGTGTGATGCGCCGTATCCGTAGGCCTCGACGGTTAGCAACTAAAGAGTGGGCATACTCATGAGCGACAACGGAAGCGAAGAAAATAACAGTCACAGCCAACCCGGCTACGACCAGTTCCCATGCGGAGAGCCCCTTCCAGTACGAAGGTAAATAGCCCGTAATAACCGTCCACGCTATTAGTGCGAATATGACAAACCACGAATAATCAATACGCAATTGAATGCCAAAGAACGTCCCCACTACGAAATATTTTCTGCCCATATCGAGCTCCTTGTCTTGCCTGTCGGGGGCTGTCAGTAAAGGAATAATAACCGAGTAGCGCACGATTATTCTGTGATCGTTTTCATAGTGTGAAAACAGCCGGTTGGCTAAGATAGGTACCAGAAAGGAGGTATGGGTCTTAAGCGGAATTAATTATTAAAAGTAACGCTACAATTAAATCTAAGGGGGATTTATGCAAAGTCTATCTCAGTCAAGAGTAGCAAGCGTGCTTACTATAGTCGTCGGAGCTTGGTTGCTCCTGTCGCCACTGGCTATCTCGATAACCGGCGCCGCATTGGTTAATATATTAATAGTCGGCGGCGTAATGGCGGTAGCGGGCTTAGTGCAGTTGTTCTGGACTAACACATTCCCAAGCTGGGTGACCGCACTGGCAGCTATATGGCTCTTTATAGCAGCGTTCGCGTTTACCGTTAGCACTGCTGCAGCTTGGAACCAGGCTATCTTTGCAGTGGTTGCCTTCATCCTTGCTACGTGGGACGGCGTAGAAATTAGCGAAGTCCAACGCGAGCATCATGCAGGTGCCTAAAACAGCGCACGGCCTACGGGCCTACTCGAACTAGAGGACTCTATAACAAGAGTCCTCTAGTTTATTCCTGTAAGTGGAGTGGCGGCAGGCACCATCAGTACCCTTCCCGAGGCTCAAGCATCAGGTTGTTTGAGACTTTGTTTTATTAGCAGCGGCAATTTCTTCAATTGCAGCCGGCCTTTTAGGTGTAACACGACCGTCAGGACCATCAGCAATAACAAAAAGGCCAGGTAAACAGAGCGGTCAATCACATTCGCTATTACTATATTGGCGCTGCTTATGTGGTTGAGATGCTCGGTAAAAATCAGGAACGACTCGCGAATCCCGATAGCACCAGGCGTAAGCGACACGAAGAGAGCTAGGTTGGCGGTTCCGGTGTACGTTATTACTTGGCTGAGCGCTATATGCTTGTTAACGCTGTGCAGTTCTGTGCCATAAATAGCGATAAATATAATTATTTGCAGGCCAGTGGCCAGCAACAGATACAGTACGTTACGGCCGCTCAGGTTTAAGTCGTCTTTATGGATTTTGGCGCGGCTCGAATATTTTTTAATTATTACCATACAGGCCCCGGCAATCAGAATTACTCCCAGGAGCGTCTGCCAAAGCGGCCTGACATACAATAGCAACAAGAAGACGCTGATGACGGCGTAAAAGGCATAGTACAGTAGCGTGACCACGGCATAGTTGCGGACTTTCAAGCCGTGACGTTTATAAAAGTAGATCCCCCGGTATGCCGGTCCTCCCTGCCCTGGTATGAAAAAATTAATAAATAGCGAATGGGCGTTAAGCAGCACGTTCTCTTTCCGCCCGAACTGTCTATTGCAGATCCTGATGCTGGCACTCAGGATCAGTAGGAGCGCCCCGAATATACCAAGGTAGAGGAGCAGCACGGTGGATGTGGTAAGAAGGGGTGTGTTGCCCAGCTGGTCCACAAGGTTCTTGTGGTGCGCCAAATAATAAACGCCCACAGATATCGCCACGAACAACAGGAACAAACTGATAATAGGCCGAAGTCTTCTGCGCATTGTTAACATTGATTTTACACTATATAGACTGCTCGGTCATGACGCGTCCAGCGACCAGCCGCGCTGTGATTAAAGACAAGAGCGGCGATAATCTGTATAATTGCCGGGTAAGCATGCGGACTGTCAATGATACAATCATTTCCTTATTGAGTTCCAGGCGCTTTTTTGTTTTTGTCCTGGTATTTTTCGTACTGGAGTCTGGCTGGATTGCCTTATCGGCGCTTTACCCGCAAGCGTTCGACGAGAACTTCCACTTCGGTCTTATAAAGGTGTATTCGCACTACTGGCTTCCCTTCCTGAGTGGCCAGCCGCCCCATGCCGACGCCTATGGCGCGGTAGCCCGGGACCCTTCCTATCTCTATCACTACCTGATGAGCTTCCCTTATAGATTTATCGCCCTCTTTACGCATAGCCAAACCGTCCAGGTAATCCTGCTGCGGTTTATAGACATTGGCTTTTTTAGTTTAGGATTGGTGCTCTTCCGCCGCGTACTGTTGCGGGTTAACGTTTCGCCGGCGTTCGCAAATGTCAGCATCCTTTTGCTTGCCCTGGTCCCGATCGTGCCGCAATTGGCTGCGCAAGTCAGCTATGACGACTTGCTCTTTCCGCTCGTGGCATGGGTATGCCTGCAGACATTTCAGGCTATGGATGAATTGCGACGCAAACGGCCTTCGTTTAAGACGCTAACTGTTTTGGCCATTGTCTGTTTGTTGGCCAGTTTGGAAAAATATGCTTTTTTGCCGTTCTTTTTCAGCGTGGTGGTGTTCTTGCTGGTGTTAGCATATAGGGTGTACTGGCACGATCTGAAAGGTTTATGGCGCTCGCTGACGAAAGATTTTCGCAGGCAGTCCCGGACAATAAAAATAACTCTGCCGCTGCTATTCATCATCAGCACCGGGATGTTTATGCAGCGGGCCGGCGTAAACCTGGTCCAGTACCATGCGGCCGTACCGGACTGTGCCAAAATCTTAAGCGTCAAGCAATGTTCCGCTTACAGCCCATGGTATTACAACTATAAGAATCATCGCCAGGTTCTCAGCGGTGCAAAAACACCTCAGTATAATATAGTCTCGTACACCTGGAAGTGGTTTTACTGGATGTGGTACCGCCTGTTCTTCACTATTAACGGCCCCGCTATGATCGGTTCTACAATACGATTCATGAATTACCCGCCGCTGCCGCTTCCCAGCTATGCAGCGGCAGCGATAGCTATTGTCGGCAGCCTGGCGATAATACGGTGGCACAAAAGGCTGTTCCGTAACCCGTATCTCAACTTTTTGCTCCTGACGTGCGCGGTCTACCTGGTTTCCCTGTTTATCAAAGGGTACGCTACGTACAAGCACACTGCCGTTTTGGAAAATATGAACGGACGCTACCTGGTACCTATATTGCTTCTGGTAGCTGCTATGGCTGGCCGGGCCCTCAGCCTTTGGTTTCGTAGTTATCGCGGCTCAAAGGCCAGCCTCAGCAAGGCCTTTATAGCTGTGGCGGTATTAGTCCTGTTTCTGGACGGCGGCGGCGTTTTCTCATTCATAGTTCGCAGCGACAAGAGCTGGTACTGGCCGAATACCACAGTAATCAAGGTAAATAATGTTGCGCGCAGGATAATTAAGCCGGTAATTGTCGGGGATAAGCGGCGATAAGCGCCGCCCGGTTGAGGGTTATTCGGACTTCGATTCCCCGACGTGCATGCTGTAGCGGCTACGCCGTTGCTCTTCCAGAATATCTTCGATCAGTGAACGATTGATACGTATAAGGTTGGCGACTATGCCAAGAGTGAACGAAATAAAAGAGGCGTTGAGCAACACTGCGCCGATCATCAGGAACTGCAGGTGATGCGGCCCAAACACGTCTTTGTGCTGTGTGAAGTAGATGTATATGTAATGCACGTAAGGGATTAACCCGCCTATTAACAAGATAGTCCCCAGAGTCATGAATACCATGGTTGAACGGTACATGACGTAAGCGTTCATGAGCGCGACCGCGGACTTCCTAACATGCTCCCATATTGAGTTGAAGAGTCTCGACTCGCGGGTTTTGGGATTGGTATCAATCTTAATAGTTTCGATGGATAGGCGCTTATAGCTGGTCTGCAGGTTCATCTCCATGGCGAAGTTGAAGCGCCCAACCAAATTGAGCTTAATAGCCGCTTCTCTCGAAAAAGCCCGGAAACCACTAGTGCTGTCGGGGAGGTCGCTGCCGGCAGCCGTGTTCAGGACGGCCGTGCCGAACTTTTGCAGGAACTTTTTGATCGGGCTGAAGTGCTCAATATTGTCAATTTGTCGGTCGGCAATAACCGTATCGGCCCGGCCTTCCAGAATCGGCCTTATAAGATCGGGTATGCGCTCCTGAGGGTATTGGTTATCTCCGTCGGTTAGCACGACGATGTCCGCACCCATCTCCAGCGCGCCGCGAAAGCCGTCGCGCAACGAAAGCGCCAGCCCGCGGTTACGGGCATGATGGATAAAATGCTTAACTCCAAGCTTCTTAGCGACTTCGACCGTCTTATCTGTTGACCCATCATTAATAACAAGCGTCTCTATGCTGTCGATGCCAGGTATCTTCTTGGGTATGGTGTCGAATACGAGGGGCAGCGTCGCCTCTTCGTTGAGGCACGGGATCATAATAACCAGCTTCATGTATTGCTCTCCGTAACAGTCTTCACAATTTTAACCTAAACGGCCGCTGATTGCTACCCGCGGATGGCTGGCAGCACCCTTAGATGCTTACTTTGCTCTTAGTGCCAGCGGACTTTTTTGCAGGGCGTTGAAGGGTCTTCTTGCTTTGTCTTTTGAGGCTTTTTATGGGATTAGATGGCGGCTTTTGCGTTCGCCAGGTGGAATGCGGCGGTATCATCGACTGGTCGATACGTGTGACGTACTTTTTGGCGATGCTCTGGACCTCCTCCAGAAGGCCTTGTATGAGCGTGGTCGGCTCCAACCCCAGACTGATGAAGTTACGGTTCTCAACGACCAGCTCGTTCTGTTCTGCCTCAACCCGGGGGTTGGGCAAGTAATCGATCTTGGCTTTGGCAATACGCGCTACCAGCTCGGCCAGGTCTTTTACGCGGTGCGTCTCGGTGACCTGGTTGAAGATAACCGGTTTTTCGCCTTTGGCGGGCGGGTTTTGGATGGCCAGTTCGATGCAGCGGACGGTGTCGCGAATATGGATGAACGCCCTGGTTTGGCCGCCTTTACCGTACACCGTCAGCGGATAGCCGATTGCCGCTTCCATCAGGAACCGGTTCAAAACCGTACCATAGTCGCCGTCATAGTCGAAGCGGTTAATGAGTTTTTCGTCGCGAACGGTTTGCGGCGTTTGCGTTCCCCACACGATTCCCTGGTGAAGGTCGGTGATACGGAGCTCGTCGTTCTTGGCGTAAAAGGCGAACATCAGCTGATCGAGCGTCTTGGTCATGTGATACACCGAACCGGCGTTGGCCGGGTGAAGGATTTCCCGTCTGACCTCTCCCGCCGGCGTATCGATCTTAACTTCCAGGTAGCCTTCGGGAATCGGAGCCGTGCCGGTCCAGCCGTAGCCGTAGACACCCATGGTTCCCAGATGCACGACATGGGCGTTAACGTCGCTCTCTACTAGAGCACACAGCAAATTGTGGGTCGCGTTGATGTTATTGTCTACGGTGTAGCGCTTGGTTGTCGGGGATTTCATGGAGTATGGCGCTGCGCGCTGCTCAGCAAAGTGGACAATGGCGTCAGGCTTATGCTTGCGAAGTACTTGGACCAGTTTGTCGTATTCCTGGGCAATGTCGACCAGCTCGAACGCCATCTTGTTGCCTGAGACTTTCTCCCAGGTGGCGATACGGGTATCAATGGAGGATATGGGTGTAAGCGACTCAATGCCCAGCTCCCGGTCAATTCGGCGCCGACTCAGGTTGTCGACGATTACTACGTCATGGCCTGCGTCGGATAGATGGAGAGACGTCGGCCATCCGCAAAAACCGTCTCCTCCTAGTACAAGAATCTTAATGGCTCGCGCTCCTTCCAGGCATTACGTTACAGTATAGTATATAATCCGCTATACTGTGAATTTGCTGAATACAAATGAATATAACAAATCTACGCTTGGCATGCCAGTCGCGCCTGCACGTGCATTTATCCGTTGCGACTCCATCGCCGCCAGATTAATCGGTGTATGGGTATGAGTCTCGGTACATCGCGTATACCTGGCAAAAACGGGACCAATAATAGCAGCACGGTCGCCAAGCCGGTCAGATAAATAGCGATCAGGTCGATATTGGCCGACGCGCTTAAGCTGGGTATCTGGTACCAGAGCGTATACAGCCATAACCAGGGCTGCCCCGGGTAGGAGCCCGTCTCGTTCATGACGCCCCACTGTTCACCGGTAAGGTGTTGGGCTTGGGCTTTTGACGCAAAATAATTGCCGTCCTCCAAGAACAGGAGAGGTTTGGTATAGTTCGTGCCATAAAACGGTTGCTGAGCCAGCAGGTCCGTGTCAATCGCGCCGCTTTGCGCCATAGTAAGCTCGCTGGCGACCATGGTCGGGACGGGGCCGTCCTTGGTTTTCGGCACAGCCGGAACATTTGCTTTGAAAGTTACGCCGTCAACAGCTTTTAAATAGGCATTGTCCCAGGACTTCTGTTGGACGCCCGGGGCGCTTTCGTATTGCTTGAGAGCCTTTGCCAGTTGGGGGTTGGCGGGCGCGATTTTGGAGAGCGGCGACAGTACGAATGTCTTGGCCGCGTTGATATGCTGATGTACGCCGGTCAGTTTCTGCCAGGAGATGCCGCCAAGGCTTTGGACGCTCGAGGAGCCGTTATTGTACGGAGGGCCATACATAGCGGTCTCACTGGTGCCTGCCAATTCACTGGCAGTTGTCGCCATGAAATCGGCGGGAGCTATTTTGGACCATGTCGCTACGGTAACAGGCGGTTCGTCCGGTGATGACAGCGTTCCGGCCAGGGCCAGCACCAGGACAAGCACGATTGCTGTGGCAATCGCAGCTTCTTTTAGGATATCGTAGCGCCTGGTCGGTCCTTTCCAGTCCGCCGCCTCAGCAGCCTTGATAGCACGGCGCTCGGCACGGCTGCGGCCGCGTTTGGTCATCGGATGTGACACGCCGCGGATGCGTACCAAAAGTACATGGATCACGACCATCGCCAGCAGGATGAGCGGTATGATGACTATATGCCAGGTCAGCATTTGGCCAAAGTTCATGAGATTAAAGAAAGAGCCTAACCCGGTCGTATTAATAGCGTCTTTGCCATTGGTAGCGATCCATTGCGAATCGAAGTTCTGCTGTGAGAGATACCCTGTAAAGCAAGCCAGAATGGAGACGGCGAACGACAGCACGCCTGTCATCCACGTCAAGGCGCGCTTTCCGCGCCAGGCTGCCATCCAGAACTTTCCCCACAAGTGGATAACCATGAACGCCATGAAGAGCTCCACGCCCCACAAATGTATGCTGTTCACAAAATGTCCGAATGCGCTTTGATGCCACCAGTCCACGCCGCCGATAGCAAGCACTATGCCGGAAACAACGACCATGCCGAGTGCCGCCAGCGTGGCCACGCCGAAGACATAAATCCATGAGGCGACATAGGCCGGCTGTCTGTCCGGCATTAGTTTTCCGGGGGGCAGGATCCTGAGGGCGAAGTTCCGCAGGCGCGCCGTCCACATCTTGTCATTGGCGCGGTGCCCGGAGTGCGGCCGTATATGCTCCCCAGAATCGTCATACCCGGGCCGCTCCAATTCTTCGTCACGGCGGCCTTTTGGAAATGGCAACAACACCGCCAGACCGAATATGACCACCATGACGGCAACGATGATTATATTAGCGAGCGAGATCGTAAAGATTGACCAATGCACATAATGGCCGGGGCTGTTCAGCGCGGCTATTACTACAGATAGAATGTTCATCGCGTGTATGTTATGGGTTTCAGCGAGTTCCATCCTTATAGTAACGTCATTAGCCTATAAGGACAAGCGGAACCTGGGAGTAGCAGATTTGCTAGCAGGCACGCCGCTCTAGTAACATAAGCAGTATGGGTGATGCCGCACAAGAAGCGCTAACATTGCAAGTTGAGGCGCCCGTACAGGACGCAGGTATACCCGGCGGGCATAACGTGGTAGGTGAGCTTGGTCTGGTGACCGATCAACTCGTCGCCCCTGAGACTAATACAAGGCAAACGAGTGGCGCTGCCAACCTTGACTTTGATCAAGCAATAGCAAAAGTTGGCGGCTTCGAAGCCCATACTAACCAGCACGGCCGTGATCCCGGTCAATGCCCCTACTTAAAGTCCATGGGAGAGTCCGGTATCAGATGGGCGAAGGAGGTAGAAGCGGCCAGAAACGACCCCAACCGGGAAAAGACAGCCCGCGAATTGATGGCCGAAAGACGCGCCCAACGACAGCAGGACAAGACGGATCGCGCACCTGAAGTGAAGCCAGCTCCTGCCGAAGAAAGAGATTCCGCGGCAGATCCCCGCCCTTTGCAAACTGCCAAACACGCAGAGTCGATGAGCCTGCAGGCCGCCCCTATGCGGGAAGAGATTCTTGAAGCCCTGGCGACGAAGGCGCAAACCGCTGACTTTCCGGAACCGGTAGCCCCTTCCCTGGCCGAAAGGGCCAGTGCTGCCCAGACGTACGGCAGTAATCCCCAGCCCGAACTCGAAATGCGGCGTATGACGGAAGAGCGCACTGTGGAAGAAGAGCATGCCGAACCGGAAGACACCGACTCGCAGGCCGCGCACCACGTAATGGGCGAGATGCGAGAACATGTGGCGCGGTACGCAATAGAAGCGGATAGGGATGACACTGCCACTGTCGCTAAATCACCTCCGGACGTAGTGAAAGCACCGGCAGCTGATAGGGGCGGTTCTAAAGCCGGCCGGGACAAAGTTGCAAGGATAGCCCTGATACCGGCTTTGGCCGGAGATATGCACCTGGAACCGGCGCAAATCTTTGAATTCGAGGCCGTTGAATTTGAACCTCGGCCAGCACTGGCGGACGCAATAACGATAGTCGAAACGCCGCCTGATGAGATTGGCGTAAGGACTGACGTTTTTCAAGACATTCCGGCGGCGCCGGCCTGGGAGCCGGCCTGGGAGTCCCCTGCAGTTAATAACCGCGAGTACGAAGAGGCTGTAGAAAGTGTGGTCGTGCAGTCTGCCGGCGAGGAGGCGCAACCGATGCCAGAACAGCAGGCGGAATATATGGCTGCATTCGAAGAGCTGATGGAAGAGTGGCTAGCCGACGAGCCCAATGGCTTATATGAGTCCGTAGCTGACCCGGACCCTTTGTCAGCGGAAGCGGTGGAGGCTATGTTCGATCAGGTCTTGTATGACGTAGCGGTTGAAGTTGGGGAGATATCGGCCGCGGAGGAAGGGTCATCCGAAGCATCTGGTTTAGGAATTATCAAGGATACGGCAAGCGCCAAAAGTGAGGCGCTTGGTACACTCGAGGAGATTACCCGGATTGCAGCTAAAATACAGTCAGGAAACGAGCTTGTTGATGAGAAGGCTGACGTACAGTGCCTTGAAGACGCCTGTACGCGGTTCTTTGACCATATTAATATTACTACTGGCCCCAACAAAGAAGCTGTTCGTAGGTTCGTTATGGACGTACTGGCGGCTGCTGAACCCCCGGCTAGTACACATAGCTTACAAGACCAAACCCAGTCGTTTAGCACAGAAGAGTTGACGAAGCGCGGCACGCATGAATACAAAGCGTCCCTGGCGGCTGTTTTACGGGCTCACGTTATTGACTCGGTTAGCCAGAGGGTTGAGCGCTTAATTGAACTCGGCCGGTACATGCTCGCGCATGCCAGCCAACCGATAGCTGCCGCTCCATCAGGTGCGTAAAGTCCAGTAGAGCTTTACGATCCCTGCTCTTGTACCTGGGACTCTAACTTCAGCATAATACCTTCGCTGACAAGAGATGGCGGCATGTCCCAAAAATGGGTGCAAGTGGCAAGCGTACGTAGGACGCTGACCGGTTGTTCGTTACTATGCCCTTCACGCCGTGACCCTTCTGGTTCCTCCGGTGGACTTATCAGCACGTAGGCAAACCGTTGCAGCCCGCTCTTCTCAAGGAGAAATCCAGCCATTTCACGCTGCTCGTCGGTCAAAGCCTTTATAGCCTTCGATTCCTCCTCGTTGGGCTTCGAAGGCAGAGGCTGCTCAAAGTGTTTCGGATCCATGTATATATTATATCCCACGCTTTCAAATTTTGTTATAGATCGTCACCAGGGGTATAGTGCTTATGGATATGGTTGGCACGCACATAAACTGGTTTGACCTGGTTATCGTACTTGTCCTGGCAGTTCTTATCTGGCGGGGTATAAAGGACGGGTTGGCAACACAGGTCCTGGCAAATGCTGGATTCTTCGGCGGCCTCTTCCTGGGCGGTTGGCTGTTTCCGCATCTGATAGCCATTCCCGACAAGAACCTGAGGGCCATTATCAGCGGCAACCTGGTGATCGCTTTTGCGATCGTGGCCGGGTTTTTTGGGTTCAGGCTGGGAAGGTACCTGCACATCTTGTTTGGCAAAGGGTGGTTGCACCAGATGGAGAGTTACCTAAGCGTATTATTCAGTGTAGTTTTTGGCCTGCTGGGTGTCTGGCTGCTTGCCGCTATGATCGGGAGTCTTCCCTTTGAAGGGTTCAGCAACAGCGCCAATGACTCGTTGATTGTTCAGACACTTGACCGTAACTTGCCTCCGGTCCCGGCAGTTGTAGCCGAATTTTACCGGCAGGTTAACTATAACGGCCCCCATGACATCTTCCTAAAGACGAGTGCCCAGGTTGAACGGTACGTACCTATCAGCTCGCCGGCAATAAAGGCCGCCGCAGCCGAGGATGAGAGTGCCATTGTGCGCATCACCGGTTTCGGGTGCGGCGGCATCCTGTCCGGGTCGGGATTCGCGGCAGAGCCCGACCTCGTTATAACCGACGCGCACGTGATTGCTGGAATTCACCGCCCCATAATCAAATACGGCACCCAAAGTTACGTAGGCGTACCGGTGTTCTTTGATTCTTCTTTGGACCTTGCTGCATTGCGGGTTCCGCGTCTGCACGCTAAGCCCTTGCAGTTTTTCGGAGGGGACGTCATGGTCGGTACAGCTGTAGGGGTGCTGGGATACCCGGAAAACGATTATACGGTTTTGCCAGGAGTAGTGGCGGCCGAGCAACCAGATCTCAGCCCTAACATTTACGGTGTCGGTTCCTTTGAGCGGCAGATATATGGAATAGAGGCCGCCATTGAAAATGGCAGTTCGGGGAGTCCGATGATCCTGGCCGATGGCCGCGTGGCGGGGATAATTTTTGCCAAGGACAGCTCGGCCAATGGCTTTGGCTATGCCCTGGCCTCATCGGGCTTGCTCGTTAAATTGCAACAAGCCAAACAATCTACTAACCGTGTTGGCACGGGTATTTGTGCTTCGAATCACTAATATCGACATAATTTTTTTACAGCAAATTTCAAGGTTCCTACACTACAATATCCGGTAATGTATAGAACGGTATTTTATTCTGGTTTAGTCGTAGCAGCCATAAGCGCCCTGGGTCTTATTGTGCCTAGGTCGCTCACTTCTCTTACCTTTCTTTTGCCTGGTGGCGCATACGCCTTCACGGCACTGCTCCTATCGCTTGTACTTATGCATTTCAGCGTGGCCGGACACTTCCGAAAATCCGGATATAAGGCGGGGTTTGGCCTGCTGGGTATAGGATTGGTCGCTGCGGCCATTGTGGGCATCCTTGACCCCACGTACTTCGGCCTACTGCAGCAGTTTGTCCGGCCTGTCAACCTATTCCTCATGCTCATAACCGGAGTAGGCTATCTTATTGCCGCGCTAGAATACGATCGTCCGAGCGTGGCCGAAGAGCTGCAACTTATGCGCGACAGGTACGCCTGGCGAGCCGCCGCTTCCAATGGGCGCTCCCCTGCCCATGACCACAAGTCTTTGCATAATCTGCCAAAAGCCCACTAATAACTCGTGCCCCCGTGTGTTTATCTATTTGTGATGGCAGTCAATGCGTTCGCGGCGGAAAAGCAGTAATTATATAGGTATGGAAGAGATGTATGCCGTCGGGCAGATTACAGAGGACCTGCAGCCTTCGTCCCATGTAGGGGGAGCCGTAGCGTATGCGGGGGTGGCGGCAGTTAGGCTCGGTATGGGCGCGCATATAATAACCAAGGCTCCGCCTGAGCATGCCTACCTCGAGGCCTTATCGGCATTTGGTATAGACGTGGAAAGGCTGTCTGAAACCGGAGGTAAGGGTATGTCCGGCATACCGTCATTCGAGAACTATTATGATGAAGCCGGCTACAGACATCAGGTTGTCCGCGACATAGATAACAGGATCGGTATCGGCGACCTTCCTGACTTTCCGGACATTCCAGATGGATCAATCGTGCTGGTGGCTCCAGTGCTTGACGAGGTTGACCCCGAGCTATTTCCGGCGTTTGCACATGACAAATATCTGGCAGTTTTGCCGCAAGGATACTTTCGCCGGGTTGGAGAAGACGGGCATGTACGGCAACACCCGTGGCAGGCGGTAGACAGTCTGCAGCATGCAGAGCTGGTCATACTGAGCGACGAAGACCTGACGTTTAATGGTTCCATGGACGAAGCATTATCGGAGCATATACAGGAGTTGTGTCCTCTGGTAGTGATAACGCGCGGCAAGGCAGGGCTAACGGTTTATCGGCGCGGCGCAGAGCCTATAGATATTAACGCCTTTTATATGAGGCGAGGAGAGAAATTAAGTTCGACCGGCGCCGGCGATTCGTGTGCGGCGGCTTTTGTCTGGCAGTATACGCGTACGCATGACGTCCGCGAGGCCGGGGCATTCGGCGTGCTGTATGCAGCGTTCAAGCTTATGGGGATCGGCGGCAGCGCTCGCGGCGTAGAGGCCCTGCCCTCGCTTGAGCAAGTCCAGCGGTTTATGGATGCCAACCCGCGGCGCCTGGCGGAGTTCTTGCGAAGCAATAAATTGCAAAAGCTACACCTGCCAGGCGTGTAGCGTCCTCTCCGTAATGACGCTAAGGTTGAGTGCCTGGAGTATAATTGTTGTTGAAGAAGCGAAGGAAAATCATGCCAAAAGCCCCTGACTTTAATCTGTTTGATCAAAACGGCACCACGCACTCGCTTGCGGATTACCAAGGCAAATGGTTGGTCCTATATTTTTATCCCAAGGACGATACTCTCGGATGTACGGCCGAGGCCTGCAGTTTTCGTGATGCCCGCGCAGACATTGCCGAACTCGATAACGTCGAGATCGTCGGCGTGAGCACGGATTCGTCCGCGTCCCACAAGAAATTTGCCGATAAATACCACCTCGACTTTACTCTACTGAGCGATCCCGAGCACGAAGTTATCGGCGCATATGGTTCCTGGAAGCCGCGCAGGCTCATGGGTCGTGAGTTTCTGGGTACCGAGCGCAATACGTTTATTATTGGCCCTGACGGCACCATTGCCAAGGAATACAAAGGCGTCAATCCGCAAACTCATGCCGACCAGATCATTACGGACTTGAAGAGTCTGTCTTTGCGGTGATATGAAACAGCGCACGCGAGGCTAATCCTGAGGGCTTCGCAAAACTTCTGTGGGCATTGCCCGCTCCTGCCCTATTAAAAGCTCCAGCTCTTCGCACCGCGTCATAAATTCGTCGCGGCTTGCAAATGTCTCTTCTGAAGGAAATAGTTTCAGAAAATCTATGACTGTTTGCGGCGAACCAAGCCCATTTGCAACTTGAACCGCTGCAGCGCGCGTTGCCGGGAATCTAGTGTGCTGTGCGAGACTTAACAGTTGACGGACCGGCGGGAGCTTCTTGTTATATACCATTGCTCACCTCCCCGCACGAAAACGTGCTTAACAGTAATTACCATTGTGGGCCTTTTAATATGCAGCTGCAGTAAAACCGCTTACAATGGCTGAGTATTCTATAATCGGGTATGTACGTAATCCTTTAGGAGGGCACATGAGCCAGAAGCAGCCAGCACTTTTAGTTATGGATGTGCAACACAGCATAGTCCAGGGCCTTGGCGAAGAGGCGCAGACTTATCTTAAGAATGTTGAACGGGCGGTGGCCGCGGCGCATAAGGCTGATATACCGGTCATGTTTGTAGTGGTGCGTTTTCGTAAGGGCTACCCTGAGGTGAGTCCTGCCAACAAGATGTTCTCTGCTATTCGCGAACGTTTCAAAGACGTTTCCCTGGATGGCGACAGCCTTGCCACGCAACCTGTCATCGAACCGCGCGAAGGTGACCTGGTGATCGCCAAAAAACGCGTCAGCGCTTTTGCCGGCAGTGACCTTGAGATGATCCTGAGGGCGCAAGGCATTACCGAGCTGGTGCTCTCGGGCATTGCGACCAGCGGCGTGGTGCTCAGCACCCTGCGTTACGCGGCTGACAAGGATTACCGGTTAAAGGTACTGGGTGATTGCTGTGCTGATCAGGACAGCGAGGTACACAGAGTATTGCTAGAGAAGGTCTTTCCGCGCCAGGCCAACGTGCTGACGGCCGAAGAATGGGCCGCTAGCCTAGGGTGAAACTGTAGGTTCGCGTTCTTCGCCCACGGGCTTGGTCTTGTGCCCTGGCCCCGGCGCAGGTATAGTACAGTCACTTATGCCAAAACAAAATTACAGACGTCTCATCCTTGCTCTCTGCCTTGCAGCTGGTCTTCTATATAATTCCTGGCCTCTTGGATATGTGCTGGACGCACCAACCGCCAGGAGCGGCTTGGCTAGCGATCTGGAATTAGCCGGACATCCGTATTATTGGTTGTTTATCCTAGGCGATGTTGCCACAGGCCTGGTGCTATTACTCGTAAGCTGGGTCATGTATTTTAAGATGAACTCTTCGCACTCCAAATCCTGGGCGCTTGCTTGTTTAGGGCTTGCGTTATTCGGGGTTTTTACTATGGTCTGTGCGCTATTGCCGTCAGAATGTACGGTCACGCCTTTACTGAGGTGTGGTGCCGACCATGGGCATGGCCTCGGACTGGACGCTGCCACCAGCAGCGTAGCGGCAGCCGGATTACTACTGAGCTTAGTAAGCTTTGGCCTGTCCGGACGATCGGCAAACTTACGGTACCTGACACGGGTCACTTTAGCTGGTTGGGCGGTAAGCGGCCTGGTGTTTGTGTCAGCCGCCCTTACGGAGAGTAGAAGCGCGCACCGCACCCAGTACGCGTTCCTTATACTATCAGGGCTTGCCATAGCCGTTATAGGGTTGAATATTAAATCAGCAGGTCAGAAGCCAGGGACGTCGCACAACAGAACACATTCCGCCCCGTCGTAGCTCCGCTGGCATTATTTATCTATTATTCCCTGCGCAGCGCTTCAATAGGGTCAAGCCTGCCGGCGCGTACGGCGGGAAGCGTGCCGGCCAGCAGGCCGATTATCATGGCGCCTATAATTATACCCGCCATATATGATAGAGGGTACGCGAGTATATGTGTAGAGCCAATGCCTGTGAAGACAGTCCGGTTGAGTATAGGGTTGGCAACTAGACCGACAATCATGGCCAAGGCCACGCCAATAACGCCGCCCCAAAAGCCTATACTGGCTGCCTCTACGAGGTAAATAAAAGTAATGCCTTTCTTGCGCATGCCCAGTGCTTTTAATAGCCCGATCTCTTGCGTGCGCTCCAGCACGGCCATCAGCAAAGTGTTGACTATACCTATGGTTGCGGCAAGCAACGCTATGGCCGCGAAGCCTGTCAAGCCGGCACTCACGACAGTCAATGGCTTATTGAAGTTAGCTATAAGGTCATCATATGTTTCGGCTTTGTATCCCTTTGATTGCAGGGCCGACTTGATCTGCGCACGTTCGGACTTGGCAACGTTATTGCGGGCCAGCGCGGTTATGCCGCTGAACTGGGTAGTGCTTCCGGTCTGGAACTGTACCATTCTAGCAATAAGCTGGTTGGCAAGGTACGCGGCAGGCTGGTGTGCGGTGTCCGGCAAAACGCCCGTAATCGTGGCGGTATAGATATGTGTTTGAACCGGCTGCACAGAGCTTACCTGGATAGAAACAGTTTTACCGAGCAGCTGGGTTGGCGAGCTGGCGCCGAAAGCTTCGACATAAGAGTACGGTATAACAATACCATCGGGCTGGTTCGCGGCCGGAAATGAGCCGGCTGAAAGCGCTATGGTCTCTGTTGGATAGGCTCCCTGCACTTGCATAACGTACTTATGGGTGTTTTGGTATTGCACGTAGTCAATATTAAGTGTTGAGTAATCAGGGTAGGCAGCTACGATACCGGGAGTGGCTTTCACTTTACTAAGGTCACTCTGGCCTAGCGTGTAGCTAGCGGTTTTTCCATCATGGGGTCCGCCGCCGCCAGTAACAGTCGCCTGACGATTAGACTGGTAGTACGGCACGCCAGAAGAACTGGCCTGGCTGGGAGTGGATCCCAAGCTGACCCTTATAACGTTCGGTTGTCCGTAGGCGTTGAGCTGGGTGTTGACATAGGATCGCAAGCCTTGGCTAAATGCGGTCACCATGGCTAACGTAAATGTTCCAATAACAAAGGCCAGTACTGTTAGAAAAGTACGGACCTTGGTTCGCAGCAGGTTTGTCTGCGCCGTGGCAATGTAGTCCGGCAGTCGCATATTATTTCACAACCTTTCCGTCGCGTATGTTGATGGTTTGGTCACATCGCTTGGCTAGATCTTCGTCGTGAGTAACGATAACCAACGTTATATTGTGCTTTTTCTGTAGTTCAAACAGCAAGTTTATTACTTGCTGCCCAGTCTCGCTATCGAGGTTACCGGTCGGTTCGTCTGCAAAAATGACATCAGGTTTATTGATAAGTGCGCGGGCGATCGCTACACGTTGGCGCTGGCCGCCGGACAGGTCCGTCGCCCGGTTGTCGGCCTTATCGAGCAGGTCGACAGCTTGTAGCGCTTCGCTGGCAAGCTGCTTTCGTTTCCCCGGACTTACCCCAGCTATTTTAAGGGGCAAGTAGGTGTTTTCCATGACGGTTAAGGTGGGCTGCAGAAAGAATTGTTGGAAAATAAAACCGACCCTGGTATTGCGCAGGCTGGTAAGTTGTCCTTCGTTCATGTCTGTTAACGCTTGGCCGTTCCATATGATCTTACCCGAACTGGGATGGTCAAGACCGGCCAGCAGGTGCATCAGAGTTGACTTGCCGGAGCCCGATTTGCCAACGATGGCCATGCTCTCGCCCGGCTTGATGGACAGGTTGATGCCGCGCAGCGCTTCATACACGTTGGACTTCTTACCGTAGGTTTTGCGGAGGTCTGTGGCTGCAATCAAGGACGTTTTTGATTCGGGCATAACTATGTATTATACGCGTAACCTTGCTTTTACCTTAAAAGTTCACGGAACATCTGGCATATCTGGCGCTTCGGAGCTGGCATAAGCCTATTGGATGGCTACGCCCAGGAAAAACGAACCAGCCAACACCAGCAGCACGACCAAGGTCACTAAAGTCATTGGCCTGTCTCTTTGGCGTAAAAACAATAGGATTGAAGTCGACACCCTTAGGATAGGAGTAAGTACAAGCAGCAAAATGCCGAGCGTCATAAGGCCAATTCCCTGGCCGGCCCTGAGGGAGGCTTTCATGGCCTTAAAACTATGCGGGAAGAAGTAGCTGGCGGAGGTGTAGCGGTGATAATCAGGCACATTCAGCGGGCTTTTGGTTTGGCCGTGTTGATAAAAGAAAAGTACTAGGCCGATTAAAATGATGCCTGAGCTAACAACTACACCGATTTGCAGCACCAGACTGATAACCAGCTCTATACTCTTTACGGACCTGGGCTTCATGTGATACCTCGTTGCAACATTTCTATTGCCACTACTATGAGAACCACCACGAACAAGGCTTGTATATATCTGGGGGTTATACGGTTGAGTAAGCGGGAGCCGACTACGGCTCCGACCAGCACGCCTATCGCTACGGGTGCGGCTATAAAAGGATTTATTTGCCCTCTGGCAAAGTAGGCTCCCGCGCTGGCTGCGGCGGTTACGCCGATCATAAAGTCGCTTGTTGCTGCAGACGCTTTGATTGGTATGTGCATAGCCATGTCCATAGCCGGTACCTTTAGTGCGCCGGAACCTACGCCAAGCAATGCTGAAATATTGCCGGCAATGTACATTAGGGCCAGCCCCAATTTAGTACCCGTGACCTTATATGTTATTTCCCGATGCTCGCTCTGGTCATAATATGAGCCGTGCAGATGGAAAAAGTTAGCCAAACGGTCATTTGATGCAGACAGCACGGATACTCCGTGACGTTTGTGGAACATCGCAAAGGCTGAGTAAGCCAATACGGCAGAAAACAAAACGAACAATACGCTGCTTGGGACTAGGGTTGTTATGTAAGCTCCGGTGAGCGCGCCGATCGTTGTGGCCACTTCCAGGAACATGCCGGCCCGCAGGTTAGCCAATCGTTCGCGCACGTAGGTCACTGCTGCGCCGGATGAAGTGGCTATAACTGATAAAATGGAGGCCCCTATGGCGAGACGGATATCCACGTGATACAGAAGCGTGAGGACGGGCACAATAATAACACCGCCGCCCAGACCGGCTAACGATCCTAGCAATCCCGCTGCAAACGAAGCTACACTGAGGGAAATAACGAAGTCCAGCGGAGACATGAGCTTATTGTAAAGTTTATGGTCGTTGCAGACAATCAAGGCCCGCTGAAGTACGCGCTCGTTACCTAACGGTCGGGGGACAAGTAATATATTACGCGGCCGTACGCAGTGTTCGTGATAGTGTTTGCCTCCATTTCGCCGTTGCCGGTGGCAGGATCGACTTTTGCTGAATTGCCATAAATAAACGTGGGCTTATGGCCGCCGCTCACCACGATTTCTACATGTCCTCCAGGGTAGTCAAAGTACGCGATGTCGCCTGGACGGGGCGTGTATCCGGCTGCATCATGCTTGGTAAACCCCATGTACTGGATGCGCCCGGCCACGTTTTCGTCCCAACGGTTAGTTTCCCCGTGCGTGAAGGGATGGCCAGCCTGTTTATACACATAGCTCACGAAGTCGGCGCACCATTCTTCGTAAGGGGCTCCATCGGTGTAGTAAGTAAGTAAGGTCTCGTGGGAGGGCGAGCCGGTTTGCCACTGGCTCCAGTCTTGCTCGGCGTAGCAGGTGACTTTCTGTGGCTCTGTGCCGCTGCAAACCGGGCTTTCCTGGGTTCCAGCCTGTGTTTTGGGTGCCCATGTCTCTCCAGGATCGGAAAGCCTTGCACAGTCAGCAAGCACCAGCTGCTTGTCGGTTTGCGCCGACGGTACAGCGAGGCATAGGCCGCTATTAGGGTTTTGGTAACCACTTTTGTCACGAAGCCAAACTTGTCCCGCGGCCTCGTCACACGGGCCTAACACGACCGAGCTGCCGCCCGCGATTGCGTTATTGGCAACGCTCAGGCATAAATTATTGCCATGCTCGATGCTAACCCCTATTACTCTCCAGTCCTGGGCATCAGTATCGTTGCATCGCCAGCTGTCCGCAACTGTGCCGGCTGTTGCGCCATTGCTGTGTACGTCCAGACAGTAACCGCTTATTCCTGATTTTATTTCTACGGTATCCGCGAACGCGTGGCTCTTGACGCTCCAGAACAGTACGGCACATATCGTCACCAGTGCCACGATCATTACATAGCGTACAAGTCCGGATTGGCTTGTCGCTGCCCCAGTGTGATTATATGCAATGGTGTGGTTATGCCGGTCGCGTTTTGTCACAACACGCCTGGAACGTAACCTAGAGCCTTGGGTTGGTTGCATGATTTTTGTTTTACCAGCGCCCTATTCAGGGCACTTGATAGGCTCATATTATAACACGGCGCCATCCTGCCTAGGGTTTATACTATACGAATGGGTACGTATGACCGTATACGCAAGCTGCCACTCACGGTTGATTCATATTCGCTAAAGCCGTTGAGCCTGCGGGTCGGCGGTGAAGTGGGCGACCGTAAAACTGTGCTCTTTGAACTCCATGGTTTGGGCTGCGCCGGTGTTGGCGAAGACGTAACCTACTTCCCGGAGCTTCTAACATCTTTATTAAAGCGCGGACCGGTCTTGCCGCTAATGGGTACGTATACGTTTGATGAGTTTTCAAAATCTTTAGGTACGCTCGATTGGTTCCCGGACGCGCCGGAGGGTTTATTCCACGATACTTTTCCCAACTACAGGCGTTGGGCGATTGAAAGCGCGGCCCTTGATTTGGCTTTGCAGCAGAACACTACCAACCTAGCTGAAGTCCTAGGGCGCAATCTCAAACCTTTACGGTTTGTGGCTTCTCTTCGCCTCGGCAAACCGTCATCTTTTGAACCGATCCGTCAGCGGCTGGAAAAATATCCGGCCATGCGGTTCAAGCTTGATCCGTTCAGTGATTGGAGCGACGAGTTGATTGACCGGTTGGCGCAAACTGATGCTGTCGATGTTATGGACTTCAAAGGCTTTTATAAGGGTACGCCGGTTGATGTGGCTACTGACCCGGTGTTGTACCAAAGTATCGTCACCAAGTTCCCTGAGGCTTTGCTGGAAGACCCGGACATTACTGATGAAACCCGTCCCATTCTGGCGTCGCACGCCAATCGGGTGACTTGGGACTTTCCGATTCATGATGTGGTGAGTATCGGCGCCCAGCCTTTCATGCCAAAGGCAGTCAACATCAAACCGTCGCGGTTTGGCGCGATTAGCGAGCTGTTTGCCGCGTACGATTATTGCCAGGAACGCAAGATCAAAATGTATAGCGGCGGCCAAACGGAGGTCGGGCCGGGCCGCGGCCAGGTGCAGTACCTCTCGGCCCTTTTTCATCCGGACGCCCCGAACGACATCGCCCCGGCAGCCTACAACTCAGCCGATGACAGCGCCGAACTGCCAACTAGCCCCCTGACGCTCAAGCCCAAGCCTATCGGATTTGGGCTCGATGCTGGGGCGCAAAGCCGCTAACCCTTCGTTAGCTTTAAACCTTGAAGCATGATAGCGGCGTTAGCATATATCTGATCATTGACGCCGTGTTTTAGGTGACCCAGGGCCTTGCCTAAGACTCTTGGGCCGAACGTAGACTGCAGCCTCTGTCTGATTTCGTTCATGGCAATATTATCCGACAGTTCGCTATCCCCCAGGTTGAAAATAATGGCCTTCATGCTTGGAACGGCTGCCAAGCTGTCTCGCAGCCGCCTTTCCATACCGCCTTTTGACAAACCGGACGCTATGGCCAGGCTGCTCCTCCTCAACAAGGAAGTGAGGACAAAGAGGACGCTGTTATTATGGCCGCCTCTTCTTGCTTCGGCATATGCCGGATTCTCTACCTCATGTGCATACGATCGCCAGGCTCTTTGCGCTCTCAAAAAGTCATGTCCTAACTGTGACAGCGGCCTGGCGATGCCAGTTACGCCATCGACAGATATGACTGCCTGCACCTGATGTCCGTAATCAGCGGCGTGCCTAGGGATCTCCGGGACTACATCTCCTCCCAACGAGAACCCGGCGTGTATAGCGCTGGTGACTGGTTCGTAGGGGTTTGAGTGGAGGTATTGCAACGTTGGTATTGCCAGAGGGCTAAAGTCTCCGCTTGAGACTTTCCTGGCCTGCTCCGCTGTCAGAAGGTTGTAGCTATTGCCCCAACGAGTCGGTTTGCCACTGACAACGATGCGGGTCATCGGGAGACTGCCGATAATCGGGATAAGATGCATGACTAAAGATGGGTCAATCCCGCTGGTCATCTCGGCCTGGATAACCAGAGCCTGATCGTACCCGCCAGAAGGTATGACGTCTAAGACTTCTATAGGTCTGAAACCGGCAGGCTGAAAAATCCTAGGCTCTGGAACCTTGAATTCTTTGATTGCCTGCCCATACGACAACTGTCCCAGCCTCTCGGCTACACCATTCAGGGTGTCAACGATGTCACTGCTGAACAATCCGTAATCCTCGATATGCGTTGCTGTCCTCATGACATAACTGTAAGACGGCACGCTCCGGTTTGTATGTGATTTCGGCGACTATGCGTCGGGTACAGCGCGCGAGGGTTCTATTAGTATATTGCGGGGTTCGCTGATACGCAGATAAAACCCGAAGGGGTCTTCCAGACGGAAGTCGTATAGCCCCCATGGTTGCTTCTGCAATGGCTCAACGATCTTGGCAAATGTCTTAACCTTGCCATAATACTGCTGAATGTCATCTACGCCGAATACTATCTCAACGCCGTAGCCGCGCTTGGTGTCTTTTGGGAAGTTCTTAAAATAAGGCTGCTCCCAAACTTGGTCATTGCCCGGCCAGAAGTTAATGATAGTCCCCTTTCGGTCCATGACCAGGTAGTCGCCAGCACCGCCTTCCCGATGCTTCCAAACGACTGCAAAGCCCAGCTTGCCATAAAACTCTTCGGCGATTGTAAAGTTAGGCACATGCAGTTCTAGCTGTAGCCGGTTTTGGGTGTCGTCGCTCACCCACCAATCATAGCAAAGTCCAAGAGTGCATTTTGGTAACTGGGAGACACCGGCGCGTTGTTGCTGTATACTAAAGGGTATTCCTTTCGGGGTTTGGTGAAAGTCCTAATCGGTGGTTATAGCCCACGAGCCGCAAGAATGTGGCATGATCTGGTGAAACTCCAGGGCCGACCGTATAGTCGGGATGAAAGAAAGGAGCCTTTGCCTGGTTTGGCGACGGCCTCAAGTCCCCGAGAGAGGGGATTTATTTATGTCTAGCGATAGTACGATTCCGCATGCCATTGCAGCCATTAAGGCCGGCCGGCCGCTGATTGTTATTGATGATCCAGGGCGCGAGAACCAGGGCGACCTGTTTTTTCCGGCGGCTACGGCTGATGTTGCCAAGGTAAACCTGATGATGCAGGCCTGCCGGGGCTTGATTTGCGTGCCGCTGACCCGTGATTACGCCCGGCAGCTTGAACTGCCGCTCATGGTCGAGCCCAGCCTGAGCACTGAGGCGACAGGAGTCGGCTTTACGGTGTCGGTTGATGCGCGGGACGTTACTGCTTTCGGCATTTCGGCAGAAGACCGGACTAAGACTATCCGGACGCTGGCGGATAAGATGGCCCGCCCGGCCGACCTGGTGCGGCCCGGACATGTCTTCCCGCTGCTGGCCCGCCCGGGAGGCATTCTGGAGCGTCAAGGCCATACAGAAGCGGCTACCGAGCTGGCCGAGCTGGCCGGCTTGCCGCCAGTCGGCGTTATTTGCGAAATCCTGACCGACAAGGGCAAGCCGGCTGGCCTGAACGAACTCAAGCGTTTCGCCGAAAAATATAACGTAGGCATAGTTGCGATTGCCGATCTAGTGGCATACCGCAAAACGCACACGAAGGAAACGGGCTCGAATGCGATTGTCCAGCAGACGGCTACCTCGTCATTGCCGACTGCGTACGGCAGATTCAGGATAGACATCTATAAGTCGATCATCGACGGCCGCGAGCACACTGCCCTGTCGCTCGGCGAGCTGTCTGAGGACGAGCCTGTGCTGACTCGGGTTCACTCCCAGTGCCTGACTGGCGATACATTCGGGTCGCTACGCTGTGATTGCAACGCCCAGTTGCACAAGAGTCTCGACATGATCCGCGAGCGCGGCCGCGGGGTTGTCGTGTACCTGGCCCAAGAAGGCCGCGGTATCGGGCTTGGCAATAAGATCAAGGCGTACGCTTTGCAAGACAAAGGACTGGACACGGTCGAAGCTAACCACCAGCTCGGTTTGCCAGCCGACGCCAGAGACTACCAGGCCGCAGCTGACATGCTGAGTTATCTGGGCATTCGTGAGATCGATCTTCTGACCAACAACCCTGCCAAGGAGCAGCAGATAGCGGAACTCGGAATCAGTATTCGCCAAACAGTTCCTCTGGAAATTCCGCCGAATGATTTCAACATGAAGTATCTAGTTGCCAAAAAGCGTCGGCTCAACCACCGGCTGAACGGTGTTTAGAACATGGACGCGGCAAGTCTGTCTGATGAACAATGTATAGGACAAACCCTCAAACTGGCCAGGCGTGCGGCCGGCCGGACTAGCCCAAACCCAATGGTTGGGGCCCTACTGGTCAAAGATGGCAAGGTGCTAGGCAGAGGTTATCACAAGCGCGCCGGCCGGCCGCACGCAGAAATCGAAGCTATGCAAAGTGCCCGTACCAACCTCGCTGGTGCCGCCTTGTATGTCAACCTGGAACCTTGCGTACACTACGGCAGGACGCCGCCCTGCGCTGATGCCATTATCCGGGCAGGCATTAAGCACGTGGTGTGTTCCACGCTCGACCCGAACCCGCAAGTAGCCGGCCGGGGCGTAGCCAGGTTGAAGCGCGCCGGTATTCGCGTTTCAGTCGGCTCGCAAAAAGAAGCCGCCCGGGCGCTTAATGAAGCGTATTTCACCTATCATGAAAAGCACCGGCCGTTTGTAGCCCTTAAGTTTGCCGCCAGTCTCGACGGCAAACTGGCGACCCGTACCAACGATTCCAAGTGGATTACTAATGACGCCGCCCGAACCTACGCCAGGAGCTTGCGGGCCAGGTACCAGGCCATTTTGGTCGGTATAGGCACCGTGCTGCATGATGATCCGCATCTCGGAACGCGCTCGGCCCGCAAGCCCGATCCAAAACGCATTATCCTGGACTCGCGGTTGCGCATACCGCTGCAAGCACAAGTCTTGCGTGATTCAAATGCCATAGTTGCTACAACCTCCCGGGCGCCGGCCGACAAATTGTATGCGCTAAAACGCCGAGGCATAGAGGTGCTGGTATTTGACGGTGGCGAAGTGCCTCTAGGCAAGCTTATGGTTAAGCTTAGACAAGCTGAAATCATCAGTCTCCTGGTAGAAGGCGGGGGCACAGTCCTTGGAAACTTCATTGACCAAAAGCTTGCGGACAAGGTCTATGCGTTTTATGCGCCGCTTCTCATCGGCGGCCAGGACGCCGTTTCAATCAGCGGCCAAGGTGCCGGCCAGATCCAGGGCTCCCTGGACCTGGACAGGATATCAACCAAGCGTTTCCAAGACAATATCCTTATTACAGGTACCCCCCATTATGTTATTGACCAAAATTCTTAAATATTGTAAAATAGTGCAATGGCATTTTCAGAAACGTCTGTTCCTCCAGCTTTCAAGGCTAGGTATGAAGATGCCGCACTGAGACTTGCCGAACTTGCAAAAAATTTTGAGCTAGAGCCTCCTCAAGTAACCCCTCCGAGTCCTGGTCGCCCCGAAAAGTATGAGTATATAGGAGAGACCCTCTACCAGAAGTTTAGGCAGCAGACACCGGATTCACGCTTTCATTCGGGTGGTGCTATTCATGGATTTTGCGTGGCTGCACGACTAGCCATGTGGGGCACTAGGGCGTACGAAGAATTTGTACGTCAGCGCCATACCGGAGCTACCATTGAGGAGCTACAAGCCATCCTCGCTGCGAGTTATAGGCCTGCTGTTACTACATTCAGCTCAGTCGGTAACGAGAGAAATAAAGTCCTGGAACAAGCGTTTGGTCTCGGCTCTTCTTACTTGCCAGGGTATGAAGATCTGCCGTTCACAATTATATCTGATGGCAGGACTGTTTCGCCTGTTTTAACACCTTCGCCTAGCAGCTTTTACTTAGCAGCAAGAGAACTTGAATATGGACTTGATCGTGAGTTGCCCACGGTAGGGAGATGCCCTGCATCAGGGGGCATGCTAAAAAATATATGGCGATTGACTATTGCCACTTGCGCTGAAAACCAAGACTTCTTTCCGTTTGACGTTGAGCAAATCAATGGCAGGCTGGAAAGGCCGGAGTAATAAGAATAACTATATTGCTGGTACAATATTATGAGCCAATGGAACACTTTCTTGTCTCCGAAATAAGCAAACACGGTTATCTCGCCATTTTTTTGCTAATGACACTAGAATCGGCCTGTATACCGGTGCCAAGCGAGGTGGTTATGGTGTTCGGAGGTGCTTTGGCTTCGGGCGTTGTCATAGCGGGCGTTTCCCTCCACCTAAATATTGTAGCCGTTGCCGTTGCGGGAGCACTTGGCAACCTGCTCGGTTCATGGGTTGCTTACGCTGTCGGGCGTACCGGCGGCCGTGCTATTGTCGAAAGATGGGGCAAATACGTACTCATTCGCCACCACGATTTAGACAGGGCTGAAGTGTTTTTTGCTCACCGCGGCCAGTTGGCGGTACTAATCGGCAGGGTGTTGCCCGTGGTGCGTACGTTTATTAGTTTTCCGGCGGGCATTGCCGAAATGCCCATATTAAAGTTTAGCCTGTTGACACTTATTGGCAGCTTGCCGTGGACATTTGCCCTGGCCTACTTGGGCAAGGCGCTGGCCGCCAATTGGCAATCCGTGTCCAAAGCCTCAACGCCAATCAGTGTAATATTCGCGCTTATTATCATTGCCTTCATCGTTCGATGGTACATCAAGCGGCGCAACGCTGCCGTACATGCTGACGCAATGGACTAAGCCCGGGTTTGCAGAGAACCGATAAGAGAGCTGAATGCTATATCCGGAGTGATGCCCTAGCGCTTTAATCGCGAAGCCGACCCAGGAGGCTGCCGTCTCTATAAGTATCACTGACTAGGATAATTGTTGGCTTCGTGTGCAGCATAAGGCCGGGTGCAATTTTACAGATGTGCTTATGCATATTGGCTGATTTCTTATAGCAAAATTAACAATGCCCTGTTGCAGATAGAACGGTGTATAAGTATGAGCGGCAAAGCGTTAATGTTTATGTAATATTATTTATTTTTAGTAAAACAAATTCTATTATAGCATCAACAAAAATATGAATTTGTGAGGTGGGCGTTATATAAGGCAATTAACGTCAGGAGGATGTTATGGTACGAACAAACGACCAAATGTATCAACCAACACTAATGTTTACTTTTGCGGCCTTCTTTCTAGGTGGTGTCGCAACCGTGATCGCGACTGCGGCTATCGTCGGCTCCATTATGCGCTCAGACATGACGCAGATGAACAGCAGCGTATATAAAGAGCTGTCCCAGGTTCTGCCTACTGCCGATGTCACCACTAACAACAGCTCTGCCAGCGGCAACACCAGCAGCTGCAGCCAGCCGGTTACACAGTCTAACTCTATCGGCGGCCCGAGCGTCTCGGGCACCTCAGGCTCGAGCGGCTCAGGCGTTTCCGTCTCAACCGGCAGCGGCCTGGCACCTCTGTTCAGAGGCTTCTCTGGCGGTGGCGTAATCGACAGCTACAACACCGAAACCAATACCTCTAACACTACAGACACTACGAACATCACGGGTAGCTACAACACCAAAGATAGCAACAACACCACCACTAA
>DAHUYJ010000059.1 GCA_027315225.1 Candidatus Saccharimonadota bacterium | reverse complement strand
CCCGCAACTTGGGTGCCCGAATTTGCTCATTCAGGCGGGTATACTTAGCTATGTTCAATCTCCCGAGCTTAAGATAAGCGTTAATATTATTATAAATGTAATCAGCATTCTATCAGACAGGTATCAAGAGGTCAACCACCTATTTTACAGATAAAATAAGAAACTAGCATTATATGGCGCATCTACCATTCACAAGAAACTAATAAATAAGCTACACACGAAAAGCCTTAATCCTTAACGAAGTAATTTAATAGTCTTTAACTATTATTTAAAATAGTTAACACAAAATAATAAGATTTGGTAATAAAGCATCAAAAAAGCGCCTTACCTAAGGTCAAAAGTAAAGCGCTTTATTGAATATTTAAAATTTTTGTTTGGCTTTTAGATTTTAAAGTTTTGGTTATTTTTTGGTGGGACAACGACTTGCGAGAAACCGTCGTCCCAGAGAGCTTTTTGTTTTTGAGCACTTAATTTGTTCAAGCGCTATACGTATCTTATAAAATACGAAAATAGTCGTCAATACTATTTATGCTTAAGGACTAAATAAAACTGTGCATAACTTCATTAACAAAAAACCCACCAGGACGA
>DAHUYJ010000058.1 GCA_027315225.1 Candidatus Saccharimonadota bacterium | reverse complement strand
CAACACATATAAATATTCTTGTAAGACAGTTTGTTCCGTTAAGAGCCTTTCGTTGGTTGCCAGGAAGTAACCGTAAAACCTATAAAGGCGAAGCTTTGCCCCCAAATTATAGCCCTCGGCCTGTCAAAGTAGGTATAGCACAACTAGTTCAAATTCACGGCATTAATCCTTTAGCGGATATATAAGATATGAAAATTAGTAAAGGCGAAGACCGTATCGCCGTTCGTACCTCATGGCTGGGGATGAGGGATTCGAACCCCCGATCACGGGACCAGAACCCGCTGCCTTACCACTTGGCCAATCCCCATTAACAAAATCAAATTATATCAGCTGCACCCTTGGTTCCCAATTATTAGACCTTGTACTTGGCTTGAACTATACTTAATTCATGGATCAAGAATCATCCTTTCAGAAAATTGTTGTCGTTGAAGATGACTTTAGTCTGGCGGACATATACAAGACAAGACTGGAGCTTTTAGGCTACAAATGCTCAGTTGCCCACGATGGAATTGAAGCAATAACTCTGATAGAAAAAGAAAGACCCGATCTGGTGCTTTTAGACATCATGATACCAAAGCTGTCGGGTGATCAGGTTCTTAAAA
>DAHUYJ010000057.1 GCA_027315225.1 Candidatus Saccharimonadota bacterium | reverse complement strand
ATGCATGGCTTAATCTTTGAGACAAGCATATGACTACTGGCAGAATCAACCAGGTAACTATCGTGCGCCAGGGGTTGGCCACCCCCGCCGTGTTTCAGGCAGGGGAGAATTTTTTAGCTACCGTTGTGCGGCACGAGGCCGCGCCCTCACAGCCTTCTCCGGCATGGCCGGTTCAGCGCTCGGGCTTCCGCTTTCCCCTCTTAATTCCCCAGGAGGCGGTCGGCGGACACTGTCAGAAGTTTGACCGTGTCGCCTATGCCCCCCAAGTGGAGACCTCTGGCCTCAAGGTTCAGCTATTCAGCGTCCCCAGGAGGAGGGTATCTCCAGTTGCTCGTGTATAGGTGTAGCAATCTGCCAATCATCCACAGAGCCCATCCGGCCGCGCCAGAGCCGAGGCTCTGACGCAAACTAGGCATCCCCGCTGACCGCGCCGAAAGCGACGGCTTCCCGGGGGAGTAGCAAGTAGTAGTAGGGACCTCGCCTGTGGTCGGCTGCATCCGGCCCCTCGCAGTACTCGCAATTGCAGATATGGAACAACGACGGTCGTCTCCGACGCGCCGCAAAGACAAGAGGAGTTCCAGGTCGAATAGCCGACAGCAGAGCTTATCAAAGGCCCATCGAACACTGGTTGTCCACCCGCCGCAAGGGTGCCTAACTCAGTAGACACACCCCGCGGCAGTCAAGGCAGGTACGCATTTTGCATAGGCCTCGCAGCGAGGGCAAATGCAAGAGCGGGCCGCCGGGTTGCGCCTTCCCACAAGGTTGGTCGCACTTGCGAAAGGCACTGAACCGCACCTTCCTTATATGTCCTGC
>DAHUYJ010000056.1 GCA_027315225.1 Candidatus Saccharimonadota bacterium | reverse complement strand
ACAAATCACTCCACCAACTAAGAACGACCATGCACCACCACCCATAGAAATTAAGAAAGAGCTATCAATCTGTCAATCCTTACTATGTCCTGACCGAGTGAGTTTTCCCGTGTTGAGTCAAATTAAGCCGCAGGTTCCACTCCTGGTGGTGATCTTCCGTCAATTCCTTTAAGTTTCAGCCTTGCGACCATACTCCCCCCAGAACGCAAAGACTCAATGGTTTCCCACAGAGTCCTGAGCAAGTCGAATAACGATCGTTGCCCAATCCTCGGTTCGTATAGTTTACGGTTAAGACTACGACGGTATCTGATCGTCTTCGATCCCCTAACTTTCGTTCTTGATCGAGAGGGGCTTAGTAGTGGAACGCTTTCGCAGCTGTGGGTCTTTAGCGAATCTAAGAATTTCACCTCTAGCCGCTAAATACCAACCACCCCCGCAGCCCTCATCTATCATTAAGCTAGCCAGGTTCCCAAATGGCCTGACTAACCTCGTGTTCCATTATACCATGCTGGCATGTACAAACGTTGCCGCCTGCTTTAAACACTCCAATTTCCTCAAGGTAAATGGCAAGGCTCCGTGCTCCACCCAATTAAGTGCAGAACCCGTCCCCTTGCGTCGAGAACTCCGACGTGACTAACTTTGAGGTATGCCAGCCACGTCTGCGAGTCCTTCAATTCCGACTACGAGCTTTTTAACTGCAACAACTTTAATATACGCTATTGGAGCTGGAATTACCGCGGGTGCTGGCACCAGACTTGTCCTCCAATTGTTCCTCGTTAAGATGTTTACTTTGTGCTCATGACGATTACCGACCCCGAAGGATCGGCATCGTTATGTCTCGTCGCTACCTCATTGTATTAACATTGGGTAATTTGCGCGCCTGCTGCCTTCCTTGGAAGTGGT
>DAHUYJ010000055.1 GCA_027315225.1 Candidatus Saccharimonadota bacterium | reverse complement strand
AGGTCTACGCATTAGTGGTTTTGGTCCACTCGTTTTTAGAGCATAATTTTATTCGCAAAAGTCCTTCAGCTAGCCGGCCGGTTATTTCGGCAAATGCGCCGGGCAACAAAAGTATAATGCCGTTTTGGAACAACTGCCTGGTAACCTTCACCTTATTCTGCTTAGCAGCCATGACAGTACCAGGTGACTGCATTGCCGGCGAACCATTCACGTATCTACAACCGGCAGCGGGACTAGAACCCATAGCCAACACCGGTTCAGGAACCGGGCTACCTCTTATACGCTCTGCGACTTTACTTAAAGGACACGCCGTTGCCGGACCCTCACCTTTTTTAGAGGGAAAAGTCGAGACCCTGACTCGTGGTTCAACCGTAAATATTCAAATGAGTTCTCACCTTAACTCACAGATGAGCCGTAAAGGTGACGAGGTACTGGGACGAATATCTACTGATGCCACTAACGGCAGACATGTCGTTCTCCCGTCCGGCTGGTATATCCACGGGCTGGTTACTAGAGTGGAGAACAGACACAGACTCGGGCGTGCAGGTTATGTAGACGTAGAATTCGACAAAATAATCAGTCCTGATGGTGATTACGAACTGCCTTTCGAGTCCGCCTTCTCAACTCGTGACAGCAAACTGAGAGCCGTTTCCAAAATAGTGGCGGTAGACACAGGTTACGTCGGTTACGGTGCCCTGGGAGGAGCTGTATGCGCGGTTCAGTTTGGTGGTATAGGCACCGCTATTGCAACCTACGGGCTTAGCATCGCAGGCGGTGCGGCGATCGGCGGAACACTGGGACTTGTCGGTGGGCTTAAACGCAAAGGAGCAATTAGCTCCATCTTTCCCGGCGATATTATAACAATGAACGTGGACGAGCCGATAGCTTTGCCGGTGTTTGATCCCCGAGCAACCTCACAGCCAGAAACAACTCAAATGGCAGGTTCAAGGACGCGCACTGCGTCTTCAGACATACGCCTGCTTATAGACAAGGTCAAGTTCA
>DAHUYJ010000054.1 GCA_027315225.1 Candidatus Saccharimonadota bacterium | reverse complement strand
CCCTTCCGATCCCGAGACAACAGCCATTTGCAACGCGCCGGCATGAATTGCGCTCAGGGCATAGCGAGTAGTGGTGCCCAGCACAAACTCATTATTTAGAGGGCGACTGACCGCTATCAATCCCGTGCCGTTGCTTGCGGGAACCATGGCTGAAATGCTCACCGTGCCGGCGGCGCTGATAACTGCCGGACCACTCCAAGTGTGGTTGCGTATAAACAAGAAATCCATGCCTGGATTGAGCGAACTGACCGAGACGCCGTAACGAGCAGGAGTTTCACTGCTGTAAAAGATATTGCCATAAGGATCTAAGGCCGTAATATACCCATCGAAGCCGGTTCTTTCGATAATTGAAGACAGTGCCGCCGCGGTTGCCGGCCTGTCCGACTGGGCAAAAGCCTTGCTGAACATGGGGTCGCGTGAAACCAGCAGAGCCAGGTTCTGATTTGAAGCGGCGATCGTTTGCAAATCATGTCCGAGGCGTTTGGCGGTTTGATCCAGAGAATGTTCAGCTGCGGACCCGCTGCTCAGGTACTCCAGAACAAATGAATAGCCAGCAAACCCTACTACCGTGGTCAAGACTACGGTGAGAAATGCCGTGTTTAATTTGCCGCCCAGTCCCAAGGCCGTCGCCCTTACTCATGAGGCTGAGCGTCGCGGTACTCTACCTGAACTTGGATTGCCCTTATAAGCTGGTTGGGACTGCAGTAACCTAGTTCCAACAAAATTTGCCCCAGAGGCTTGGGATCGACATCTTCCTGCCTGTCTGATTGTTGGGCCTGGAGAGCCTCTTCCAGTTGATACACAGTCACATAACCCAGTTCAACCAAAATTTGTCCCAGGAAGGTTTTGTTTACCAGAGATGCAGATTGCTTGTGGGGCTTTGTTTCCATAGTCTTAAGGTGCCTCTGAGCCGCAAAGCGGTGTCCAAATACAATAGCCGTAATCTTAACCCGACCGGTTGCGTATATGCTTAATGTATTATTGTATTAAAGTTATGCCCAAGC
>DAHUYJ010000053.1 GCA_027315225.1 Candidatus Saccharimonadota bacterium | reverse complement strand
AAAGCCGACATGTCGGAGCTCAACAAGAACATGGCTCAGCTCAAGGACGGCCTGCAGAAACAGCTGACTGATCAGCTAGGCGCCAATAACAAGCAGATGGCGGCGCAGTTCAGCGCCAGCGCCAAGATTATTGAGGAAGTCACCCGCAAGCTAACCGAGCTCGACCGCACCAATAAGAATGTCGGCGACATTGCCGCCGAGCTCAAGACGCTGCAAAACGTCCTTCAGAATCCTAAACAACGGGGCGTTATCGGCGAATATTATCTCGAGCAGATCCTCAAGAACACCTTGCCGCCCGGCGCTTACCAATTGCAGTACAAATTGGCCGAAGGCCTGGTAGTTGACGCTGTCATAAAGCTGGACGACAAGGTCCTGCCCATCGACAGTAAGTTCAGTCTCGAGAACTACAACCGCTTGATCGACGCCAAAGACGCCGAGCGTCCGGTACTTGAAAAGGCTTTCAAAGAAGACCTAAAGAAACGCATCGACGAAACTGCGAAGTACATCCGGCCGGGCAATAGTACGCTCGACCAGGCGCTTATGTTCATTCCTAGCGAGGCGATTTATTATGACCTGCTGGCAAATAAGGTGGGTCTGGGCGGTGTCAACGGCCGCAACCTTATGCAATACGCCGCCGCCGACAAGAAAGTCACCATAGTCGGTCCCAGCACCCTGGCAGCCATGCTGCAAACTATCGTCCAGGGGCTCAGGTCTATCGAGATCCATAAAGACACTGAAAAGATCCGCAAAAACATCGAACAACTCAGTAAGCATCTGGTAGCGCATAACGGCTACATGCAAAAGCTTGGCAACAGCCTCGGCACTACCGTCGGCCATTTTAACTCCACCTACAAAGAGCTTGGCAAAATCGACCGCGACATCGTCAAAATCGCCGACACCAAACCCTCGGTCGAGCCCCAACTGTTGGATAAACCCCGTCTAGAAGATTAGGCTGACAGCTTAATACACATGGCCTTAGCAGTCTGCTGATGCCACTTTTCGTGTCTATCAACTTTGTGGCCTAGGGCCAGCACCTCGTGGTGGTAGATTTCGGTCTGCTTGGCAAAAGCGTCGACGGCCGTGACGCAACTATTGACCAACCCTTTGGT
>DAHUYJ010000052.1 GCA_027315225.1 Candidatus Saccharimonadota bacterium | reverse complement strand
CGGGCTATACAATCGGCGGCACTTTTCAAGTCATTTATCAAAAGAAATAGAACGACACCAGAGGTTCGGCCACCCATTTTCCTGTGTACTGTGTGACCTGGATCATTTAAAGCGAATCAACGATACCTTTGGACATAATTACGGAGATGCCGCCATCAAGTATGTGGCCAAGGTATTAAAAGCTACAGCCCGCGACGTAGACGTGGTAGCAAGATACGGTGGCGAAGAATTCTTAATTTTACTGCCGGAGACCGGGCGGCAAGCAGCAAAAGCAGCTGCAGAACGTTTTTGTAAAGCAGTAAGAGAGACCATGCTTGAAGGAATCGGGCAGGTTACGACATCGATAGGCGTAGCCACTTTTCCCGACGATGCGGTAGATAAAGAACAGCTTCTGGTGAAGGCCGATCGCGCCCTTTACCAGGCTAAAAAACTCGGCCGAAACCAGGTCCAGTGTTGGGGCAACCACCATTATTAACAATAGTTCAATAAGCTGCTCACCCCCTGTTCAACCAGCTCAAAGATGATTATGATCTGGATTAGATAGTCTGTTGATAGCCTTGACGGCAAGCGGGCCACCAGGTTTGCATACCCTGGCTCCCGAAATACACTCCGAATTAAGCGGCTCACTGGCAGGCAATCTGTACGACATAGCGCGCAGCATAATGCAGAAGGAGCAGGTCCCTTTGGCCCCGGTGGGTGAACCGGCAAAGGGACCTGAATGTATCTGCTCGGCCGGCTTAATGTATGGGGTTTAGCTGTTTCTATTTCCAAACAGCGCTTTTTAATAGGACCCCGCCGGCGCCGGAGTTCCACCAAATAGCAAGCAGCTGTTAGGCTTCGGTTTTTTTTCGGTAAAACGCCGTGCAGGTTATCGCATTTGGGCGTATTGGCTTATGACAAAGCTCGGCATCATTAAACGCGCATTCATCACACAAATATGCTTTTGTGCCTGTGCGTCTCAGTATCATCCAAGACGTAGTCAACATTGCACTAACCAGTACTGTGAAGATAACTAGTTCAAACACTTAGATTTCTGCTCAGTCAATCCCACCTGGTAGGTGTGCGTCCGGACAGACCCATACTTGAATAAATTTTGAGTTGCGAGATGATGAGTCCATCTTCGATAAAAGGGGGAGGGACGGGATGAAATCATTGCAGGAAAAGAAGAGGACGCAATGGCGGG
>DAHUYJ010000051.1 GCA_027315225.1 Candidatus Saccharimonadota bacterium | reverse complement strand
GGATTCCACTAAAACCCGCATAAAGGCGGGTGCTGAGTTTCCAGTGATCGTACTGTCTCACATCTCCAGCAAGACAGCCAAAAAGGGTGATGCTTTCCAGGCCAGTCTTAAGTATGACTTGAAGGTCGGGGATCGTTTAGTGGCTGCTAAAGGATCGATAGTAAACGCTCACATTAACTATTGCCTGAAGGCTCGCTGTATTCTCCACTCAATGCTCAGCTTTGAGCGATGGTATCGCAATTCCGGATGCCTGGGCGTCACATTTGACGAGATCATAAACGAAAAAGGAAAACATATACCGCTTTGTGCGGTCCCAGCCAAGCGAGCGCTGATAGTCCGAAACAAAGCTGATGGACGGCTTTTGGGTGTTAACCATAATGGACAGGTAACCGGGCCCTGGTCGCAGCAAATTCGCTACGAGGCCCTAAGAGTCGGACTTAACGCAGCGCTCGCGCCGGCCGGCGTGTTTAGCTTCGGGGCATTGCCGGTCGCTATGGGGGTGATAGGAGCGATTAACCCATCGTTCGCATTTCTGAAACCTGTAGGGCTGAATGTACGTCACCGAAGACTGAAAGGTTTTGCGATGGCGCTTATCGACGGACTTCCAGGCGGCTTTTTGGTGCAGGATACCATCATTAAGGGACAAGAGGCGGTAATCAAGCCTGGCGACGAGTTTCTATGCGCATTCCAGCAAGAATTTACGGGTGAGCCTTCCACCGAAGCGGAGTTGGCCGCGGGGGCCAGTACCAAGGTGCATGGGCAGGTGATTCCCAAATAGCTAAATCCTACTGGGCATCCGGCACACAAGATACAGCCTAGTCGTCCAGAATCAGGCAGTACATATATGACACACCCAGCATCAACAACCCGAGCCGGCGGCTTCACGGCTTACATCAAGCATTCTGGACTTAACGTAGGACCCTTTGTCCCTCACGACCACAATTACCATCTCTCCGGTTTTAGGATCTTCGATCTGTATTCTGGTACCAAACGGCAAACTTCGGTGAGCGGCGAGGTAGCTTAGAGCTTTCGATACTGAGCACCGGACTACTTCCGCTTCTCAGTGGGCAAGGCTAAGCCGGCGGGAGCATAATAGACTGAGCGAGCCGAGCAGGTTAAGATGCCTAAAATCATCAAAAGGCGGTAGCGAAAACAATGAGTAGCGTTTCGCATTATCTTATATTGCGGCTCCCGAAACCAATATTGCTTAATAGTTTCCGCTATAGGCCGATGAAGAGCCACCCGGCCCGGGAGGCACC
>DAHUYJ010000050.1 GCA_027315225.1 Candidatus Saccharimonadota bacterium | reverse complement strand
GAGAGTCAATGCTGTAGTGGGCTGGGGATCTCGATCGCCGGCCTGTGAAGGCACCTGAAGACCTGGCGGCTGCGGCTCGTTAGGCTCTGATGGAGTCTGTGGATGAATGGCCGATGGTCAGACCTATCCTTAAGACACTTGGGGGTAAGCCCAAGCTGGTATCCGCCCCCGGGCGTGACTAGCGGACGGTATCCTCCTCTTGCGGGGCGTATGTTACACCTGGGACGTGCTTCGGCACCGAACTAACGTGTGGCGGACCGCTCTGTGGGGAACTCAGTGGGGGCAAATGGACGGGTGGGCGACTCCGCGAGCGTGCTCCGGGGATTGACCCTGCCCAGCGGTGCTTAGCACTGCGGTCAGATAACGCAACTCTGCCGGGCTTCAGTGCCTGGTTGCCAACGGCCCCGGCCCGCGGCGCAAGATAGTTACCTGGTTGATTCTGCCAGTAGTCATATGCTTGTCTCAAAGATTAAGCCATGCATGTCTAAGTATAAGCAATTATACAGCGAAACTGCGAATGGCTCATTAAATCAGTTATCGTTTATTTGATAGTACCTTACTACTTGGATAACCGTGGTAATTCTAGAGCTAATACATGCTGAAAATCCCGACTTCGGAAGGGATGTATTTATTAGATTAAAAACCAATGCCCTTCGGGGCTCTCTGGTGATTCATAATAACTTCTCGAATCGCATGGCCTTGTGCCGGCGATGGTTCATTCAAATTTCTGCCCTATCAACTTTCGACGGCTGGGTAGTGGCCAGCCATGGTGACAACGGGTAACGGAGGGTTAGGGCTCGACCCCGGAGAAGGAGCCTGAGAAACGGCTACTACATCCAAGGAAGGCAGCAGGCGCGCAAATTACCCAATGCTGACTCAGCGAGGTAGTGACAATACATACTGATACAGCGCCCTTTAGGGTGTTGTAATTGGAATGAGTACAATTTAAATCCCTTAACGAGGAACAATTGGAGGGCAAGTCTGGTGCCAGCAGCCGCGGTAATTCCAGCTCCAATAGCGTATATTAAAGTTGTTGCGGTTAAAAAGCTCGTAGTTGAACCTTGGGCCTGGCTGGCCGGTCCGCCTCACCGCGTGCACTGGTCCGGCCGGGTCTTTCCTTCTGAGGAGCCGCATGCCCTTCACTGGGTGTGTCGGGGAATCAGGACTTTTACTTTGAAAAAATTAGAGTGTTCAAAGCAGGCCTATGCTCGAATACATTAGCATGGAATAATAGAATAGGACGTGTGGTTCTATTTTGTTGGTTTCTAGGACCGCCGTAATGATTAATAGGGACAGTCGGGGGCGTCAGTATTCAGCTGTCAGAGGTGAAATTCTTGGATTTGCTGAAGACTAACTACTGCGAAAGCATTCG
>DAHUYJ010000004.1:24579-59246 GCA_027315225.1 Candidatus Saccharimonadota bacterium | reverse complement strand
CGGCACGCTGGTTAAACGCAAGGGCATGAACCTGCCGGATACCGACTTCGGCGGCGACATAATAACGGCCAAGGATCGCGCCGACCTGGTTTACGGTTCGTCCCAGGACATCGATTATGTGGCGCTCAGCTTTGTCCAAACTGCGGATGACATTATAAAGCTGAAGAAACTGCTCAGGTCAATGGACAGTACCGCAAGAGTCATTGCCAAGATAGAAACCAGGGCGGCCGTGGACAATATAGAGGCCATTATGCGTGAAAGCGATGCTGTCATGATCGCGCGGGGCGACTTGGCGGTGGAGACCAGCGCCGAAAGCGTGCCGATTGTCCAGCGGGAGATTATCGGCCTGGGCCAGCGTTACGCCGTTCCTACCATCGTTGCTACCCAGATGTTGGCCAGTATGAATGAGGCGCCGGAACCGACGCGGGCCGAAGTCTCGGATATCGCTACTGCCGTGGTGGTTGGCGCAGATTGCGTGATGCTCAGCGACGAGACGGCCAGCGGAGCCTATCCGACAGAGTCTGTAGCGACCATGAAGCGCGTTATCCTGTACACCGAGGGCCACATGCCGCTCAAGGTTAGCTTTCCGGGTAACGACGACCATAGCCGCCAAAGCGCCATCAGCAGCGCCATACTGAACCTGGCGGAGAACATTGAGGCCAAAGCCATCGTTGCCGAGACCAAGTCCGGCGCCACGGCCCGGCAAATAGCCGCCCGGCGCTCAGCCATACCGTTGATTGCCGTTACAAGCGACAACCGCACAGCGCAGCAGCTGGCTATCGTATTTGGCGCCAAGAGTTACGTACGCCCGGCGGATGCACGGGCCGCCGAAAAACTCACCGACTGGCTTCGCAAAAACAAGCTATTGCATAAGAGTGATGTCGTGGTCACGGCCTCCGGCCGCTATCCGGGCGTAGTCGGCACCACGGATACCATTAAAGTCCGGGCTCTGGACTAATGCCCGCAAGCCATAGATGATACTATTAAGGCAGTACACTTTTAATTTTGGTAATCAGGAAAGGGTGGGATGCTTAATAAAAAAACAATTCATGATATTGATCTGCACGGCAAAACTGTCCTGCTCAGGGCTGATTACAATGCACCGATCTCGGATGGCAAAATTACCTCTGACTATCGCATACAACAATCCCTGACTACTATTCGGGAACTCGTGAACCATGACGTTCGCCTTATTATCTGTTCCCATCACGGCAGGCCCAGCGGTCCCGAAGATATCGCGGACAGCTTGGCGCCGGTAGCTGAAATGCTGGGCCGATTACTCGACAAACCGATAAAGTTTGCAGGCGATTGCGTAGGCGAGCCGGCACGCCAGGCCGCCGGTGAGCTTCAGCAGGGGGAAATCTTGCTACTGGAGAACCTGCGGTATCATCCGGAAGAAAAAGCCAATGACGACAATTTTGCCAAAGAGCTGGCCAGCCTGGCCGGAGAAGGCGGGGTCTTTGTGCAGGACGGTTTCGGTGTTGTGCACCGGGCACATGCCAGCACAGTAGCCATCACAAGGCACCTGCCAAGTGTAGCCGGCCTGCTGCTGGAAAAAGAGTTCAACACTATTACCGGAGCCATGGAGCAGCCCGAAAAGCCGCTGGTCGCTATTATAGGCGGCGCCAAAATCGCCGATAAAATAGAGATTCTCAGGCGGTTCATTACCATGGCCGATTGCGTGGTTATAGGCGGCGCCATGGCCAACACATTTCTAGTAGCCCAAGGTGTTAATGTCGGCAGCAGCCTGTACGACGCCGAAGGCGTGCCTGTTGCCAAGGATATTCTGGCCCAAGCGGCCGCCGAAGCGGAAAGTAGAGACTTCTCATTCGTTATTCCCCAGGACGGCGTGGTAGCCAAGGCAGTCGACAGGACTGCGCCGACGCGGATTGTCGGCTTTTCGTCGCACGTTCTCGCGGACACCGAGCACTATCCCAAGCGGCCGCCGGCAGAAACCGGCCAGGTGGGCAGTGATGAGAAGATTCTGGACATTGGTCCGCTTAGCGCTTCGTTCATCGCTGGCACGCTACAACTTGCAAATACCGTGGTATGGAACGGCACTATGGGTGTAACAGAGACGCCAGGACTACAGGGGCCGATCGGGCCGTTCGCGCACGGGACCCAAACCGTTATCGAGGCTTTGCTGGGCGACTTCGGCAATAAGCCGTTTACCGTTGTCGGCGGTGGCGACACGGCCGGATATTTGGAATCACGTAACCTGGTGGAACGGTTTGGACATGTTTCTACCGGGGGTGGCGCCAGCCTTGACCTGATGAGCGGCAAGGAACTGCCCGGCGTGACAGCCCTGGAGGACAAATAGTACAATTAACATAACCACTATGAAACGAATGATGATTGCCGGTAACTGGAAAATGCACCTCAATGTACATGAGGGCAGTGTATTGGTGAAGCGTTTGAATGACCACATAATTCCGCACCATTCCGTCGAAGTCGTGCTGGCACCTAGCCTGGTCAGTTTGCAGCCTATCAGCCAAGAGCTTGATCACCGCAAATTCCGGTTGGCTGCCCAGAACGCTTTTTATAAGGATGAAGGCGCTTATACCGGTGAAGTCAGCTTCACGATGCTTCGCGACCTGGTCCACTATGTGATTGTAGGACACTCTGAGCGCCGGATTTATTTCAACGAAACATTGGAAACAGTACGGGACAAGGTCCAAGCCGCAGTCCGTAACGAGTTAACTCCTATCCTTTGCGTTGGAGAAACCAAGCAAGAACGGGCTGCCAACGAGACCAGAAGGGTCGTCCATGACCAGGTCACGACCGCCCTGGCCAACCTGACAGCCGAAGAGGTCGAGAACATGGTCATCGCCTACGAGCCGATATGGGCCATCAGTACTTTCGGCGGTGAAATCTCCAAACCCGACGACATACAGAAAGTACTGGAATTGATTAGAAGCTGTATCGGGGAACTGTATGGTGATCAGGCGGCCAAACAGGTGCGGTTGCTCTACGGCGGCAGCATTAACGCTGATACGGCTGCCGGGTACCTGGCACTACCCGATTGCGACGGCGCGCTGGTCGGCGGCAAAAGCCTGAATTATCACCAGTTCTCTGATATAGTTGAAAAAGCATACCATCTGCAAAGCAGCCAAAGGCGAACCCGTGGCCAAGACAGAAAAACCGAAGAAAACTAGTATTAAACCCATTGTCGACGTAGCTCCTCCAGGCAAATCGGCCCCGTCTCCTAATTCTAAGTCGATTATCCTGAATAATCACCCGGTATTAAGGGACCCCATGGTGGTTGACGACCAATCCGAGAACCTCGGAACCGACGAGTCGGTACCAAAAGGCCCAAAACCTTTCGGAGGTTCAAGTCAAGAAGCCAAGTTACAACCCCTGACCGCTGCGCCCAAGGAGTCGGCTGCGCAAACTCCACAAAACGAGCCCGCGGCGCTCACCAAGTCTGACAATACGAACGGTCAGGTGCAGGAAAAAGAGGAGGAGTCCAATGAACCCGCCAGCCCAACGCAAGCTGAGCCGCTTGCGAATCCTGGTGATCGTGAAAAGCTTGCTCCGGAAGGCCAGAAGAAAGACGGCGCCGACAACCCGCCAACTGACAGCCCTGAAAAGCTTGAGGAAGAATCCGCCAAACAGGCAAAACACAGAGCTGCCATAGAAAAGCTGGTCGAGAGCAAGCAATACTACCTTTCTATTAACTCCGTTGAGAAGCGCCGCTCACGACGCTTCGTGGCACTTGGCGTTATTTTTAGTTTGTTGCTCATAGCAGCCTGGGTGGATATTGCCCTTGATGCGGGGTTGACCAGTAACGCCGCCAACCTGCCCCACACGCACTTCTTCGATAACCAGAGTACGGCAAGCCCCGTTAGTGACGTGCCGGCCGTCACGTTTAAGAGCTTCACCACGCCAGTCACTAAGCTCACGTTCCGCTACCCATCGAGTTGGCAACTTGATAGCAGCGGAAGTACGGCGACAGCCGATTATATTAGCGTTAACCCATCCGAAAAAACCGACCCAAATTCAGGCATTCTCGTTAACTTTAGCAGTAAGCCGCAGACCAACCAAAACGGGTCGTTTGTGGTCAGATACGTTCACTACCAAAAATTGCCCCACAAAATAAACGGTACCGTCTACTTATGTGATATGGTCTACCAGAGCCAAAATAAAAGCGGGGAAATTAACGTTATAGCCTCTATCACCAACAACGACACGTTAACCGTTGGCCAGCAATTAAATTCGATCGATCAGGGTTTTCTCAACTTTGGTAGCCAAACCAGCAGCCTGTTCGAGGTCAATGTTATCCCGGAAAATGCCGCCGGCAGCCTAAATAATAGTTTCGCCTCAGTTAATGATGCTAAGCACTTCATACAGTCTTCAGCCGACTACCAGCAAGCCCGCGCGATCTTGCTGTCAACTGCGCCGGCTGCATCACAATAACGGCACTGTATACATAGTTCTGCTACACTTATAAGGTGTTAGATAGACTGATTGAAGAGCTGAACCCGGAGCAGCGCCGGGCAGTAGAAACGACAGAGGGGCCGCTGCTCATTCAGGCCGGTGCCGGGTCGGGCAAGACCAAAACACTGGCCCATCGCATCGCCTACCTCATTGCATCTAAAAAGGCCACGCCGTTTAATATCCTGGCTGTGACGTTTACTAACAAAGCAGCCAAGGAAATGCGCGAACGCATTGCCAAATTGTTGGGCGAAAATCCCGATAACCGTTCCTTCATGCCATTTTGCGGCACGTTCCACGGCATCTGCGTTAGGATCCTGCGCCAGGACGGCGAGAGCGTCGGTATTCCGCGCAGCTTCGTGATCTTTGATGAAACCGACCGCCAGGCAACTGTCAAACAGATAAGCAAGCAGCTGATGATCGACGAAAAATCGTTTCCGGCGCGGCTATTGAGCGGCCTTATCAGCAGCGCCAAAAACGAGATGGTCGCGCCGGAAGAGTATGCCGCCCACACCAGTACTCCAGCCGGCGCGGTCGCCGCCAAAGTCTACCCGCTTTATGAGCGATCCTTGCGCGAAGCTTCGGCGCTGGATTTTGATGATCTTATCAGCCAAACCGTACACATGCTCAAGACCCGATCCGAAATTCGCAAAAAGTGGCAGCAACAGTTCAGATACATCATGATTGACGAGTACCAGGATACCAACGCGGCCCAGTACCAACTGGTTAATTTGTTAACCAGTGAGCACAAGAATATAGCGGTAGTAGGGGACGACTGGCAAAGCATTTATAGCTGGAGGGGCGCGGATTTTCGCAATATTTTGCGGTTCGAGAAGGATTATAAAAACTGCACGGTTATCAAGCTTGAACAGAATTACCGTAGCACCAAGCACATCCTAGATGCTGCCCATGCCGTAATCAGCCAGAATGCCCAACGCTCCGACAAGAAGCTGTGGACTGCAGCCGGCGACGGCCTGCCTGTCCAGATGTTGCAGGTCGGCAGCGAGCAGGCGGAGGCGGAGGCGATCATTCGCCGGATCCGTATGGGTATTGATGCCAGCCAGCGACATTACCGTGACTATGCCGTTTTGTACCGTACTAACGCCCAGAGCCGTCCAATTGAGGAGGCATTTGTCCGCTACGGGGTACCGTATCGGATTATCGGCGGGGTGCGCTTTTATGACCGCAAAGAGATTAAAGATATCCTGGCCTACCTGCGCTTGATTTACCAACCGGAAGACCGTGTCAGCTTTGAGCGCATCGTCAATATCCCGGCCCGCGGGATCGGGGCTAAGAGTTTGCAGAACTTCTTTGCTTGGCAGCAGGCCAAGGGCTTGACGCTCTTCCAGGCCTTGCAGCATGTGGAGCAGTGCGACGGGATTACGCCTAAAGCCCGCAAAGCGCTATTTGAACTCAGCGACATATTAGACGCACAGCGTGATGTTAACCGTGATGCCAGTGTTTCAGGCCTTGTTGATTCATTGCTGCGCCGGATTGACTACCTGCGCTACCTAGATGACGGTACGCCGCAGGGCGAAGCCCGACAGGAAAATGTCAAGGAACTCTTGAGCGTGGCCCGGGAGTACCAGGAGGTGGGTCTGGCTGGATTTTTAGAGGAGGTAGCGCTGGTCAGTGACCTGGACAGCGCCGATTTTGACGGTGACGCCGTGACGCTCATGACATTGCATGCCGCCAAGGGCTTGGAGTTCCCGGCGGTCTTTATGATCGGGCTGGAAGAATCACTTTTGCCGCACTCCAGGGCACTGTACGACCAGAACGAAATGGAAGAGGAGCGGCGGCTGTGCTACGTAGGCATGACGCGGGCACGGCGCGAGCTTTACATGACCTACGCGGCCAGCCGTTTACTCTACGGTGGCGTTCAGCATAACATCCCGAGCCGTTTTTTGAGTGAAATCGACGGCGAGTTCCAGACCTCTAACGCTTTCATGGTCGGTGGACAGGGGGGCTTCGGCACCCTTCCATCTCGACCTAGCCCACGGTCTTCGATGGAACATGCCGAGAGCCTTTCGCCAACTACTCCATTTGGCGCTGCTACGGCTACTTCTAGCGAACCGCGATATGTGACGGAACTCAATGAGGGCGACGCGGTACGTCATGAGGTTTTCGGTGTGGGTACTGTGGTTGAGATAGAGGGAGACACGGCCGTGGTGTATTTCAAGAACAAAGGCACCCGCAAACTCAACGTCAGCTTCGCGCCGCTCGAAAAGGTATCATAATATGCGCAGACCCAAGAGATTATCAATAAAACTCAGGCGTTATCGCCAGATCCGGTTCAAAAAGCGGGTACGCAGCGCTAAACTCCTTAGCCGACATCCTTTTGCGGTTCCAGTTATTACCATCGGCATACTGGGTATACTCACGGCGGGAGCTTACTTTTTGGCCCGAGACACGCATCACCTGCCGCCGGTGCAGGATGCCAAGATCGTTATCATTTCGCACGACCATGTCCAGCAGGTTGTTCCCACTAAGCAGAAAACCGTAGGCGCACTGCTGACTAAACTGCACATCAAGCTGAACCAGGGCGATGTCGTTGAACCAAGTCAGAATACCCCTATAAACCAGGATGATTTCCGTGTCAACATCTACCGGGCCGTACCGGTTGAAATAGTCGACGGCTCACAAAAGACATTTACTTTCAGCGCTGCAACTACTGGCCGGGCCATTGCCGAACAAAATGGCGTCAACCTTTATCCGGAGGACTGGGCGAATATTGAGCCGACCCAGAACTTTCTGAAGGCCCGGGCTATTGGCGAGCAGGTAGTAATCAACCGTGCTACGCCCGTGAGCGTCGACCTGTACGGTGTCCAAGTGACACTCAGGACCCATGCCAAGACTGTCGGGGCCTTAATACAGGAAAAGCACATTAAGCCCCAAAAAAACGACCGTATAACGCCGGCGCTTAACACGCCGATCACCTCCGGCATGCAAATCGGTTTCTTCCGAACAGGTATCAAGGTCGAAACCGAAACCGAAGCCATCCCTATGCCCATACAGACGATAGACGACAACTCTTTGGCTTACGGCACAAGTGCTATAAGGCAGCACGGTTCGCCCGGTCAGCAGCTCGTGACTTATAAGGAATCTCTGCAGAACAATGTCGTTACCGGCAAGACTATTCTCCAAACAATCGTTATCAAGCCGGCGGTTACACAGATCATGGTAGTCGGTACCAGCCTTAGCGGCATCAAAGGGGATATGGCGTTGGCCGGAATATCCCCGGTAGACTACCAATATGCGGATTACATAATCAGCCATGAGTCCGGTTGGTGCCCAACTAAGGCCCAAGGTGAACACTATTGTCCCGCCGTTCCGGATAATGCGTATACCTCCGCCGGCTATGGTCTATGTCAGGCTACGCCCGGCTACAAAATGGAAAGTGCAGGTTCTGACTGGGCAACAGATCCGATTACACAGCTCAGGTGGTGCAACGGGTATGCAGACTCGACCTATGGCGGCTGGGCTAACGCTTACATACACAAAGTCAATACTGGGTGGTGGTAGTGGGCGGCCAACCATTCGCCAAAAAATCACTTGGGCAACACTGGTTGCGCGACAAGGCTAGCCTCCAGTCAATGTGCACCGCCGCTGATATTCAAGCAGACGACACGGTCGTCGAAATCGGTCCGGGACTCGGTACCCTTACTAAAGTCCTGGTTGGCAAAGCGGGGCAGGTGGTTGCTATAGAGTTGGATGAAAAGCTGGCCCGCGAACTGCCGGACCGCGTGCCGGCCGACAACCTGCAGGTTGTCGTGCATGATATTCTGCAATTTGATTTCAACTCCCTGCCGGCCGGCTACAAGATCGTAGCTAATATCCCTTATTATCTGACCGGCAAGTTGCTGCGGGTAATCAGCGAGGCAGCCAACCCGGCTGCTACCGCTGTTCTGCTGGTACAGAAAGAAGTCGCAGAGCGGGTAGCCGCCAGCCCGGGAGCGATGTCCATTGTCAGCACTACTACCCAGTACTATTGGCACGTCAGTCTTGGACGGGTCGTGACTGCTGAGCTGTTCACGCCGCCGCCAAAGGTTGACTCGCAGATCCTGATACTCGAGCGGCGAGGGATTCCGCTATTCGAGAATGTAGATGACAAACGATTCTTCCAGCTGGTAAAAGCTGGCTTTGCCCAGCCGCGTAAGACACTGCTCAATAACCTGGGCAGCGGGCTGCATCTGGATCGTGCGCAGGCCATAACTTTATGCCAGGGTGCCGGTATCGACACGGGCCGCCGGGCCCAGACTTTGAGCCTGGAGGAGTGGCGGGCGCTCTACGGCCAGTTCAATACTTGATGCGTTAAGTATGCAAAGTTAAACTACTACCATGGGACCAGCCAATAATCTCAGTTATCTTATACAGCACCTAGCTACTGTTATCGGACGGCAGTCGGACCAGGCGTTGCAGGAGCAACTCGGTATCGGCCTCAGCCAGTTCAAAATTCTGATGGTCCTGGAATGGAACCCGCGTGTCCAGCAACGTGCCATTGCCGATAGCCTGGGGCAGACCGAAGCCAGCATCAGCCGCCAGATCAAGCTGCTAAAATCCAAAAAGCTATTGGTCATCAAGCAGGATCCGCAAAACCGCCGCCGCCATATTACCGCGCCGACCACCCTCGGTATGCAAGTTACCGAGGCTGCCGGCAATATACTGCACCGCAACCTCGGTCCGGAATTCGCGGGTCTGGGAGATGACCAGGTTATGCAGCTGGTCACAGGTTTGCAGAAACTGCACCGGATGGTTTGCCGACCTGGCAGGACGGGCGCTTGTGACCACCAGCTTGGCCTATAAACACTAGTATTTCTTGCGTAAAAATGCTACAATACCAAGTCCTGTGGGGGCATTCTCCGCAGCCATATCGTGGGGCTGAATTTTAAGCTCGACGCTCGGACTTTATCGGTTATATCAGCAGGTCGCTTGTCAGCGTATAGGCAACTTCTATAAGTGCAAAACTTACAGATCGCGTAGCTAGCATGGTCGCCAGCGTAAAAGCTGCATTCGCCGTGCCTAGTTTCGCACCAGCTTTAGTTTAATTATTAAAGCCGCGCCGAACGTGACGCCTGGTAGCGCGAAGGCGCGCCATATTTCCAGGACGCCCAGGCATTACTGTCCATAATGCCTGCTAAGACTTCGGACTTTGAGGAATGGTTTTTTGGTCATTTATCGGCCAAACCTCGAGAATACATAAATGGCCTAAGCCTGTAGACGATTAACCTTAGATAAACCGGCGGACCCGAGGGCAGTACTCGGCAGCTCCACCATAAGCATAAGTGTTATGACCTCTGTAAAATGAAGTCATTTTTGTTGATTTTTGTAATTCTACAGCTTATGCTTAAACTATTATGAAAAAGGTAAACAAAAGCCAGAGAGGCTTCAGTGCTATTGAAGCCCTATTAATCGTTGTAATTGTAGGAATAGTCGGCCTCATTGGCTGGTATGTCCGGAACAACAAGACCACGCTCGAAACTGCCAAACCTCCCGCAACATCAAGTTCTTCGAGCAAGCATAAGGCTGTTGCCGGTTCCGCTTCTACGAGCCTGGTAATCACTAAAGAAGATGCCTTAAACCAGCCTGGCGTAGGTGGTAGCTACACCAAAACTGTTAGCAGTTCGGATGCCAAAATTATATTAGACGATGTTAGGTCGTTTAAACCTGCTCCAAAAGGCCGCGCAGATTGTAATGTTTGTACTGGCACAGGTTATTCATTCAAGTTTACCAACCCGTCGCTTATCGTTACGTCTAGCGGTTGCGGGTGCGACGGATTTATAATCGTTAATGATAAAACTTATGTATCTACCAATACGTTCTGGAACGATGTAGCCAAGGCAACTGGCCAACCTAGGTTTAAATGAGTACAAACTAAGCGAATCAAAATACCACAAACATTGGGCGCCAGTTCTTGAGTACATTCTCCGCCGCAAGAGCTTTAACGTTGTTCTGACTGGTCGGGCGGGTTTATCGTAATACCTATAGAGAAGCCCAGCCTGGCAAGTTTTCTTTGGGTATTCTCAACTTTTTTCTGGCGGCGCATTGCTTCAATCGGCTCTGCTTCTTCTTGTCTGCCGCGCCGGTGCCATAAGGCAGACGGCCGCGGGGCAGTAAACCAGTTATTCGCTTGTTGCTCTGCAGCAGCCAAGAAAACCACAACTTCGGATTTAGAAGGGAGAATTTTTTCATTCGTACTGGGGTGGTCAGGGAATTTATGCGACAGGAGCACCACCCCACTCTGTAGTCTACGCACGGCGCTGCCTTCCAAATCAGGAGAGCTGTGATCAAGGACGACGTAGCTAATTACCTCGCCGCCACTTGGCACTGAGCCATGGCCCAGGTTGCCCCTAAAGCTCTCTGGGGATCCCGGTATGGGGGCTTGTTCCGGTGGGAGTGTTTCGCTCATCGCGCCTCATCTTAGATCAGGGAAATTATACTGTTTTATTTACTTTTAGACAAATTATTATTATCTTCTGATAATTTGCTATTGTGTATCTGTCCGGTCTCTGATACACTGGCCATGCTAGAGAAGCTGCTACTAACATTTTGTTAGGATCTAGAGTTTTATTAATAAAAAAGTACGTGTTAAGAGGCGCAGCTAACTGGTTTGCCAGATTACCTCGACCACACCCAGGAGCATATCAATATGGCAACCAGGTTATTTATCGGTTCCCTGGCATGGGCAACCACTGACGACAGTTTGAAGGAGTTCTTTTCTTCAGCTGGAAACGTAGTGTCGGCTAATGTCATCACGGATCGTGAAACCAACCGCAGCAAAGGCTTCGGCTTTGTTGAAATGTCGAGCGACGAAGAGGCGAAAGCCGCTATCGACCAGCTCAATGGCAAAGAGCTCGATGGCCGCCCCATCGTCGTCAGCGAGGCCCGTCCCCGCGAAGAGCGTTCCCGATACTAAGCACGCGTTCCATTTTTGTCAAAAAGATTACGGCATAGCTTGACCTGACTGTGGTTGCCGCCGTAGTCTGGGTGTATGCTATCGCCCTTAGACAAAGCAAAAGAACTAGTTACGCATACACTTCAGTTGTCATTCCGGCCGGATAAAGGCCTGACGGCTGAGGATGTGGCCGAGGCCCGGCAGTACATTGCTAAGTATTGGTCCAGAGTGGAGCGCTTTCACCCCAAAGACGACGAAAGCCTGTTGGGATTGCCGCATCCGTATCTGGTGCCTTCCTACCGTACCAAAACCGGCTTCGACTACAACGAGATGTACTACTGGGACAGTTACTTCATGGTCCAGGGCTTGTTGGACGCCGAGCACAAGGAGCTGGTATGCGGGATTCTTGACAACCTGCTGTTTTTGTTCAAACGCTTTAAGGTCATCCCGAACGCTTCGCGTACATACTTGACCGGACGTTCGCAGCCGCCGTTTTTGACCAGCTTCATCTTTGACCTTTACCAGAAGTACGACCTGGACAAGGATTGGTTAAAGGCCTCGATAGAGGTAGCTCAGGAAGAGTACCAAACAGTCTGGATGGGTGTCAGCAAGCCGAATGAGCGGCAGGTCTATCGGGGTCTGAGCCGGCACTATGATATTAATTATCTTCATGACCTGGCTGAGGCTGAGAGCGGCTGGGATATGACACCGCGCTTTGAGCGGCGGGCTCTGAACTTTTTGCCGGTTGACCTGAACGCGCTGCTATATAAGTACGAAGAGGACTTCGCGCGGGTTGCCCGCATCTTCGATAACAAACGGGAAGCTGCCCAGTGGGACGCCGCCGCAGCGGCTCGCAAGGCCACCATGGATGAGCTCATGTGGGACCACATCCGCGGACTTTATTATGACTATAACTATGTAAAACAGAAACGGGGTAACACCAGCAGCCTGGCAGCCTACTACCCTATGTGGGCCGGCATGGCCGACGAAAAACAAGCCGCAGCGCTGGTTAGGGCACTCCGGCGGTTCGAACACAAGGGAGGGTTAAGCACCACTGACGCTTTGCCCCTCGGCCAATTCGTACTTGGCAGTCTGCCGACCCAATGGGCCTATCCAAACGGCTGGGCGCCGCTGCACGTTATTATAGTCAGGGCGCTGGAGCGCTACGGATACCACCGGGACGCCCGCCGCATTGCTATCAAATGGCTCAAAACCAATCTGCAGTGGTTCAACGAATACCATGTATTTTTGGAGAAGTACAACGTTGTCTCACCCGAGAAGCCCCCGGTCAAAGGCCTTTATCCGTCACAAACCGGTTTCGGCTGGACTAATGCCGTATTCGAACGTTTTTGCCAGGACTACATCGACAGGTCGGCTTAAGTGGTATAATCTCTCTGTTAAGACGGTTCGTCACCAATGTCCAAGGGCGATTAGCTCAGCTGGCTAGAGCGCGTGATTCACATTCACGAGGCCGGGGGTTCAAGTCCCTCATCGCCCACCATAACTTCTTCATAGCTGTTACAATAAGCGCTAATGAGCAAATACTACGTTTCTACGTCTATTCCGTATGTTAACGCCGAGCCGCATATCGGGTTCGCTATGGAGCTCCTGTATGCCGATGTGCTGGCGCGGTATGCCCGCCAGCAGGGCAACGATGTTATCTTCAGCACTGGAACCGATGAGCACGGCGGCAAAATCGCCGAAAAAGCAGCCGAGCAGAACATCGAGCCCAAAGAGTTTGCCGACCGGGTCAGCCAACGTTTTCGGGAACTGGTTGGCCTGCTGAATGTCAGCAGTAACCGTTTTATCCGCACTACGGATTCTGGACACGAGCAGCGGGCCCAGCTTATCTGGAAGAAATTAAGCGCGGACATTTACAAAGGCAGCTACGAGGGCTGGTATTGCACCGGCGACGAGGCATTCTTTACCGAAACGGAAGTGAAAGCCAATAACGGCGTTTGCCCGAACCATAACCGCCCGTACGAGAAGATCAAAGAAGAGAACTATTTTCTCAAGCTCAGCAAGTACAACGGTGCCATCATCAAAGCGATTGAAAGCAACGAGTATCGGGTCGTGCCGGAGACCAGGCGTAACGAGATCCTGAATGTCCTAAAAGAGGGCCTGGAAGATATCAGCATTTCCCGGCCGAACAACAAAATATCCTGGGGCATCCCGGTACCGGGCGACAGTGAGCAGGTCATGTATGTCTGGTTCGAAGCGCTGCTTAATTACATCACCGTATTAGGGTATCCGGAGCATGAGGATTTCAAGCAATTCTGGCCGGCACAAGTCCATGTTATAGGCAAAGATATCATCCGTTTCCACGCGGCTATCTGGCCGGCGATCCTGATGGGGCTGGAGCTGCCTCTTCCCAAACAATTGTACGTCCACAGCTTTATTACGGTCGAAGGCAAAAAGATGAGCAAAAGTCTGGGCAACGTGCTGCATCCCGCCGATATTGTTACGCGGTACGGCGTCGACGCTTTCCGCTACTACTTTTTGCGCCATGTGCCGAGCTACGAAGACGGCGATTTCAGCTGGCAAAGGTTCGAGGCGGTCTACAACAATGAGTTAGCGAACGAGCTTGGTAATGCTGTGCAACGCACCGTGGTGATGCTGCAAAAATACCAGGATGGCAAAATAGGTACTGTACCGGCGGCCGAGCATGATATCGCCCAGTACGAGGAGGCTTTGGCCGCTTGCCGGTTTGACAGGGCATTGGACGAAGTGTGGGACCAGGTCCGGGGCCTTAACCAGTACATAGACGGCGAAAAACCATGGGCTATTGCCAAAGCCGGGGACAAGGAACATTTGCGCGAGGTACTGTCCTACCAGGTCAGCTCCCTGCTCACTATTGCCGGCTTGCTGGAGCCTTTTTTGCCCGCGACGGCTGATAAAATCAAAATTATCTTTCAAGGCGATGAAGTACGGCCGGCTGCCGGCACCCTTTTCCCGAAACACGAAACCGAACCGGCCGCCGGCCAACCAGGTTCGGAAGAGAGCTCGTAGGTTATGACGGAACTGGTTGACACCCACTGTCATATCCAGTCGATCGGCCAGGACGCCGGCGAATCCGTAACCCGCGAACTCTGGTCCAAGGCTCCGGACCTGACCGCTGACAAAGCGGTAGCCTGTGCACTGGAGCAGGGCGTAACTCGGCTGATTTGCGTCGGTTGTGACACTGATGACAGCCGGTTGGCGGTGGAATTCGTGCAAAAGCGTGACGGCTGCTGGGCTTCGATCGGCATACACCCGCATGAGGCCCGACATCATTTGAGCGGCGAAGCTTTGTCGAACTTCGCGGCACTGGCGTTACGGCCCAAGGTGGTGGCAGTCGGGGAGTGCGGCCTGGATTTTCACTATCACCATTCACCCCGGGCCGACCAGATAAAATCCCTGGAGTTTCAGCTGGATCTGGCCCGTACCGCGGAGCTTCCGGTAATTTTTCATGTCCGGGAAGCATTTGGTGACTTTTGGCCGGTTTTTAATAACTTTCCGGGTATTCGGGGCGTGCTGCACAGTTATACCGACTCGGCCGCCAACCTGGCTAAGGGCTTGGAGCTAGGCCTGTACATCGGCGTGAACGGTATTGCTACGTTCACCAAGGATGCGGCGCAGCGGGAAATGTATAAATCGATTCCGTCAGACCGTTTGCTCTTGGAAACCGATGCGCCTTTTTTGGCGCCTCAGCCGCATCGGGGCAAAGTGAACGAGCCTGCCCGTGTAGCGGTGGTGGCTGACTTTTTAGCTGTGTTACGGTATGAGAGCCGCGAAGGGCTGGCGGCGGCTACGACCGCAAACGCCCGAAAATTGTTCGGTATTTAGGATGAAAAAACAAGCCCCCATATACTTGGACTACGCCGCCGCCACGCCGGTTGATCCGGGCGTACTCCGTGTCATGCAGCCGTACTTTTCGGACGTTTTTTATAACCCGTCGGCAACTTATGATGCGGCCTGGGAGGTGCGTCAAGCCGTAGCAAATGCCCGGACCGGCGTCGCCTATTGGCTGGGTGTGCGTCCCAGTGAGGTTATCTTTACGGCTGGCGGCAGCGAAGCAAATAACCTGGCGATCCAAGGGGCTATGCGGCAGTTTCCAAAAGCCAATGTGGTTGTCAGCGCGATCGAGCACAAGTCGGTGTTAGTGCCTGCGCGGGATTACGACTGCCGGGAAGTTGCTGTCCAGGCAGACGGCCGGCTGGACCTGGACGACCTGGAGCACAAGGTCGATGACAAGACCGTTCTGGTCAGCGTCATGTACGCTAACAATGAGATCGGTACTATCCAGCCGATCCATGAGATTGGCCAACTACTGCAGTCCATTCGCGCCCGCCGCCATATCGAGCATAATGACCTGCCGCTGTACTTGCACACGGACGCCTGCCAGGCGGCTAACTACCTGGACCTGCACATAGCGCGGCTTGGCGTTGACCTTATGACTATTAACGGCGGCAAGATTTACGGGCCTAAACAATCCGGCGCGCTCTACGTTAAAGCCGGCACTAAATTAAAGCCGCTGGTAGCGGGAGGCGGCCAGGAGCGCGGCCTGCGTTCGGGCACCGAGAACGTTCCTGGCATTGTCGGCCTGGCAGCTGCCCTTGATCTTGTACAAAGCGACAGGCACCAAGAGGCCAGGCGTTTGCAGGTGCTGCAACAAAACTTCATTAAACTGCTGGAGCGAAAGTTGCCGCAGATAACGGTCAACGGTTCGCGTAAGTACCGCTTGCCGAACAATGTCCATCTCACGATACCGGGACAGGACAATGAACGGTTGTTAATCCAGCTTGACGAAGCAGGCATTCTGGCGGCGGCCGGTTCTGCCTGCAGCGCCGGCGATGAGGAGCCTTCGCACGTGCTGCGTGCTATCGGTCTCAGCGACGCCGAAGCCCGCGCCAGCTTGCGATTTACGCTGGGCCGGGGGACTGACGCGGCCATGATAGAACGTTGTGTACAGGTGCTGCACAGACTTTTGCCGTAAGCGTTTTTGGAGTATACTTCGGGCATAAGCTTTAGCTTTGCCATGCCTGTTAAGGCCATGCTTGCGCGGAAATGGCGGGCTACGGTGATCCGGGTATAACGAATGGTGGGTCAAACAACATGACAATCTGGTGGCTGGTCTTGATTATGGCGACGCTCGGTAGCGGCGGCTTGGCGTTCATTTGGCTGCTGGTGCGGATCGCCAATGCCGGTGCCCCCAAGAACGAGCGCCATCCCATTGACTCAATAAGGGAAGCCGCCGACCAGGACGTCGAGCACATCTTTAATGCTGATTTCCGGGAGGAGCTGCGTAACCGCGGCCGCCTGCACTTTGAAAAGATTATCGGCGAAAACGCCATGTTCCTCCAGCAGGACCTGCGGCTGACCACCTCCCAGCTCAACGATTACATGAAGACCGAGATTACCAATAAGCTAAAAGAGGAATTCAACAAGTACGAACAATCCATTATGGACGCCAAGCAATTGGCGATTGAGTCGATCCAAAAAACCAACGCAGCTATCGACGAGCAGCGTCAACTGCTGAGCCAGCAGATCCAAAAAGAAATTCTTGCCGAAAAGCAACAAACTGTTAAGCGTTTTGAAGCCAACATGACGGATATAGTCAACCACTACGTGTTAGCGGCTGTTGGCAACCAGATTGACCTCAGTGACCAGCTTGAATATATCCTGGGCGAATTGGAGGCCAACAAGCAAGCCATTATTGAGGACATCAACAGTGGCGCCTAGCAGTTCAAGAAACCATCAGCGGGAGTTCAGCCTGCCGCCGACAGTGGCCGGTCCGGCTGACGTGAGCCGGCTGTTGCGCGAGCTGGAGGCCATTGATAATTCACTGTTGCAACTTGGCCTGCGGTCCGGTGGTGGTTCTGTGAAGATGCCCAAGACCAGCAAGCTCATGGACCAGCTTATACAGCATAATGAGTTAAACTTGTTGCATAAGGACGACCGTCAGACGCTCAAGCAGTATTTGGGAGCCATCCATGATAAGGCTCCCGTAATACATATGAGCTTTGGTACGGATCCGTCGCCGGCATTTATGGAAAAGTTGGTAGTTTGGCTGCGGCGGGAGATCCACCCGTTGCTGCTGCTGACAACCGGTTTGCAGCCAACTATAGGGGCAGGTTGCATAGTACGCACCACCAACAAATATTTTGACTTGTCGCTTCGTCAGGATTTCGCTGGAAAGCGGCAGCTGCTCTTAGACAAGCTGAAGGGACTGGAGCCTGGACAATGAGCACGGACAATAAGCATTTCCGCGGTTTTGTCGATGCCGGGAATCCGGTTGGTGAGGTTATTGCCATTGATAAGTTCCTGATAAAAGTCCGCGGCCTGCAGCCCTGCCAAACCCACGCGCTGGTTATGTTCGAAGACGGAAGCAAGGGCTTTGTCCATCAGATACAGGATGATTATGTTACGGTTCTGCACCTTGGAAACGAAACGTTAAGTACCGGCGTGATGGCCGTCATTCAGCATCCTGAGCTGGTATGCAAAGTCGGTAAGGATTTTGTCGGCCGGGTGGTGTCGGTGACCGGCGAACCTCTGGATGGCAAGGGCCCGATTGCCGCTGATAGTGTCTGGCCGGTATTCAACGCTGCGCCGCCCCTGCATACCCGTCAGCTGCTTGAAGACCAACTGGAAAGCGGCGTATCGGCTATCGACACGCTTTTCCCTATTGTGCGAGGCCAGCGCATGGCGCTCATGGGAGACAATAAGTCCGGCAAGAGCACCTTGGCCACGCAGCTGACAATCAACCAAAAGAACACTGACCAGGTGGTAGTCTACTGTCTTATAGCCAAACGGCGTAGTGACATAGATACGCTACTGTCGCGTTTGCACGAAGACGGCGGCCTCGAAAAGGCAATCGTGGTCGTGTCGACTATGTTCGAGTCGTTAATTATGAGCTATCTGGCTCCGTATGTGGCCTGTTCAATGGCCGAGTATCTATGGCAGCAATGCCAGGAAGACGCCATTATTATATATGACGACTTGACCAGCCACGCGCACGCTTACCGGGAAGTTGCCTTACTTTCCGGCGTCAGCCCCGGGCGTGATTCCTATCCAGGAGACATGTTTTATGCCCATTCCAGCTTGCTGGAGCGAGCGGGCCGCTTAAGCGAGAGTGGCAAGACCCTGACAAGTATCCCGCTGGTATACGTGGCCGGCGGCGACATCACTTCGTACTTGCCGACTAACATCATGTCTATTACTGACGGCCAGTGGATACTTGATATGTCGATGTTCCGATCCGGCATCCGTCCGGCGATCAACATTGGCCTTAGCGTGACCCGGGCCGGGGGCGCCGGACACAATAAGCGACAAAAGGACCTGTCTGCCCGGATCCTGAAATTACTGGCCGATTACCGGCAAGCCGAAGAGTTCTCCCATTTCGGTTCTGAATTAGGGGCTGACGCCAGGCATGACATAGCTGCTGGCAACCGCATCAACAAGCTTCTGACACAAGGGCCCGGCGAGACGTTCTCCCTGCTCAGCCAGCAATTGATATTCGATATTGCCCTAAACCTGGAAGACGGGGTTGAACTGGACACCGATACGCTGAAGCATAATGTGGCCGAATACGCGGCCAAGATCAAAAAAGATACGGACTATGATGATGTACGGGACAAACTTAAGAAGGCCTGCCTGGTCCAGGGCAAAAAACCAGTGCCGGCTTCGGCTGCGAACCCGGTACCGGATAGGATATAAGCGACCATGAAACGACCTAACGAAATTGCTGCGGAAGAATTGTCGATGACCACGCTGGTTGAGCTAACAAGCGCGTTCGAAGGCATTGCCAGCATGCGCATCGCCCAAATTAAGAACCAGGTATTGCAGTCTACCAGGTTCTTCAATGAATTGTGGGGTATCTACGCGCAACTACGGGCCGGCAGCTACTTCAGCTTTGGCCGCGAAACGCACAAGTCGGTTACCGACAAGGAGCTTTATATAATTATCACGGCTGCCGGCGGCTTTAGCGGTGACATCGACCAGAAACTTGTGACCTTAATGCTGCATGACTATGACAGGGCCAGGAACGACATCGTCGTTATCGGCCGGCACGGCGCCCAGCAACTGCACCAGCGCGGGGTCGCCTACAAAAAATACTTCGGCATGCCCGTGAAAGACCGGGACATCAACGTGCAGCCTGTCATTGACGAGATTTTGCAGTACCGCTCCACGAAACTGTTCTATCAGGAGTACGTTTCCCTTATGAACCAGGTCGTGAAACAGATTGACTTGTCAAACGCCGTGCAGGAACGAGGCAAAGGGCACGGTACGGGCGAAGTCATTAACGAGGATACCTACATCTTTGAGCCGAGTACTTACGCGGTGACTGCCCACTTGGAGCGCTCCATGATGCAGATTGCTATCAACCAGCTGATCTTGGAGTCCAAGTTGGCCCAATATGCTTCCCGCTTCCGGGCTATGAGCACATCGCACGAGCGGGCCAGCGAGAGCAAGGACGACCTGCATATGGAGTATAACCGTGCCAACCGTACCATAAAAGACGAGCGGCTCAAGGAGATCATTAACGGACTTAAAAAGAACCAGACGGGAGTGCAAATCTAATGGCCGGCACCATACAGGCGGTTAAGGATCTTGTCGTACGTACGCGGTTCGACGAAGATGCCCCGGACGTTAACGAACTCGTCATTGTCCAAAACGAGCACCGTACCGAACTGCTGGTTGACCATCTGGGGCCTGACGGGGCGGTGTACTGCTTGAACATACGCGGCGACCTAAACATCGTAAAAGGCATGAATGTGGAGCGCGGACACAAGGGCATAGAGATTCCCATCGGTGACGCTACGGTCGGCCGCGTGCTGAACGCACTCGGCGACCCGCTTGACGGCCAGCCGCCGCTCGACAGCCAGGAAGTGCCCCGTAAGAATATCTTGGCTTTGCCCAAGGGCGGAAACAGTTTCTCCGTAGCTAAACCGGAAATCCTGGAAACCGGAATCAAGGTAATTGATTTCTTCACACCCTTTGTCAAAGGCCGCAAAATCGGTATAATCGGCGGTGCCGGCGTCGGCAAAACGGTGCTGACAATGGAGTTGATCAATAATATCGCCAAGAGCGATAGCGGCCTGTCATTCTTTTCCGGCGTCGGCGAGCGCATCCGCGAAGGCCACGAGTTGGTTACAACGTTGCAGGAAAACGACCTCCTCCAAAAGACCTGCTTGTTCTTCGCGCAGATGAATGAAAACCCGGTCCAGCGCTCCCTGGTAGCTGTTTCGGCCGCCGCCGCCGCGGAATATTTTCGCGACGAGCAAAAACGCGACATCTTGTTCTTCGCCGACAACATGTACCGCTATGTCCAGGCCCACAATGAACTGTCGACCATTATGGACCAGGTACCGAGCGAGGGCGGTTACGAGCCGACAATCTTTTCTGACGTTAAGGTTTTGCAAGATCGGCTCAGCTCTAATGAGAACGGCTCCATAACTTCGGTGCAAACGATTTATGTGCCGGCCGACGATATCAGTGACCCGGCCGTGCAGTTCATCCAACACGAGATGGATTCAGTCATCGTTTTGAGCCGCAAAATAGCAGAGCAGGGCATCCGCCCGGCAGTCGACCTTAACATGACGACCTCATCGCTGCTGACGCCGGAGATTGTCGGCGAGCGCCACTACCTGCTCAGCGTGCGCGTACAAGCTCTATTGCAAAAGTACGAGTCGCTCAAAGGTATCATCGCTATCATAGGCGAGAACGAATTGAGCCCGGAAGACCGCGAAGACTATGCCAAGGCCAAGTCGCTCATCAATAACTTCACGCAAAACATGTTTGTCATGACCAAGCACACCGGTTTGCCCGGCGACTTTTTTACGCGCGAAGAAACGCTTAAAAGCATCGAAGAAATTCTGGTATGAGCGACGAGCCGATCGATATTGACGACCTGCGGGCCATTAGCGAAGAGCAGACACCGGTTACCGAAGCCGAAGAGGAGCAGAGGCGGGCGGCTGCTGACTTCGGCAAGGCCTTAAAAGGCCGGCCTACTATGAATGTCAGGGTCCATTCGCCATTTCGGAGCTACTATGACGGCCGGGCACTCAGCCTGTCGGCTGAAAATGCCACTGGCCCGTTCGATATCCTGCCGCGTCACCACAACTTTATTTCGTTGCTGATCCCCTGCGAGCTTGTCGTGCGCACAGCCACTCCCGGCGATGAACGCAAAATCCGCATATCTGGCGGCATGATGCACGTCAAAGCCGACCAGGTCACCGTGTTTTTGGACATCTAGCTTGCTAGAATAGAAAGACTATGTCTAAGAGAGTATATGTCGGAATGTCCGGCGGCGTGGATTCGTCGGTAACAGCAGCGCTGCTCAAAGATCAGGGCTATCAAGTCACGGGCGTGTATATGAAGAACTGGAGCCAGGACTTGCCGGGCTTCGTTTGCCCGTGGAAGGAGGATTACCAGGACGCCAAACGTGTGGCGGTGCAGCTGGGAATCGACTTCAAAATGTATGACTTCGAGACGGAGTACCGGCACAAGGTTGTTGACTACATGGTGCGCGAATACCAGGCCGGGCGTACGCCGAACCCGGATATCATGTGCAACCAGGAGGTTAAATTCAAGCTGTTTATGGAAACGTCACTGGAGGACGGTGCCGACTTGATTGCCACTGGCCACTATGCCCGCGTCAAAGACGGACGGCTTTATGCCGGGCTGGACAAGAGTAAGGACCAGTCGTACTTTTTGTACCGCGTGAGCGAGGATGCTTTGCGGCACTCGCTGATGCCGGTCGGCGAACTGCGCAAGTCCGAAGTTCGCGCCCTGGCGGCCAAGCTCGGCCTGGCTACGGCCGACAAAAAAGACAGCCAAGGCATATGCTTTGTCGGCAAGGTCGGCATCAAAGAATTTTTGCTTAATGAACTTGGTCGGCAGCCTTCTGGCCCCATTGTTGATCAAGACGGACGCACGATCGGCGAACACGACGGCGCGATCTTTTATACTATTGGCCAGCGTCATGGCCTCAATGTCGGCGGCGGTTTGCCGTATTACGTCGCCCGAAAAGACATGAAGACCAATACTGTGTACGTCACCACCAATCTTGATGATGAGGAGCTCTGGTCTGACGAGGTTATGCTGCAATACGTCCACTGGATAGGCAGCACGCCGCCTGCCGGCAAAAGATACCATGCGCGCTTGCGCTACCGCGGACCGCTGGTGCCATGTGAGCTACAAGGCGTGGCCCCGCGCGCTGCCGCAGGACATTCGCTCGCTCGCAAGGAAACAACTCGCTCGCTGTCGACGGAAACGACAACGTCCGGCGATAGCCGCGCGCGGCCACTATCGCTGTCCCTGGTCGAGCCGCAGCGCGGCCTGGCCGCCGGCCAGTCAGCTGTTGTTTACGAGGATGATCGCGTACTCGGCGGCGGAGTCATCAGCTAATCTGCTGTTATAAGGTGTTTAACCTGAGAATTTGAGCCGTATCTGCTACAATCTAACAGATATGACAGCACAGGAAGTTCGTAAAGCCTATCTTGATTTTTTTGTGGAGCGCGGGCATAAGGCTATTCCGCGCGCCCAACTCGTGCCATACAATGACCCGACGACGCTTTTCACCGGTTCGGGCATGCAACCGCTCATTCCGTATCTGCTGGGCGAACCGCACCAGGACGGCCAGCGGCTGGTTAACAGCCAGGCCTGTCTGCGGGCCCAGGACATTGACGAAGTTGGCGACAACCGCCATACCACGTTCTTTGAGATGCTGGGCAACTGGTCGCTGGGGGATTATTTCAAGGCGGAGCAGCTGCCGTGGTTTTTTGAATTTTTGGTTGACGTAGTCGGGCTGGATCCGGCCAAGCTGTACGTGACGTGCTTTATCGGCGACAGGGCGAACGGCATACCCAAAGACACCGAGAGCGGCGGTATCTGGGCAAAGCTGTTTATAGACAAGGGAATTGACGCGGGCGAAGTCGAGATCGGCTCCGAAGCTGACGGCGCGGCCAAGGGTTTGCAGAACGGGCGGATATTTTATTATGACGCCGGCAAAAACTGGTGGTGCCGCGCCGGTAAGATCGATGATATGCCGGAGGGCGAACCGGGCGGCCCGGACAGCGAGGTCTTTTACCGCTTCTACGAGCGCGAACATAACGAGGCCGAAAAGCAGGAGTATGGGGAGAACTGCCACCCCAACTGCGATTGCGGACAGTTCATGGAGATCGGCAACAGCGTCTTCATGGAGTACGTCAAAAAGTCCGGCGGATTTGAAAAGTTACCTAAGCGCAACGTCGACTTTGGCGGCGGGCTGGAGCGTATTGCGGCGGCCAGCCTAGGCGACCCGGACGTGTTCATGATCAGCCTGCTGCAACCGATCATCGCTAAGCTGGAAGAGCTGTCCGGTAAAAAGTACGAGAGCCATACTGAGAGTATGCGCGTCATCGCCGACCACCTCCGGGCAGCGACGTTCCTGGCTGTTGACGGCGTCAAGCCCAGTAACAAAGAGCAAGGCTACGTTATGCGCCGCCTGGTCCGCCGGGCGATCCGTCACGCCTTTGAGCTCGGTATCGAGCAGAACTTCCTAGAGCAGGTCGTGCCGGTCATCGCCGACCTGTATCACGAAGATTTCCCCGAAGTTGCCAGTAAGCGCGACGAGATCATCGAAGCCCTGGCCAAGGAGGAGCGCGTCTTCCGCCAAACCCTGCGCAAGGGCCTCCGCGAGTTCGACAAGGCCTATCCCGCAGATGGTACACATGGTGTGGTTGGGTCTCAAAAAGAGTCAAAATTTATCCCGACTGAGGATCACAAGCTTCAAATAGATGGAGCGATTCTATTTAAACTTTATGATACCTTTGGCTTTCCTTTGGAATTGAGCCTTGAAGAAGCGTTCAAACGCGATTTAGTTGTTCCTGATTACGCGAAGCAAGAATTTGATCGTCTCATGCGTGAGCAGCGCCAGCGTTCGCAGACGGCCGGTAAAGGCGTGTTCAAAGGCGGCTTGGGCGGCCAGACCATGCAGCACAAGAAGTACCACACCGCTACGCACCTGATGTACCAAGCTTTAAGGGACGTACTCGGTGATCACGTTATCCAGCGCGGTTCTAACATAACCGAGGAGCGGCTCAGGTTCGACTTCAGTCATCCGCAAAAAGTCACGCCGGAGGAGATCAGCCGGGTCGAGGGCATCGTCAACGAGCAGATCGCCAAAGACCTCCAGGTTTCGTTCCAGGAATACCCGACCAAAGTCGCTATTGATGAGATGGGGGCGCTGGGGCAGTTCGGCGACCGTTACGGCGACACGGTCAAAGTCTACAAGATGATCGCTGGTGGCGCTGATAAGCCGTTCAGTTTCGAGATCTGCGGCGGTCCGCACGTCGAGCATACCGCGCAACTCGCCGAAGACGGCAAGCGCTTCAAGATTATCAAGGAAGAATCAAGCTCCGCCGGTGTCCGCCGTATCAAAGCCGTACTGGCTTAGGCCAGTTCAAGCATAACCGTCATGCTACACTTCTAGCATGGTTGCCCAGCCCTCGCTGATTGTTAACACACTAATCGTAATTGGTGAAGGTTTTTGGGTTTTGAGCGCGACTGCGCAGCTACGGCGTCTCATGAGGACGCGCAACGTTAAAGGGTTGTCCGCAGTTACCACTACGCTAAACACGGCAGGTAACGTAGGCTGGCTCACCTATTTTGCCCTGAACCACCTCTGGTTTCCGGTGGTGACCAACGTAATGATCTTAGTACTCAGCGTGGCAATCCTGGGCTTTATCCTATCTAGCCGCCGCCAGTTCGTGCGGGGGCTGGCAGCTATCGTGATCATTGGGCCGCTGACCAGCTATGTGCTTGTCGTCCATCCAGCCGCGGGGGGATGGCTTGGCATGGCCTTTAACTGGCTGGCTGGTACGCCGCAACTGGCTAAAATCATGCGCCGCCGCAAGGTAAGCGGCCTGTCGGAGCGGGCGCTTTACTTCGCACTCGGGGCCATGCTTTGTGTACTTACCTATGGCCTGATCATCCATTCCCTGCCTTTGGTAGCCGGTTGCATACAAGGCCTGATATACATGGCATTGACCCTGACCTATTATTACCGCCACCGCAAACACGACTAGCCCCCTGTTAAATTTCCCCTTTTCCAGGGTGTAACTGTGCTAAAATAAATGCATATGCTTCAGAAGCTGAAAGGCGTTAGCGCCACTGTTGCCCGTACCGCCGGACCGGTCGCCCAGAGGGCGTCAGAGAAGTTGCGGCAACGGACAGGCGGCAAGCAGCAGGGCGATAACTACCTGGTGGCGCTTGATGTCGGTACCGAGTTCGTCAAGGCGCTGATAGGACGTGTCGATCAAGAGGAAGGCACGGTAGAGATCATCGGTGTCGGCCGTCAGCATCAGGGGCTGAGCGATATGCAGGCCGGAGCTATTGCCGACATAGCGGCGGTTGTGGAGAACTGCGACCAGGCGCTTGGCCAAGCTGAAGAGCAAGCCGGGGTCAGTGTCCGGACGGCCATTATCGGCATTGCCGGCGAACTGGTTAAGGGAACCACTACCACTGTACGGGTTTCCCGGCAGCAAGCCACCAAACCGCTGGACATTCCTGAGATGGAAAAGATCATCAACCTTGTACAGGAGCGCGCCCAGGTTAAAGCCAAGCAACAGCTGGCCTGGGAATTGGGCGGCAAAGAGGTAGAGGTGCGCCTGGTCAACAGCGCCCTGGTAAGTATCGAGATTGACGGTTATCCCGTTACCAACCCGATCGGGTTTCAGGGGAATAACGTCGAAGTGCAGCTGTATACGGCGTTCGCGCCGATGATTCATATCGGCGCACTGGAAAAGACCGCCCAGGAGCTTGACCTCGACCTTTTGGCGGTCGCCGCCGAGCCGTTTGCCGTGTCCCGAGCCGTAATCGGCAACAACCCCAACCAATCCCTGAGCGCCATATTGATGGATGTCGGCGGCGGAACCACTGATATTGCCGTTATTAACGACGGCGGCGTGCAGGGCACCAAGATGTTCGGTATAGGTGGCCGGGCCTACACTCGTGCCGTTGAGCGAGATTTAGGAGTCGAATTCGAACAGGCCGAAGAAATGAAGGTCGGTCTCAGCACCAACGAAGTTCCGGCCAATAGGCGTCCGGCTATTGAGGCCGCTCTCGGCAAGACCGCCGATGTCTGGATCAACGGCATTGAGTTGGCGCTCAGCGAGTTCACCAAGCTTGACCACCTGCCGCACCGCATGTTCCTATGCGGCGGCGGCTCGTCGCTCGACCTGCTCATGGACCGATTGGAGCGAACCGATTGGTATAAGAACCTGCCATTTACCCGTAAACCCAGCGTGCACCATATTCGCCCCGGGCAGGTTGCCGGTATCAGCGATATGACGGGCAAGGTTAACGACCACACCTTTATAACCGCCATGGGTCTGCTGCGCGTCGGTATGGACACCAGGCAGTTCGCCGGCGACGGTGGCTCCATTAGGGATAAAATTGATAAGATGTTAAGCGTATAGACATGACCGATAAAGAAAAAGACACCGTTTATATCGACATCGATGATGAAATCACCGGCATCATCGACAAAGTAAAGGGCAGCGGCAAAAGCCTTGTCACCTTGGTGTTGCCGAAACGTGCCGGAGTTTTTCAAAGCATTGTAAATATGAAGTTGCTCAAGAGAGCGGCTGATGACGCCAAGAAGAACCTGGTGTTGGTTACTTCCGAATCAGGCCTACTACCTCTGGCCGGCGCGGCCGGCATCCATGTAGCCAAGACCCTGACCTCTAAGCCGGAAATACCGCTGGCGCCAAAAGCGATTGATGATACGGCAGAGACCGTTAAGGAAGACTCCCAGGAGTTGTTGACCGCGCATGCCAGCGCCGAACCGCTGCCGGACAAGCAAAAGACGATCGGCCAATTGGCTGGTTCCGTACCACCGCCGCCTCCCGCCGACGGTGGTATCGAAACGCTCAAATTGGACAATGAGGACCTGCCGTTACCGGCCGCTGAAGCCTCCAAGAAGGGCGCTAAGGGTTCTGCCAAAACGTTCGAACCGCCCTCCAGGGCCAAGAAAAGCAAAAAGCTACACATCCCAAACTTCCGGCGGTTCCGGTTGTGGTTGGCTCTTGGCATTTTGCTGCTCATACTGATAATCGGCGGCTTTGCCTTTGCGACTTTCGCTTTGCCGAAAGCCACGATTAACATTAAAACCGACGCTACCAACGTTAATACCAATATAGACTTCAGCCTTTCGACCAAATCCAACAATCTTGACCCGGTTAACAATATTGTTCCGGCCAAGTTAGCCAGCCAGCAAAAGACCTACACCCAACAGGTTCCCACGACCGGCCAGGAGAATAACGGCAATAAGGCAAGCGGTACAGTGACCATGACTGTACAGTATTGCGGGGGTAATATACCCTCTCAGCCACCACAGGACGTACCTGCTGGCACGGGCCTAAGCGCTAATAACCTAACATACATAACGCAACAAGATACTGCTTTCGACTCTAATAACCCAAAGTTCTCTAAAGGCTGTCTCACATTTACAGCCAATGGCAGTACTCCCATTATTGCTCAAAGCGGTGGGTCAAACTACAACACAGGCAACGGTACCCCATTCACTGTCGCAGGCCGGTCAGATGTAAGTGCCAGCGGCTCCGCGTCCGGCGGTACTGACAACATTGTCCAGACTGTCAACCAGAACGACATTAACAGTGCCAAGAGCAAGATCTCGACCGGCAACCCTAACCTCAAGCAAACTCTGGAAAGCCAGCTGAAAGGTGACAACCTGTATCCCATAGTTGCCACATATCAAGCCGGCACTCCCAACGTAACGACCAGCGCCAACGTCGGCGACGTTGCCAACACTGTGACGGTTACCGAGACGATTACCTATAGTATGTTCGGTGCTAAGCAGAGCGACCTCAATACGCTGATTGATAACCAGGTCAAATCCCAGATTGACACCAGCCAGCAGAGCGTCCTGGACACCGGGCTTAGTAGCGCCGGTTTCAATGTAAACACTACCTCCGGATCGGGCGCGCAAATAAACATGACGACTAAGGCAACGGCTGGCCCGAACCTTAATATCACCCAAATCAAAAAGCAGGCTGCTGGCCAAAAAGCTGGTCCCATTAAGAGCCAGCTGGGCAATAACCCGGACATCACCAGCGTTAGCGTCAATATAAGCCCCTTCTGGGTAACCACGGTGCCTAAGAATACCAGCCGAATTACTGTCCACATCGACAAGCCGACCTCTACTGCCAACGCGAAAACGAGCAGCTCAAGTGGCAGCAACCACTAGCGCGATTCTTAGTCTGGATGTCGGGGATCGTCGAGTCGGAATAGCAACCGCCTCACTGGTTTCGCGCTTACCGCGACCCCTGACGACGTTGGTCCGTGACGAACGGTTCTTTGACTCGTTGGACAATATTATTAAAACCGAAAACGCCAAGGCGCTGGTTATAGGCCTGCCGCGCGACATGCATGGCAGACAGACAGCCCAGACTGAGGTTACCGAAGAATTTATCCATAAACTGCACAACCGCTACACGTTGCCGCTCTATTCCCAGGACGAGGCACTCACGTCACGCAAAGCCGAAGCAGAGCTTAAGTCCCGCGGCAAGCCTTACCGGCGGGAAGATATTGATGCGCTCGCGGCGACCTATATCCTAGAAGACTTTTTGATCGAACGCGGAGCAGATGTCTGATGCCAGGGTACTACTTCGGCACCCACAAAAGACGTCGCATCCGCCTGCCTCATGGCGTATGGAGTTTACTAATAATAGTGCTGGTTGTTGTAGTCGGTGTACTTTTACTGCTGAGTCACGTTTATGTGCTTGGTCTTCAGCCTCTTGCCAGCGCCAACCAGCAGGCCCAGACATTCACTGTAGAAAAGGGCCAGTCCGTCAGGTCAATCGCCGATAACCTGCAGGGTCATCATCTGATCCGCAGCTCGTTAGCCTTCCAGCTATATGTCCGCCTCAAAGCATTACACGGTGGCTTGCAGGCCGGCACGTACGCTATATCGCCAGACCAGGATGTACAATCCATAGTCTCCACTATGGCCAGAGGCAAGGTGGCTACCCGTCTGGTTACCATCCTGCCCGGCCGCCGCATAGACCAAGTCCGGGCCGACCTTATAAACGCGGGGTTTTCGCCTTCGGCAGTCGATGCGGCGTTACAACCTGGCCAATATACCAATCTGCCGGTCTTGGCTATTAAACCGGCTAACGTTACGACATTGGAGGGGTTGCTTTGGCCCGATTCGTTCCAAAAGACCGCCGCAACCTCCCCGTCGACAATAGTACGCGAGTCATTGTCCGAAATGGGGCAGCAGCTGACGCCCAGTCTCGAGGCAGCGTTCACAGCCGAAAATCTTACAGCCTATCAGGGAATCGTCTTGGCTTCAATCGTGCAGCAGGAAGTTAATAAACCCGGCGACATGGCCCAGGCGGCCCAGGTGTTCTTATCCAGGCTGAAGTCCAATTCCTCGCTGGGGTCCGATGTAACGGCCTATTATGGTGCTATTGAGGCCGGACAACCACCCAGCCTCCAGTATGATTCGCCGTATAATACCCTGATTCATACCGGCTTGCCGCCGACTCCTATCAGTACGGTTAGTACTAGCTCGCTTAACGCCGTTGCCCATCCCGCGCCGACCCACTGGCTCTATTTTGTAGCTGGCGACAATGGAACCACGTACTTCTCGACGAGCTTGCAGGAACACCAGGCGCAGGTCCAGCAATACTGTCACAAGCTCTGCAGCCAGTAGCTTTTTTGGTATAATAGGCGGGTAGTTACTTACAGAGGTCGCGTGGTTTTGCGGGACTCGCTAAGAACTATGCGCAGGAAGACGGTATGTGAGCGGGCGTGACTATCGCCACAATTATGTAATAGAACGGTGCCTAACCTGCGCTAACTAGCAAGCTTTTATAATTGCCAGGAGTTCGTATCAGTACCAATCAACCTACATTAATTACTGATCGTCTAGCCGTTCCAGCCGCTTCGCGTTTGGCAAGGTTGTATCGGCGGCTGCCTCTACTAAAGCGCAAAGCTGCTCGCCGCCGGTCAGTACGCGTTGCATTGTTACTGTCCAACGTTGCCATTCTCGCCATTATCGTGGCCATTGTGTTACAAACGCCCCATAACAGCACCGACTCAACCAAGACAGCGTCCCTGAGCAGTTCTATAACACCAGTTGAAACCAACCCGTTAGACCAATTATCTTCGGCAGATATCGCACAGACTGTCGCCCAACTCAACGGCTTGCCGGAAACAACCGCTATAAATAACCAGGTGCAGTCACAGGAAGCTGATGTGGCGATCGCGGCGTCGAATGATAATGTCGTCAGCAAACCGCAGGTAGTAGCGACGGCACTAAAATCACGGGCTGACATCCAGGATTACGTCACTAAGCCTGGTGACACCATATCGGGTTTAGCCGCTAAGTTTGGAGTTACGTCTAACAGTATCAGCTGGTCTAACAACCTAAGCGGCAACGCCATCGCTCCAGGCACTAAATTAGTTATTCCGCCGGTCAATGGTATTGTCTATACAGTTCGATCCGGGGATACTCCCGCTAGCCTGGCTGCCAGATTTGGTGCCAACAAAAGCCAGATAATAGCTTTTAATGATGCTGAGCTCTCCGGCCTTCAACCTGGAGAACAAATCATTATACCCAGCGGTACGCCACCTGCGTCTGTCACGTCGTTGAATGTCTTTCCGTGGGGCGGGGGTCCGGCATATGGTTATAACGGATATGATTTCGGGTATTGTACCTGGTATGTAGCCAGCCAGATATCAGTACCTGCCAACTGGGGCAATGCCAGTACCTGGGCCTATTACGCATCATTAAGCGGCTGGAATGTCAGCGGCGCGCCGAGCGTCGGTTCGATCGCGCAAACAGCGTACGCTGCGGCAGGCCAAGGCCATGTCGCAATCGTTACAGCCGTCAACTCCAACGGGACCATAACCGTGCGCGAGATGAATGACGCCGGCGCGCCCGGTGGCGGCTGGGACCGCGTCGATACAATTACAGAGTCAGCTTCCGATTATCAGCACTTCATTACACGTTAATGAGTTTCGTCGATAAAGTCACTGTAAACATAACGGCCGGCAAAGGTGGTAACGGCGCCTTGAGCTTTCGGCATGAAAAATTCATTGATAGGGGCGGGCCGGACGGCGGCGATGGCGGCGACGGCGGCGACGTCGTGCTGTTGGCGAGCCGCAACCAAAACACCTTGGCTGCCTTCCGCTACCAAAAGGAGCTTCGGGCTGAACCCGGACAAGCTGGGAGTAAACAGCGCAAACATGGCCGCAGCGGTACCGACCTGATAGTAGCTGTTCCTGTCGGGACAGTTGTCACCAAGACCGATGATACGACGGTAATTGCCGATCTGTCAGAAGATGGGCAACAATTCGTAGTGGCGCGGGGCGGGAGGGGCGGTTATGGTAACGCCCACTTTGTATCATCACGGCGTCAGGCCCCTAACTTTGCCGAAAAAGGCGAACCGGGAAACTCGCTGGAAGTTCAATTGGAGCTGAAGATGATTGCTGACGTTGGTCTTGTCGGTCTGCCTAACGCCGGCAAGTCAACGTTACTTAGCAAGTTAAGTAATGCCCGGCCGGAGATAGCTGATTACCCGTTCACTACCTTGACGCCTAACCTAGGGGTCGTTGATATCGATAAAAGTACAAGTGTTTTATTCGCCGACATTCCGGGCCTAATTGAAGGAGCGGCCGATGGCAAAGGTTTGGGACATGACTTTTTGCGGCATATCGAACGCACAGCCGTTATTTTGCACCTGATTGACGCCTATAATGAAGATATTGCTGGAACCTATCAAACTGTCAAGGCCGAGTTGGAAGCCTACCAGCCTGAACTTATTAAGCGGCCAGAGGTTATTGCGCTTAACAAAGTTGAAGGACTTGATGAAGAAATAATTAACGACCTGGTCTCCCAACTGAAACGTGCCGCACCAGCCAAGACGAAGATCTTTGCCATTTCGGCGCGCTCCGGCGAAGGTTTGCAGCAGCTATTATTTGCTATCAAAGACCTTGTAAGCGTTGTCAGGAAGCAAGCCCCCGACGAGGATAAAGAGCCGATGGTGCCGGTGCTGACATTGGACGATGCCGATACGGGCGATACCTGGCGGGTTGATAAACAAGGGCAGGTTTTTGTTGTGACCGGTGATAAAATCGAACATTTTGCCCAGCGGACCGACTTTACAAATGAGCATGCCGTACGCCGCTTGCGCGATATTATGCGGCGCATGGGAATTTTGCACGAGCTTGTCCGCCAAGACATCAAGCCGGGCCAGACGGTCCGTGTCGGCCCAGACGAAACTTCCAGCATTACATATTAACCGGTTCGGTAATTACTAATTAACAATATTTAATGTGTTGCGTTGATTTCCCCGAGCCCCGTTGCCCGGATGGTACACTTAAGTGTATGGCTGACGATACGGCGAGTTTTTTCTTTTATGACCTGGAAACTTCGGGCTTTAATCCTCGTTCAGCCAGAATTATGCAGTTTGCCGGCCAGCGGACGGACATGGCGCTGAAACCAATTGATGACCCGGTCAATGTCCTGATCAAATTAACACCGGACGTGCTGCCGGATCCCGGCGCGGTTTTGGTAACCGGCATAACGCCGCAACAGACTCTGGCTGATGGGCTGACCGAGGCCGAATTCCTGAAGTTGTTTTACGACAAGGTCTCCCGCCCCCGCACTGTGTTTACAGGGTTTAACAGTATCAGGTTTGATGATGAGTTTATGAGGTTTATCAATTACCGCAATTTTTATGACGCGTACGAGTGGCAGTGGAAAGACGGGCAATCCCGCTGGGATTTGCTTGATGTGGTGCGCATGACCAGGGCTCTCCGGCCGGAGGGGATTATTTGGCCGTTCACTTCAGAAGGGAAACCGACAAACCGCCTGGAACTTATTACCAAAGTTAACAAGTTAAGTCATGATAATGCGCACGACGCGCTCAGTGATGTCAAAGCTACCATTTTGGTTGCAGATCTTATACGTCATAAGCAGAAAGACTTGTTCGAGTACCTGCTTGATATGAGAGACAAGAAAAAGGTCGAGAATCTGGTGCTCAAGGGTGAGCCGTTCACGTATACTTCCGGGCGGTATAGCGGTGAGTACCTGCATACTACTGCAGCAGTCCTGCTGAGCAAACACCCGCAGCAGGATGCCGCCCTGGTATATGACTTGCGGTTCGACCCCGTGCAGTTCATAGATATGGATATCGACGAGTTGGTAGAAGCTTGGAGATTTAAGCGGCAGCCTGATGATACTGTTTCCCTGCCGGTTAAGACTCTGAAGTATAATCGCTGCCCGGCGGTCGCGCCGCTGGGAGTTATGAAAGACGGCGCTGCCCAGGAGCGCCTGCAGCTATCCTTAACGACGGTCACCAAGCACCTTAAAACTCTCAGAAAGCATCAGGCCGGGTTTGCCGGTAAAGTCCTGCAAGCCGTGGCTCGGCTTGACGAAGAGCGCGAAAAGCAAGCTCCCGCGCCGCTCCCCGATGACCCGCTGACTGTCGATGGACGCCTGTATGACGGTTTTATTAATGACGAAGACCGGCAACTCTCCCGCGCCGTGCGCACGGCGCGCCCCGAGGAGTTAAGCGACCTGGGGGACACCCTTCACGATGCCCGTCTTAAGAACCTGTTGCCTCTTTATAAAGCGCGTAACTATCCCCGTCAATTGACAAATGATGAGCGAACAGCGTGGGACGTGTTTTGTTATAAAAAACTGCTGGAGGGCGGACCGGACAGCCGCCTTGCTGGTTATCTCAGCCAGTTACAGGAGTTGGTGTCACATGCGCCGCCAGCAGCGGTGAACGGCAGGTCGGCAAAAGACCGTGCCTACTTACTGGAAGAACTACGCCTGTACGGTGAATCTATCGCGCCGTCGGCTGAATCCGCTGATGCAAACGGCTAGCATGTTGCGGTAAATGCGGTGCATCAGCTTGACCCGCCTCCCAGATGCGCCGGACATAAGGCCTGAGCTTTCTAATAATAAACGGCGACAGTGCCAGGATAACCAGCCAGGCTTCAAAAGAGATTTGAATATTAGTTCCCGGAATCAGGCCGAGAACCAAGAACGTATACATCGGTGCCCCATTGGCTGCTCGGCGCCTTAGAATCTCGCCAAAACAGTACTTTCAATTCGCATTATACACTTAATTGCATGTATGTCAAGTATGTACTACTAAATGTTAATGCTTGCACGACCGCGCCCGCAGCTCTCGATTTTTTGTTGACTTTCCGGTATAATTGATCCCCTTGAAAGGGAGAAAAAATTGGCCGACCAGATTGTCGTTAAGGGAGCTCGGGAGCACAACTTACAGAATATTGACGTGACGATCCCCCGTAATCAGTTAGTTGTCATCACCGG
>DAHUYJ010000004.1:293-24569 GCA_027315225.1 Candidatus Saccharimonadota bacterium | reverse complement strand
AAGCGGTTCGGGAAAGTCCAGCCTGGCGTTTGATACGATTTACGCCGAAGGCCAGCGGCGCTATGTGGAGTCGCTCAGCTCTTATGCCCGGCAGTTCCTGGGCTTGATGGAAAAGCCAGACGTCGACCAGATTGACGGCCTGTCGCCTGCTATTTCGATTGATCAAAAGTCCACCTCCCGCAACCCGCGTTCCACAGTCGCCACGGTCACCGAAATTTATGATTATTTACGCCTGTTGTTTGCCCGGATCGGCATACCGCACTGCCCGGTAGACGGCCAGCCTGTTGTTCGCCAGACCACCAGCGGTATTGTCGACCAGGTTATCGCTACTACTGCTGGCAAGCGTCTCATGGTCCTGGCGCCGGTGGTAATCGACAAAAAAGGCGCATTCGAGCATATACCTGAGCAGTACCAGCGGGCTGGCTTTGCCCGGGTGCGGGTAGACGGCGTGGTCTATGCCCTGGATGAGTTCCCTCAATTGGATAAAGCCTATCGGCACCGGATCGAAGTAGTTGTCGACAGGTTGGTAAACGACGAAGATAGCCGAGGGCGGCTGGTGCAGTCTGTCGAACAAGCGCTTGACGTAGCCGAGGGCAGGGTCGTTATCCTTGATGCCGATGCTGACGAGACTTGGAGTTACAGCCTGATGTATGCCTGCCCACAACATCCCGAAGTCGCAATTCCCGAGCTGGAGCCACGCACCTTCAGCTTCAATAGCCCCCACGGTGCTTGTCCGGTTTGCACCGGCCTTGGCTCGCGACTGGAAGTTGATCCGGAGCTGGTCATCCCGAATGGCCGGCTGACCATTGCCGAGGGTGCCATCCGCCCGTACAACCGTATCAACGTCGATAACTGGTACATGAAAAAGCTGCAGGCCGTAGCTGACAAATATAACTTCAGCCTGCACGTACCGACCAGTGAGCTTACGCCAGAACAGCTCAAACTCATCATGTACGGTACGGGCAAAGAAACGTTCCGGGTCGGCCTGGGGCAGGGACGGGCCTTTGATACTACCTACGAAGGCGTCGTACCGAACCTGGAGCGCCGCCACAAAGAGACTGACAGTGACTTTGTCCGCCGCGACATCGAACGTTTCATGCAGGAAAAGCCCTGCCATGCCTGCCAAGGCTTGCGCCTGAAGCCGGAGGTGCTGGCCATTACGGTAAATGGCAGATCAATTATGGACATATGTTCGTTATCGATTGACGATGCTCTGCAGTGGTTCAAGAGCCTGAAACTGAACGACAAAGAGACCAAGATCGCGGCGCTAATCCTCAAAGAAATCATAGCCCGGCTGCAATTCCTGCAGGACGTAGGCCTGAATTACCTCAACTTGCTGCGCGGCGCTACGACATTAAGCGGCGGCGAAGCCCAGCGCATTCGCCTGGCAACCCAAATCGGTTCCGGGCTTATGGGGGTTCTGTATGTCCTGGATGAGCCAAGCATCGGCTTGCACCAGCGGGACAACAAACGTCTCCTCAAAACGTTGCGGCACCTGCGTGATCTTGGGAACACTGTCATCGTCGTCGAACATGACGAGGAAACCATCCGCACCGCCGACCACCTGCTGGACATCGGGCCTGGCGCCGGTATTCATGGCGGCCGGGTTGTGGCCGAGGGATCGCCGGACAATGTATCAAAAGTTAAGGACAGTATCACGGCACAATACCTGTCAGGCAAACAGTCCATCGCCGTTCCTTCCAAACGCCGGCCAGGCAATGGCAAATCACTAGTTATAAAGGGAGCCCGAGAAAATAACCTGGACAATCTCAATGTCACTATTCCGCTCGGCAAACTGGTGGTGGTCAGTGGTGTCAGCGGCTCCGGCAAGTCCAGCCTGATTAATGACATTCTGGCCAAGGAATTGCTCGCCCGGTTGCACCGCGCCGGTACGGTGCCGGGTCGCCACGATGAGGTTGAGGGCATTAAGCAGCTTGATAAGGCTATTATTATTGACCAGTCGCCGATTGGCCGTACGCCGCGCAGCAACCCTGCCACATATACAGGATTGTTCACCCCGATTCGTGAACTATTTGCCCAGATGCCAGAGGCCAAATTGCGGGGCTACACTCCCGGGCGGTTCAGCTTCAACGTCAAGGGCGGACGCTGCGAAAACTGTGCCGGCGACGGCATTATTAAGATCGAGATGCACTTCTTGCCGGACGTATACGTGCCGTGCGAAGTCTGTCACGGCAAGCGCTATAACCGCGAGGCGCTGGAGATTCATTACAAGGGCAAGACCATCAGCGACGTCCTGGACATGACATGCGAGCAAGCCCTGGAATTTTTTGCCAACATTCCGGCCATTGCCCGAAAGCTTCAAACGCTCGTAGACGTCGGTCTCGGGTACATCAGACTGGGCCAACCGGCCACGACACTTAGCGGAGGCGAAGCCCAGCGCATCAAGCTTAGTACCGAACTGAGCCGCCGTCCGACAGGCCGTACGCTCTACATCCTGGACGAACCGACAACCGGCTTGCACATGGCCGACATTGACAAACTGCTGCATGTCCTGCACGCGCTGGTTGACGCCGGCAACAGTATGGTCGTTATCGAGCACAACCTGGACGTTATTAAGAACGCAGACTGGATTATCGACATGGGTCCTGAAGGCGGCGACGCCGGCGGCCAGATCGTAGCGCAAGGCACTCCGGAACAGGTTGCTAAAACCAAGAGCAGCTACACTGGCCAATTCCTCAAAGAGCTGCTCTGAAAACCCAACAGGTAATTATGACATGGGGCATTGCAAGAATGCCGCAATGATCCCATACTGCTTATTATGGCAGGGGATAATAATGGTCGCATAAATGGGGAAGAATTTCCACAACCTGGTGCTTCAAGCGCAGGCAGTGATGATATAGAGGGCGAGTTAGGCATGTTGTCGGAGCTGGAAGAAGAAAGAAAGGCAAAGCAAGCCATCAGGGAGGAACTGTTTGCCAAGCTGGAACAGCATGACGTTGAGACAAGGCCCCTAAAACAGGCCGAGGGCGTCTATGACCTCACCGATCTTCCCAGGCCGGACTGGCCGTCAATAGCTTTAAAAGGCAGCGTTGATGCTATCACTGATGCAATTTTCTTTTATAGGACTCAAGTCCAACAACGGGATATAGACCAAAGGATCATAGAAGAAGCTTTCTCTCTCAAAGCTCTGGCTGAAGTTACGCTGTTAGAAGAGTACGATCAGGATTTCAGGGTGCCCCAAAAAGCCCGCGGAATATTAGTAGACGTGCTTAGGGCACTGGTGCCGGTTACGCTGGGCCCTCAACAACTGCAGCGCGAGCATGAAATATACGAACAAATGGCAGAAGAACATAGAAAGTTTCGTCTTCCCCCCGGAATACCTCCAGGAAATTGACTAGTCTGCTTCAGGCGGCCCTGTAGTTCGGCGCTTTGCCAGAAGTACTTTGACAAGGTGGTAAATTGTCGGGCCCAGCGTAAATATCATAGCGGCCGCCACGGCCAGCAGTATGTAGTGGTCGACATTCGGGATTTTAGTCCCGAACCAATACCCGACCAGTGTTACGGCTACGGCCCAGGCAGTATCGCCGATGGCGTCAAAAATGAAGAACTTGCTGTATTGCATCCTAGCTACGCCCGCAACAGCCGGAGCAAAGGTACGGACAACCGGTATGAAATGCGCAAACAGCATGGTTTTGCTGCCATATTTTTCATAAAAAACTTCGGCCTGGTGCACGTATTGCTGACGAAAAACTATACCATCGGGTTTGCGAAATAATCGCCGGCCATAGCGTTTACCTATATGGTATCCGACATTATCTCCTGCTATAGCCGCCAGGCTCGCCAACACCAAAATAGCGGCCAACGAGAGCTTGCCCTGGCCGGCAAAAATTCCGGCTGTCAGCAGCAATGTATCGCCTGGGAAGAAGAAGCCGATAAACATCCCCGACTCGCCAAAGATTAGCGCGGTAATTAAAGCCAGGCCGCCGGCTTGGACGAGGTGCGTAACGTCAAACATACCCATAAAGCTTACCGCACAAATGTCAGTGGACAAAGAAAAGCACTATCTGCAAAATTCTCTTGGGAGCAGCTGCTTTATCTGTTATAATACAATCCACTAAAAAGGTATTTGAAGCTGTGCCACACGATTCTATTAGTTTGACCGTAGAACCCAGAAAAGTAACCGGTAAGGCCGTAAGGCAACTGCGCCGGGACGGCCACGTGCCGGCTGTCATTCACGACCACGGCAAGGACTCCCTCATAGTGCAGGGAGAGTACTTGCCGATGCTGAGAGTTTGGCAGCAGGCCGGTAAACACCATCCGGTAGAGCTGCGGGCTGGCGACCAGACCTTCACCGCACTAATTAAAACTGCCGAATTCGACCCCAAAAAGCACCAGCTCACCCATATTGTTTTCAATGCAGTCGACAAGAACCAGAAGGTTGATGCCGAAATTCCGGTACGACCACATTATGACGAAGATAATGAGTCCAGCCCGGCCGAGCGTAACGGCCTGATCGTACTGACCCAGCTGGAGGCCGTACACGTTAAGGCCGTACCCAGCAAGCTGCCGGACTTCTTGGAGTACAATGCCGAAAAGCTTATCGAAATCGGCGACCACGTCAGTGTTGCTGACTTGATGATACCCGACGGCGTAGAAGTAGAAACCGAGGCCGGCCACGCCATCGCGACAGTGTATGAGCCAAGTGCCCTGGCTGCCGCCAACGAAGCCGCTGCCGGCGAAGCCGAAGAGGCTGAAGAAGGCGAAGCAGAGAGTGAACCCGCAGCTGAGCAGACAGAAGGTGGCGCGTCAGCGTCAACAGATTCTGGCAAACCGGCCGAAGAAGCCAAACCCGAGTAGGGCAGGGCGGGGTAGTACAATGTCGCTCTTTCGTCCACAAACGCTGCTGGACAAAGCTTACGAAATAGGTATTGTCATCAAGGGCATCGATGGCGTACTGGAGCTTATAGGCGGCGCGCTTGTACTGACACTAAGCCCTGGAGCGGTAACCGGCATAGTGCATTGGCTGACACAGCATGAGCTGAGCGAAGATCCCCATGATTTTATCGCCACGCACATATTAAAGCTTGGCCAGCATCTGGCGCATAGCCACAACTACTTCGCGGCTGCCTTTTTGCTGACGCATGGCCTCGTCAAGGTCGTATTAGTAACGTGCCTGTTGCTTAACAAATTGTGGGCGTACCCCTGGGCACTCGTTATCCTGGGATTATTCTTGATATATCAGCTATATTTGCTCATTACCGGGCCTTCGTTCGGCATGGCTTTCCTGTCTGTTCTTGACGCGGTGATCATCTGGTTGATCTACCGGGAATGGCAACAAGTCCGAAATCGTCAACAAAGTAAAACCGAAGCTTGAGCTACTCTTCATCCTCCATAAAGCCGCCCGCCTGGTGGGCCCAAAGCTTGGCATAGGTGCCACCGTTATGCAGCAGCTCCCGATGGGATCCTGCTTCGACAATACGGCCGCCCTCCAGCACGATGATACGATCCATGCGTTGAATAGTACTCAGGCGGTGGGCGATCACAATAGCCGTACGCCCTTCCATTAGTTTCCAAAGCGCGTCCTGGATCAGCCGCTCACTCTCGCTGTCGAGGGCAGAAGTCGCCTCGTCCAGCACCAATATCGGCGCGTTCTTGAGCATAGCCCGGGCAATAGCTACACGTTGCCGCTGGCCGCCGCTCAATTTCACCCCTCTTTCACCAACCAAGGTGTTATACCCCTCGGGCAGGTGGTTTATGAACTCATGGGCATGAGCCATCTTGGCGACGGCTATGACCGCTTCATCATCTGCCTGCGGATCCCCGTAGCGTATATTCTCCATGAGGCTGCGATGAAACAGCAAGGGGTCTTGCGGCACATAGGCGATGTGCTTGCGCAAATCGCGCTGCCTAATATGCGTAATGTCCTGCCCGTCTATAAGGATGGCGCCCGAATCTATATCCATGAACCGGGACAGTAGTTGCACCAAACTGCTCTTACCGCCACCTGAATGGCCGACCAGGCCAATCTGCTCGCCAGGCTTGATCTTGAGATTCAGATCAGCAAAGAGCGGTTTATTTTCTTTCTCGTAGCAAAAGCCGACCTCTTTAAACTCGATCTCTCCGCGATGTATATGCACTGGCTCAGGAGCGTCCGGGTCTTTAACGGCAGTCTGCAATTGAAGGATCTCCGTCATATCAGCGGCATCGCCAAGTGAACGGTTGATGTTCCTGATAATAAACATGAATTGCCACAAGCGGTCGGCCAGGGACAACGTGTAGGTAAGCGTAAGGTATAATGCGCCGATCGGGGTATGGAGAGTGACAACACCAACCATGCCAATACCAAAGGCCATAATCTTTACGACCATGATACCGCTGCGGCTGATAGACTCGTTTCTCATTTGAGTATTCATTAACTTCCAGTGGTGCCGGGTCTTTTGTGCTGTCTGCTTGCCAAACAGGCGAGTCTCTGTGGCCTCTCCCGCAAAGGCTCTGATGGTGGTCACGTTGGTAATAGCATCCGCCAGCTTAGCTGTTGTTTCGCTTTCGCTGTGGGAAAGGCGGCTGTTAAAGAATAACTGACGCTGCATGAGCCGATATATAATCGAGAAGTAGACAATACAAACCCCAGTAAAGATCAGGGCGTACAAAGGGTTAACAAATAAGAGAACTACCAACGATGCCAGAAACGCCGTAACCCCGGTCACTATGCTCCAGTTAAACGTGTCCACTAGTACCTCATAGGCCCGTACGAATTTGGTCGTCTGGGAGACTAAAGCGCCTCCAAACCGGTCTGCATGGAACTTACTGTCCATATGTTCTAAGTGGCGGAAGATATATTCGGTGATTCTGCGCATGGCCTGAATCTCGTAACGCCAAACCGACATAGCCTGTGTCTGCCAGATAACCAGAGCCAACACCGCCATGACGCTATACGCAATGAAGTAAGGTTCAATGCTGTGGAACGTTATAGCCTGGTGGCCGGCATACAACTGCTGCAAACGGTTAAACGCCTCGGCAATGATGAACTGAGGCACGATACTGTCCGAGAGAACGCCCAGTATTGCACCAAGGGTGCCGTACCAAAAGAGAAAGGGATAAGGCCTGGTAAAACGCCAAATAAGCTTTAGCGTTGGCGCAATCGTCGGTTTGTCCTGGCTGGTTTTCATGGTACGCTGCCTCCTGCAGCGCGGCTGGTTAAATTGGTAGTGGGTTAGTGAGTAATAGGGGCGGGGACGTTTTGTCGCGTTCGAGAATTAGCCCATAGGAGCGGCAGTAACACCAAGCAACAGTTTTGAAACAATGTACATTGTGGCCGCCTCCGATTTATATCACTGCCAATCACGTTGGCGTGACATTGCTAAATGATACACCTCATCGTATACTAGATTATCTGTTGATGCAAATACATAAGTCGCTGACTACTCTGCAAAGATTATGGAAAGTACGCCGCCAGACACTCCACTAGTCGAAGGAGACCATTCCAGTAGGTCCGACAAAGAAAAGTCGAACAAGTCCAAGAAGCGCCGCCGTGCAGGCCTGGAAGCAAGCCACTTGCACGGCACATCACCGGCGCCGGAACACATCGGCTCCGTTTTGGTATCTGCAGCTGAAACCGGCCAAGAGAAGACCGCAGGTTTGAGTTCTGAAAAGCATATCGAAACGTTGGATCGGGCTGAACTATTGGAGTTAAGCGAGAGGATAAAGGTTAACAGTAGCACCTTGCGACAGATATACGAGACCCATTTAATTGGTGAGCACGGGTTGCGCCGTCTTGTGGCCGAGTATATGCACGATGGCGACCTCAGGGCTGCTCTGCGCCATGAGATTGTCGAACACGAAATAGATTTTGAGCGCGACCCCCAAATGCGCGACCTGAACCTTGCGCAACCATCCGACAATGGTGTAGACGGTGGCGGCTCGAACGATAGCGGCAAGGCCGCCCTGGACGAACTGTTAAAACGTGTTGCAATCGACGCTGATGAGGACGGAGAAAGTGTCCGGCAACAGAGGCAAAAGACCGGGTCGGCCAAAGCCGACATAATTCAGGAAATCAACCAGGCCCATAAGCGCCAGTTTCGCCGCCGGGTTATGAATATCGGCCTGATTGGTTTGATAATTGTCTTGCTGGTTCTGGTGATCGCTCTGTACGTCAAGCAAGGCTGACCCCCATCCAGGTGATAAAATCCGGTAGAATATATCTATGGATGCTGCTTTGGAGAAGAAACTTACACAACTGCCCAAGACACCCGGCGTGTATTTTCACAAGAATATAGCGGGCGAAATTATTTATGTAGGCAAAGCAGCCAATTTGCGCAATCGGGTGCGGCAATATTTCCAGAATTCCCGGTATCAGGACCCCAAGACACAAGTCCTGGTAGCAGATATAGCCGACATTGATTGGATGGTAGTCGACAGCGAGCTGGAAGCGCTATTCTTAGAAGCCGAAATGATCCGGCGGTACATGCCGCGCTATAACGTCTTGTTACGGGACGATAAAGCCATGAGCTACATACGCATTGATTATGATAGCGCCTATCCCACAGTCAGCACGACAAGGCGGCCGCTTGACGACGGGGCGCGCTATTTTGGCCCTTACTCCAGTACGCATGCCGTGCGGCAGTCGCTGAAGCTGTTGCGCCGGGCTTTTCCTTTTGCATCTCGGCACATCCCGGGGCAAAAACGCGCCACCCTGCATTATCACCTGGGCTTGGACCCCGGCCTGGAAGAAGGAAAAACCAGCCTGGAAGATTACCGGGCGGATTTGCGTAAGTTGATAGCAGTTATCCAAGGCAGACGTAAAAGAATTGAACACGGGTTGGAGCGTGACATGAAACGGGCCTCCAAGGCCGCGGAGTTCGAAAAAGCCGGCCAGCTCCGAGACCAATTGCTGGTTCTTAGAGGCTTTGACCGCCAGGTTGTTTTTAGCGACAAAGAGTTTCTTGATATTAGTAAAGACCATGCCTTGAGCGAATTAGTTAACTTGTTAAGTATACCTGCATTTCCGCGGCGCATAGAAGGCTATGACATCAGCCATCAGCAAGGCAGTGACGTGGTAGCCAGCATGGTAGTTTTCACTAACGGCGTCAGCGACAAGGCGCAATACCGCAAATTCAAGATCCGCCGCGATCGTAACGACGACTTTTTCAATATGCACGAAACCATTAAGCGTAGGTTGGACATCCGGCATATAAAAAGCTGGGGTATTCCTGACCTGATGTTGATTGACGGCGGCAAGGGACAGTTGGATGCCGCTATTAGGGCTCGAGAGGAGCAGGATTGTTTGCCGATTCCACTTATTGGCCTGGCCAAGCGCGAGGAGCAAATAGTCATCCATAAAACTAAATCACGCGTGAAGCTTAACAAGTCAAGCTTGAATAAACTGGGTGGCTTTTCATCTGAAAGCGACGACTTTATCCTGGTAAATGTGCCGCATAATACTAATCTCGTGAAGCTGTTACAACGCATTCGTGACGAATCCCATCGCTTCGCTGTCAGTTATCACAGCGTGTTGAAGGTCAAGCGCCAGACTGCCAGCTCGCTTGACGGTATTCCGGGCATCGGTCCGGCTACCCGCAAAAAGTTGCTTCGGGCCTTCGGCTCCCTACGCGGCATTACCGAGGCTGGCGAGGACAAGCTGGGTGAAGTAATAGGACCGGCCAAAGCGAGGGTGCTGAACGAGCGGATAGGCCGGATATAGCACAAAATTTGCTATACTGGATGATTAATCATGGAATCAAGGTTTACAAGCGAATTTTTCGCAGACAACCGGCGTCGTTTGCGTGAACTGTTCACAGGGACTGCACCTATAGTTTTGGCTGCTAATGGTCTAATGCAACGCGGCAGCGACAGTACCTATGCGTTCTCGCAGGACGCTAGCTTCTGGTATCTGACAGGAATTGATGATCCGGACATCCTGCTGGTTATGGAACGCGACAAAGAATATCTTGTCGTGCCCGGCCGGAGTGCCAGCCGGGAAGCATTCGACGGGGCGATTGACGCCGATGGTTTACGGCGCCGATCCGGCGTTCAAGCCATTTATGGCAGCGATGAGGGCTGGAAACAGCTTACCGGCAGGATAAAGAAAGTTAAGCATGTTGCCACCTTGGCTGCTTCACCAGCGTATATTGAAGCGCACGGCTTGTATACGAACCCGGCCCGGGCGGCCTTGGTGCAGCGGTTAAAAGTAATTAAACCTGAGTTGGAACTATTGGATTTATCACTGCACTTGGCTCGTTTGAGAATGGTCAAGCAGCCCGCGGAGTTGGCGGCCATCCAGGGGGCTATAGACATTACCATTAGTGCTATGAAAGAAGCGCTACGGCCGACTAAATTGCAGCGTTATTCCTATGAATACCAGCTGGAAGCCGAACTGAACAAGGGGTTCCGGTGGCGCGGAGCGCGAGGCCACGCCTTTGAACCTATTGTAGCAGGCGGCTCACGGGCCTGTACGCTGCACAACGTGACCAACAACGGCGCGCTGGCCGCCGACGAGCTGGTTATTGTTGACGTCGGCGCCGATGTCGAACACTATGCCGCTGACCTTACCAGGACGGTTAGCCTCAAAAGCCCTTCGCGCCGGCAACAGGCCGTACATGCCGCCGTGCTTGATGTGCAGCAATTTGCGTTCGGGCTGCTGAAGCCGGGTGTGCTTATAAAAGATTACGAACAGCAGATTGAGCAGTATATGGGTGAAAAGCTTCGGGAACTGGGGCTTATAAAAACCATTTCGCACGAAGCTGTCAGGGCCTTTTATCCGCACTCTACGTCGCACTTCTTGGGTCTTAACGTCCACGACATCGGCGATTATGACCGGCCTCTGGAGCCAGGGGTCGTTCTAACCGTCGAGCCAGGTATTTACATTCCTAAAGAAAGCCTGGGTGTACGAATCGAAGACGACGTGCTGATCACTAAACGGGGTATAAAGATCCTGAGCAACAAGTTGCCGAGGGAGCTCTCACGGTAACGGATCAGCTATGCGTTCGTGCCAAATCCTGTACAATGGATACGACGCTTATGAATAAACCGCTGTATCGTTTTTTGACGCGCTGGTTGGTGTGCAGCCTGGGATTATGGATTGCAGCCGGGTTCTTAAGCACCAGCATAACCTACAACAGTGAACTCCGTGTCATTATCATCGCGGGACTGGTGCTGGCCATCATCAACATTGTCATAAAGCCCGTATTGGTAATCTTTTCATTGCCGGCTCTTGTCTTGACGCTTGGCCTGTTCATGGTAATCATTAACGGTCTAACCGTTTTTATAGCCAGCAAGCTCTATACTTCTCTGCATGTTACCAACTTTTGGGCGGCAGTGTTTGCAGGCATGGTCATAGGACTGGTAAACTATCTGGTAACAGCCATCCTGGAGGATATTAAAACATGAGTATTTATAATTACCTGATGCTCGGCTCGATGTTGCTTATGACGCTCTTGATTCTGGTGCAAACCCGGGGCGCAAGTCTGGGTGCCGGACTTGGAGGCGCCGGGGAAGTCAACACCACGCGGCGCGGCACGGACAAAACCATCTTTCAACTTACTATAATCTGCGCCTTGGTTTTTAGCTTGTCATTAATGCTGAGCGCACTTATCAAATAAGGTTATCGATAGAGACTGATGCGGACGCGACTCATCCGACTGCGCTTCAGGCGGCGTATTCGCAAGGGCCAACGCCAGGTTGAAGGCTTTGGCGCACAGGCCGAAGAGCATATTGAACGGCACCTCTTCGGGCGTTTCGGGCGTCTCCGGCCGGTCAGGCGTTTCTTGATCACATGGGTAAGCCTGTTGACCTTGTTGATAGGCGGTGTTATTGTGCAGGGCCTGTCTCTCAGCGGATATTATCAGACCTTGCGCCCAGTGCCAGGCGGTATTTATGACGAGGGCGTCCTGGGACGGTTCACGAATGCCAACCCGCTTTATGCTACAAGTGATGCTAACGCAACGGTATCACACCTCATTTTTGCCGGCCTTTTTGCATATGACGGTGAAGGCAAACTAGTCGGTGATTTGGCCCGTAGCTACAGTGTTGATACGCGTGGCACGACATACACCGTGTACTTGAAGCCTCATCTTAAATGGCAGGATGGCCGTCCGTTGACTAGCGCGGATGTAGCCTTTACGTATAGTTTGATTCAGAATCCTGATGCCCAGTCTCCTTTGCGCAGCAGCTGGCAGGGTGTGACCGTTACGGCGCCAAACCCGCGCACCGTCGTTTTCAAGCTTCCAGACCAGCTGGCCTCTTTTCCATACGATCTCACGAACGGTATTGTGCCAAAGCATCTGCTGGCCAGGATCCAACCTGCCGGTATGCGCTCAGCCAATTTCAATACGGTTGATCCGGTCGGTGCTGGACCGTTTTCCTGGCAGGCCGTGCAAGTTGTGGGAGCCAGCGATCCGGCTACTTCTGTGGAACAAATAGCTTTGACCCCGTTTGCCGGCTATCAAGGCGGCGATCCGAAATTGCAGAAGTTTGTAGTCGAGGTTTTTGCCAGCCGGACACAATTGGCACAGGCCTTTGAGGACGGCCAGCTGACCGCGGTTGAGGGCCTGAGGAGCGTACCTGCCAAGGTATCGAAAAATAAGTCCGTCATCCAACATAGCCTGTTACTCCGCGCTGCGAACATGGTGTTCTTCAAAACCTCATCCGGCGTTCTGGCTGATACCCAGGTACGGCAGGCATTGGTACAAGCTGCCAACGTGCCGCGTATCATTAGCCATCTCGGATATTTGACGAGAGCTGTGAAGGAGCCGCTGCTAATAGGCCAATTAGGTTATGATCCGTCGTATGCCCAAGCCGGTTTTAATTTGGCGACTGCCAAGAAATTGCTGGATGCCGACGGTTGGACGGCCGGAAAGTACGGTATACGTAGCAAAAACGGCCAACAGTTGTCGTTTACGCTCAGTGCCTCTGATACGCCGGAGTATCATATGGTCACTAGTGAACTGCAACAGGATTGGCGGGCACTAGGTGCTAAGGTAAACATACAGCTCCAAGACGCCACTGATTTCCAGAATACTCTGTCATACCATAATTACGACGCGGTCCTGTACGGCATATCTATTGGGGTTGATCCTGACGTATTCGTGTATTGGGACAGCTCCCAGGCCGATATACGTTCTGCCAATCGCCTGAACCTATCAGAGTGGAGTAACCCGACTGCCGACAATTCACTGGAAGCCGGCCGCACGCGCCTTGACCCGCTGCTACGGGTTGTCAAATACAAGCCTTTCCTGAAAGCCTGGCAGCAGGATGCTCCGGCACTCGGGCTCTATCAGCCCCGCTTGCTTTACTTGACCAACGGTCCGGTGGCTGGTCTGAACAGCCATGCTATAAATACGGTAACGGGTCGGTTCGACAATGTTCAAAACTGGGAAATCCGCGAAGTTAAAGTTACTAACTGAAAGCTTGAGTTTTTCAGCCGAAACAGATACGATATGATGGCCTGTAGGCTCTCCAAGGGGATGTGGCGGAATTGGTAGACGCGCTAGCTTCAGGAGCTAGTGAGCTTTACGCTCGTGGAGGTTCAAGTCCTCTCATCCCCACCAGTGACATCGGTGAGTTGGTCCTATGGGCTTTTTGTAATTTCAATAGCGGGCAAACAGTTGGCGGGTATGCTATCATAACTGCTATACAACTATGCTATGTTCTGATGAGGGTAAGGGGAACCGATGAGTAAAGTTGCGCATTATTTGCAGGAACATCTGGTGGGCGAAGTAATGTCTGGAACCGATGCCCGCCTGTATTTTGCTACTGATGGCAGTATCCTGCAAACGGCGCCCGCCCTGGTCGCCTACCCCAAGAATGAAAACGATGTTAGAAAAGCGGCGCGCTTTAGTTGGCAACTGGCAGAACGCGGCCGGGTTATACCGGTAACGCCGCGTGGATCAGGCTCCAACCATAGCGGGGCGGCTATAGGCAGTGGTATTATTCTGGTGTTTCCGGCCCACATGAACCGCATCCTGGAGCTGGATACCAAGACCGGCACGGTTACCGTAGAGCCAGGCATTAACTACGGCAAATTGCAGCAAGCCCTGCATACCCACGGCCGCTTTTTGCCGCCATACCCAGCCTCGTTGGAGTATTCGACGATCGGTGGCGCTGTCTCCAACAACATTTCTGGCGAAAAATCGATTAAATATGGCAGCACCCGGGATTACGTAAAAAGCCTGCGCATTGTTTTGGCTAATGGTGAAGTCGTCGAGACCGGCCGCCTAAGTAAGCGCGAGCTGAGCAAAAAGCTCGGCCTGGCCACGTTCGAAGGTGAGATATATCGTTCCATCGATACTCTGCTGGAAGAGCAACATGAGCTTATAGAGCAGTTGCCGCGCAATGTCACTATGGACAGCGCCGGTTACTGCTTGACAGATATTAAACGTAAAGACGGTTCTTTCGACCTGACGCCGCTTATAGTGGGCAGCCAGGGAACACTCGGCATTATTACGGAGGCTACACTGGGCACCGAGCCCTATAATTCGCAAACTACTCTAATCATGGCCAGCTTCGATAGTCTTGAGCATTTTCAACAAGCCGTTCTGGAGCTGCGCGGATTACCGGAAATGCCCAGCGCCATGGAGATGGTAGATGGCAACCTCCTGCAACAGGTCCATGAGCTCAATCCTAACCAGCTCAAGGATATTATCGCTCCGCCGTTCCCGCTGGTGACTCTGCTTGTGGAATTTGACAGTGCCGAACGACGTATCAAAAAACTTATCAAGAAGACTCAAAAAATCCTGGACAAGACCGCCAAAGACTATCAGGTTACTGATGAACCGGAGCAGGAACTGCTGTTTTGGAAAGTGCGTCAGGCAACCAGTTCGCTGTTGGCTCACAATGCCGGCCTGTTGCATGCTGTGCCGCTGTTTGACAGCGCGGTACCGGTCGACCGGTTGCGCGAGTATCTGGAAGGGCTGTATAGTTTAATGGAGGCCAACAACCTCAAGCCGGCCGTTTGGGGCCACGCCGGAGACGCCAATCTCCACGTGCAGCCCCAGCTCAACTTAGGGCAGGTTGGTGATCGGCAAAAGGCCTTCCGGCTGATGGGCGAGCATAACAAATTAGTCATTAATTTGAACGGCACCATCAGCGCCGAATCGGGAGATGGCCGCCTGCGCACGCCGTACCTGGAGTTCATGTACGGATCGGAACTCTACGCGCTATTGCAAAAGGTCAAGCAAATCTTTGACCCATACGGTACGCTTAATCCGGGCGTCAAATTCGGCAGTTCGTTAGATGATATCAAGGCTATAGTCAGAACCGACTATAATCTGGAACACATCTACACCCATCTCCCACAATCATAAAACCAATAAAAACAGATAGCACACATGGGCATAAAAGATTTTTATGATGCAATGGGCGTCGTTGGTTCATTACTGATCCTGTTCGGGTTTTATCGTACCAGCATTGGCCGCTGGTCGGGCAGGTCACTCTTCTACGAACTTGATAACCTGGCTGGTGCGGTGTTAGTAGTTATCTATCAGCTTCACTACCACGTCTATTACACGGTAATTCTAAATGCAGTTTGGGCTATCGTAGCTATCCGCGGCCTGACCTCTATGGCCGAACGCCGGACCCTAGTTCCAAAACCCAAGCGCAAATCGAGGTCCAAATCCAAGCCCAAGCACAGCCACAGCTATCGAAGAGCTTGAGTTTTTCGGCCAAAACAGATACGATATGATGGTTTCGCGGGGACGTGGCGGAATTGGTAGACGCGCTACCTTGAGGTGGTAGTGGGAGCAATCCTGTGAAGGTTCAAGTCCTTTCGTCCCCACCAGATCAACAAAACCCCAGGGTGATTAGCTCAGCTGGCTAGAGCACCTCGTTTACACCGAGGGGGTCGGGGGTTCGAATCCCTCATCACCCACCAGTAGATACCCATGAAGCTATTTCTAGTTACAGGTTTACCCGGAGCGGGCAAGTCCACAGTCAGACGTGAGCTGCAGGCCAGAGGTTATGAGGCCTACGACGGTGATGAGGACGGTTTAGCCAAGTGGTACGGACGTGACGGCTTGCCGGTAGAAGCAAGCATCGAAGATTGTACGCCGGACTTTTTGCGTGCACATTCGCGGGACATCGCACGTGAGACAGTGGAAGGCCTGGCGGCCCGATCCGGGGGTGAGATTGTTTTTATATGCGGTGACCCTGAGAACGAAGCCGAGCTGAATGACTTATTCTCCGGCGTGTTTGCCCTAATTCTCGACGAAGACACACGCAACCAAAGGTTAGCCGCAAGAACTAATAATGACTGGGGGAAGTTATCGCATCAGCGTGAATACAGTCTGGCCTTTGCTAAAAAGTGGGAAGAAATGTGTAGGCAATTCGGTTACACTACAATAGATGCTGCTCAAACCACGGAGCAAATAGTCGACCAAATAGTCGCAAAAGTCAATCAAGACCCTGGATACTTACACGCTTGAGGTATTGTCTTAATGAATAACATCAAGGCCTTCGGTAATACAGACGAACTGGCCGCTGCTGCCGCGGAGTATGTGTTGGAGGCGGCCCGCCAGAGCATAAAAGACCACGGAACGTTCAGCATCGCGCTGGCTGGCGGCTCGACGCCGCGCAAACTTTATGCATTGCTGGCGGGCCGGGACGCGGAGTGGTCTAAGTGGCAGTTTTTTATGAGTGACGAGCGTTACGTGCCGCACGATGACGGCCGCAGCAACCAGAAGCTGGCCAACGAGACCCTACTTAATGAATTATCCATTGATCCTGGACAGATCCACGCCGTGCCGGTAGAAGAGCCGAGCGCGGAACAAGCGGCCCGTCGTTACGAAGATGAAATACATCGCTATTTTAATGCAGGATCCGGCAAACGGCCGGCCTTTGACCTTATTCTCCTGGGCATGGGCTCGGATGCCCACACGGCTTCGTTGTTCCCGGGCAAACCGGCGCTTGAAGAGACCTATAGACTAGTAGTTGCCTCCAAGCCAGGCGTTTTGCCGCCTCCCGTTGACCGCGTAACGTTTACGCTTCCGCTGATTAACGCCGCGCGGCGGGTGCTGTTCATGGCCGCCGGCGCAGATAAGGCTGAGGCGTTCCAAAAGGTGCGACGTGACCTGGAGCATTCATCTGAGCAGACGACAACGCCGGCCGGTATGGTATGCCCAGAGAGTGGCGAACTGCTCTGGTTTGTGGACCGGGCCACCGCAGCCGCTTAATTAAACGGGTGCGTCAGGCGCCACCAGGGCGACGGCTTGGCGAAAGAGGTTTGCAGCTTGATTGGGGCGGATTGGCGGCCGGATAAGGCTGATGATGGCAGGGTCAGGTGCCCTACGACCGCGCCTCGACGTGAGTTCGCCGACGCTGGCTTAAGCTTGGCATTTGCCTGGGCAGTCTGAGAATCCCAGGCTACAAATTCCAGGTTTTGCCCTACGACAGCCGCTACGCTGCCGCCCCATGGCAGCCTATAGCGGCCCATCGTTTCTCCTGTCTTGGCCACGGAAACAGAATGGAAGTCACTTCGGGCGCTCGTAATAAGCGGCAAACTGTACTTAAGCGCTGTGAACAGCGTTGGCGCGCTGGCCAGGGCAGTCACGACCGTAGCCGGTTTGCCCCCGACGGCTACTTGGGCAGCGGCGATAAATACGCCGCCGGCCTGATTGGTGTTACCGGTCTTAACACCTATAATATTGTCGGTTCCAAGCAGGAAATTTACGTTCTTGATGGTATTAACGACGGGAATGCCGCTGGCGGTACTTTCGCCGACAATCTGTCGCAGCACCGGGTTCTGCATGGTTAGCTCGCCTAGCTGCACCAAGTCATGGGCAGTACTGGTGGTGTCCGGTTTAAAGCCGCTAGCGTCTGTACCGATATATGTGTGTTGTAAGCCATGCTGGGCCAGATAGCTTTCCGCAGCTTTTGCATAAGCTCCCAGGGAACCGAAGGCCCAGGTCGCCAGGCTGTCAGCCATATTGTCGGCTGAGGGTAGCAACATGGCCTCCAGCATTTGGTATTCGCTGATCCGTTCGCCGGCTACGGCCAGCACTCTTGAACCGTTTTCGGCTGCATACATGTTATAAATCGCCATGTCACTAGGCCCTAGCGTGATGGTTGGTCCCGGTTGGCCCGGCGCTAGGGGCTTAGCCCTCAGCACCGTAAGCGCGGTAATAAGTTTAGCAGTACTGGCGGTTGGTACCGGAGTCTGTGCCCCATGTGTGACAATCGTGGAATTGCCAACGACGCCGGCTGCGGCCTGGCCAACACTGGGCCACGCTAATTTTGACGGTCTCGCCGATGTAGTTATTGTCGAGCGGGCGGCTTCTGGCAGTATAGGCGGCAGCGGACGGACATAGCTCCAATAGCCGTATATTCCAACCAATACAACAATTACCGATCCATACAGCAGTCGCTTACCGCCACGTCGTCTGATTATTTTCATAAGCTATTTCCATCATACACCAGGGATAAGGGTATAAGGGATCTAACATGTTGTATACTTAAGGAGCCAGCGCATTTGTAAAGGAGAGACCTTATGACAGTCCTTATTATCATTATCGTTGTTATCGTACTAGTGGTGTTGTATGCCGGGTTTCTGTATAACGGGCTGGTCCGCCTAAACCAGCGTACGGATGAGGCGTGGAGCGACATCACTGTTCAACTCAAGCGCCGTTATGACCTGATCCCAAATCTGGTTAGTACCGTCAAAGGCTATGCCAGTCATGAGAAGACCGTCTTCGAGGACGTCACCAAAGCCCGTACTAACGCCCTAAGTGCCCAAGGTAAGGGTATAGCGGAAACCGCCAAGGCCGAAAACCAGTTCCAGCAAACCATGAAGAGCCTTTTCGCGGTCGCCGAGAACTATCCTGACCTCAAGGCTACGCAGAACTTCCAGGAGCTGCAGGCTGAGCTGACTGACACCGAGGACAAAATCCAGGCTTCACGCCGTTTTTATAACGGTATGGTCCGGGACTTCAATACCAAACGCAAAGTCTTCCCGACCAATGTTTTTGCCGGTATGTTGGGGTTCAGGCGGGATAAGGAATTCTTCGAACTTGATGAAGCGCAGGCCGCCGCAATCCAGAACCCGGTCGAAGTTAAGTTTTAAATTGCCAAATTGTTACATATGAATCGTGAAATGGAGCACAGCGACTGATGTATTCCGACATAGCCGGCAACAAACGTAAAACCATCATCATCATGCTGGCCTTTATCCTTTTTGTGGCGGCCATTATATGGATTTTTACAAAATATCTGGGCGGTGGCACCGGTGTATTTTACGGTGGGTTAATCGGCGCCTGCGCTTACGCGGTGTTCACATATTATGCTGGTGCCAAAATGGCCCTGGCCGTCAACCAGGCCCACGAAATCAAGAAGTCCGACAATCCCAGGCTCTGGCGTACGGTTGAGAACCTGGCTATCACTGACGGCTTGCCGATGCCGCAGGTATTCATCATGAATGACCCGTCACCTAATGCCTTCGCTACCGGCCGCGACCCCAAGCACGCCTCGGTATGCGTCACCAGCGGCCTGCTCGACGTCATGAACGACGATGAACTGCAAGGCGTACTGGCCCACGAGCTGGGCCATATCAAGAACTATGATATACGTGTCACCATGGTAGCGTTCGCGCTTACGGCGATCATCTCGCTATTGGCGGATATTATTCTGCGCCTGACCTGGTTTGGTGGCGGTGACCGCGAAGAAGACAACCAGCTTTTTCTGATCCTGGGTATTGTCGCGGCCATCCTGGCACCGATCGTCGCCACGCTCATTCAGCTGGCTGTTTCGCGCCAGCGCGAATACCTGGCCGACGCTACCGGGGCGCTGACGACGCGCTACCCCGAAGGCCTGGCCAGTGCGCTCGAGAAGATCAAGAAAACTGGCAGCGTGACGCGCCGTCAGAATACAGCCACAGCGCATCTATTCTTTGCAAACCCGCTCAAAAAGCACAGCCTGGCCAGCCTTTTCGATACCCACCCGCCGATTGATGACCGCATCAAGCGTCTTCGCACCATGGACACCCACACCTAAAGATTTTTCTTAAGATATAATACCTCTATGGCAAAGAAATCCGTGAAGGCCGCGCCAAAACAAAAAACCGTTCAAGCTGTCAAACCGCGTCGTTTGAAGGGTTCCAAATATAAAGCTTTCCGTTTGCAAAAGCGTATAAAGCACCCCTTACGCTTGCCTAATATCTGGCAGCTGAGCAAGGCTTCCGGCCTGGTCCTATGGAACAATAAGCGCCTATTCATCGGCATTACACTTGTGTACGGCCTGCTGAACCTAATCCTGGTCCAGGGACTGGCCGGCAATACCAATATTGGCAGTCTCAAACACGAGCTAAGCCAAGTTTTCACCGGCCATCTCGGGTCACTAGCTTCCGGCCTCAGCATTTTTATAGTACTTGTCGGATCGGCAGGCAACGGTTCCAGTCAGACTGCAGGCGCCTACCAGCTGTTTTTGGGGCTGGTTGTCAGCCTGGCGATTATCTGGAGCCTGCGACAGGTGCTGGCCGGCAACACCGCTATACGTATACGTGATACGTACTACCGTGGCGTTTACCCGCTCGTGCCGTTCATCTTGGTGCTGCTGGTAATTGGCTTACAGCTTTTGCCGCTGGTCATTGGCTCATCTCTATACAGCACCGTTATCACTAATGGTATAGCCGTTCACGCCATTGAGAAGCTGTTATGGGCAGTGGTGTTCCTGCTGCTGGCATTACTGTCGTTCTATATGCTTAGTTCCTCACTGTTTGCACTCTATATCGTAACGCTTCCTGACATGACCCCGCTGAAGGCGCTTCGGTCGGCCCGCGAGCTGGTGCGTTACCGGCGCTGGTCGGTGGTTCGCAAGATCATCTGGTTGCCAATCGCGTTGCTGCTCATAGCAATAATCATCATGCTGCCTATAATCATTTGGATAACGCCATTGGCGCAGTGGACGTTCTTTATACTCACCATGTTCTCGCTGACCGCCATACATGCCTATATGTATACGTTGTACAGGGAGTTACTTAATGAATAAGCAGCAAGCTGCTGAACGCGTTAAGAGACTTCGTGACCTGATAAATGACTACCGGTACCACTACCACGTACTAGATGAATCGATCATGAGCGACGCGGCGGCCGACAGCCTGAAGCACGAACTCGCGCAGCTAGAGGAACAGTACCCCGACCTTATCACACCCGATTCACCGACCCAGCGGGTGGCCGGCGCGTCGCTTCCCGGTTTCAAGCAGGTGGGGCATACCTCGCGCATGCTGAGCCTCAATGATGTATTTGATGAAGCTGAGGTTGAAGCCTGGCAGGATAGGATTACCAAACTGCTGCCGGAGAGCACCAAACTTGAATACTTCGCCGATATAAAAATGGACGGGCTGGCCTGCGCGTTAGTCTATCAGGACGGGGTACTGTCGCGCGGCGTTACCCGGGGCGATGGATTTGTCGGAGAGGATGTTACTGCCAATATACGCACCATTGACTCTATCCCGTTGCGGCTGCGCCATGACAAAAAGTTCGAGCCGTTTATGCATGGCCGTACCGAGATTCGCGGTGAAATAGTTATGTACAAAGACGACTTTGCCAAGCTTAATGAACGTCGCGCCAAAGCCGGCCAACCGCTGTTTGCCAATCCGCGCAACACCGCTGCCGGCACGATCCGCCAGCTTAACCCTAAACTGGTCGCCTCACGTCCGCTTCATTTTCATGCTTACGATTTACTGCGCGATAACGAGTCCGAAGTGCTGACCAATCAGTACGCCTATCAGGCACTGAGGGCCCTCGGCTTTCTGGCTAACAAAGACGCCGCCGTCTTCAAGACCGTCAAAGAAGTCACGCGTTTTGCCAAGCGCTGGGAAACCAGGCGCCAGACCTTGCCGTTCAACACCGACGGCCTGGTCGTGAAGGTCAATGACCGCCAGCTGTACCGCCGGTTGGGCGTAGTCGGCAAGGCGCCGCGGGCCGCGGTGGCCATCAAGTATGCCGCCGAACAGTCGACGACCAAGGTCAAGGATATCTTTGTCTCTATAGGACGCACCGGCGCCGCCACGCCGGTTGCCATGCTGGAGCCGGTAGTAATCGCCGGTACAACAGTGCAGATGGCAACGCTTCATAACGAGGGCGAGATCAAACGCAAGGATATCCGTATCGGCGATACGGTGATAGTCCACAAGGCCGGCGACATCATTCCCGAAGTCATAGAACCTCTGACTAAGCTTCGTGACGGCTCAGAAAAAATCTACAAATGGCCGGTCCGCTGCCCCGAATGCAATACCAAGCTGGCCAAGCGTAAGGTCGATGAGGCCGTCTGGCGCTGTCCCAACCAGCATTGCCCGTCCCGGTCATGGAAGCGTATCGAACACTTCGCTAGCAAAGCGGCGCTTGATATAGAAGGTCTCGGCGAAAAGAACGTCATCGCTCTCATGGACGCTAAACTTGTTAAGGATCAGGCCGATATCTACACCTTGCGCGAGGAAGACGTGATCAAACTGGAACGCTTCGCCAAAATTTCTTCCGGCAAACTCGTGGCTGCTATCCAGTCCAAAAAAGAGCCGCCGCTCAGTCGTTTTATATACGGATTGGGCATTCGCCATGTAGGCGTGCAGACGGCTGTCGACCTCGCGAACCACTTCCGGAGCTTACAAGCCCTGCGGGACGCTACAATAGATGAATTGGCAGCTGTCGACGGGGTTGGCGAAGTAGTAGCTGAATCAATCGTAGAATGGTTCAGCGAACCGCATAACGAACACCTGCTGGCCAAGTTCAAACGGTTTGGCGTGAAACCTACGCCGGTTAAAAAAGTCGGAGGCAAACTCAGCGGCAAAAATTTCGTCGTTACCGGCACACTGGAGAGTATGGGGCGAGAAGAAGCCGCCGAGAGGATCCGTGCCCACGGCGGTACATTCCAGACATCTGTCGGCAAAGACACTGATTACCTGGTGGTCGGAGCCAATGTCGGTGAGAGTAAACTGACTAAGGCCGCCAAGCTCGGGACGCTCCGGCTCAACGAAGAAGAATTCCTGAAAATGCTTTAAATCCATCACAGGAATAATGTCAGGATATTTATTTCGCTTATGCTATACTTGGGACGATTCATGGGCAAAGGCAAAGGTGTACAGTTCAATTGTTTCTCGCCGCCGGTAATGCTGGCGACATTGATTACCGAATCACTGCTGACTATTTATACCGTTTGGCGCTACAAAATGACGGTTCTGGGTCGCCTAGCGGTGTTCACCTTGATTGCTCTGGCAGCTTTTCAGCTGAGCGAATACCATGTCTGTACCGGCTACGGATTTAGTGCCGAACAGTGGTCCCGAATCGGCTTCGTCATGATTACAACGCTGCCACCGCTTGGCATTCACGTTCTGCACGTCCTGGCAGGCAAACCCCGGCGTCGGCTGGTGGTTGCTTCCTATGCCACCATGGCGGCTTTTATCGTGTTCTTCCTGACCTATCGCGCGGCTTTTATCGGCCATAAGTGCACCGGTAATTATGTGATTTTCCAGATGGGCCCCTGGGCTGGCGGCGCCTACGGGCTGTACTATTACGGCTGGCTATTGACCGCGTTGCTCCTAGGATGGAATTGGGCGAACGAGTTGATGCGCAAAGCTTCTAAAGTTGCCCGTCGCAAGCTGGAGACGGTACGGGGACTGATGATTGGCTATTTGGTATTTCTGATCCCGACAGCCCTGGCCAACAGCGTCAAGCCATCGACCCGGGCGGGCATTCCCAGCATTATGTGCGGATTCGCGGTATTGTTCGCCCTTATCCTGGTGTTTTATATCCTGCCAAGGAGCGGTGAGCGTAAGCACGATAGTGGGGACTTGACAAAAGCCCAGAGTTGATTATGCTTTATACAGGTCGTGCGTTAGCAAGCGGCGCGTGAAACAAACAGATCAAAAACAAAAATCCGTAGGATCGCCCGCCGCTGTGGTGGGCACGCACGAAATAGTGCAGAAGCCAGGCAATACAGCTTGGCTTCGCGTATAATCAGGGTATCTGCAAGGAACTAGACCGATGATCAAGTATTTCTACAAAAGCTTGCGCAGCCAAGCCATAAAAGAACTAAGCACTCCGCAGCGGGGTAGTTGGGTTCATGTCGAGTCGCCAACCCAGGCTGAGATTGAAGAACTGGCCAAGCGCTTTGGTGTAGACCAAGGCTATCTGGAAGACGCTCTGGACGAGGACGAAATGCCGCGCTTGGAACGCGAGGGCGAACAGGGCTATATCTTCGTTCGTTATGCTTACCGGACGGCCGACGGCGAGATGGATACAGCACCGCTGCTCATAATGTTTGACACCGAAGTGGTTATGACAGTGTCACTACTCCATTTGCCGGCCGCTGACGCGCTGCTCAAGGGCAAGATAAATTTTG
>DAHUYJ010000004.1:0-283 GCA_027315225.1 Candidatus Saccharimonadota bacterium | reverse complement strand
CTACCCAGCGCACCAAGCTAATTCTGCTGATTCTGTCGCATGTCAGCGAGCAATACGACTCGTCCATCAGCCAGACCAGCCGCAAGATCAAAGGCATCCGTTCCCGCCTGCGCAGTCAAGGCGTGACCAACCAGGATTTCATTGACTTTGCGACTATCGAGGACGAGCTCAGCGAGTTCTTAAGTTCATTACAACCCACCAATGCCACACTGCGCCGGTTGCTGGCCGGCCGGCAATTGCAGATGTTCGAGGAGGACCAGGACATCGTCGAAGATCTGCTGCT
>DAHUYJ010000049.1 GCA_027315225.1 Candidatus Saccharimonadota bacterium | reverse complement strand
AAGCGATCCTTGGTTTGTTGCACCAGCTCAGATGGTGCCTTTTTGATGTAGGCAGTGTTTTTTAACTGGCCGTTCAGCCGTTTGGCATACTCCCCTGCTTCATTACGCTTGTGCTCCAATGACGTGCGGTAGGTCGCAATGGCTTCGGTGCTAACGTCCAGCCAACAGTTGAACTGTGCGCTGGGAATGCGTAATCCCCTTCCCTGCTCTATTTGTTTCAACTCCCCTACGCCTGCAAGCCGCTTAACCCAAGTCGCGGCTTCTTGCAGCGTGGGGTTAGCGATGTATAGCAGAGTTGGCTTTCCGGCTTTCAGTTCGGCGGCTGTCGCACGAATCTGGCTTACTAAAGCCATTATATCTTCGAATTGCCGGGCTGCTTGAGCAAAAGTCTTTTCAGCTTCAGGCCAACTTGAAGTAATGAGTTTTTCCTTTTGCCAAGGTATATTCTCCCAAATTGCCTCCGTCACGAACGGAGCGAAAGGATGCGTCAGCTTAAGGATAGTCTCCAGGCAATACACCAGCACGGGTAAATTAAGTTCAACCTTGGATGCCTCAATATACCAGTCAGCGAAGTCGTTCCAGAGGAGGGAGTAAATACGCTCGCCGGCTTCGCTAAACCGGTATGCTTCAATGGCTTGTGTGATCGCCTTGTTTTCACGTGAAAACTTGGTGAGTATCCATTTGTCGGCAAGGTTAGCCGGTTCCGGTGCAGTGGGGGAGTATCCATCGGTTTTTTCAAGGATGTAGCGAGCCACATTCCAGAGCTTGTTGCAGAAGTTGCGGTACCCGGCAATTTTATTGTCTCCCAGTGCGCCGTCATTCCCAGGGGTAATGCCAATCGTCAGAGCCAGCCGCAGGGCATCCGTGCCGTATTCCGCGGTTTTTTCGAGCGGGTTTATGACATTGCCTTTGCTCTTGCTCATTTTTTGCCCGTTTTCGTCGTTCACTAAACCATGCAAGTAAACTGTTTTAAATGGAACATTCTTGGTGCGATAGAGTCCGAGCATAACCATACGCGTCACCCACAAAAATAAAATGTCCCGCCCGGTCTCCATGACCGAAGTAGGGTAGAAGCGCTCAAAATCTCCGGTTGTCATCAGGGTGGCAAATGGCCATTGGCTGGAAGAAAACCAGGTGTCAAAGGTGTCAGTTTCGGCTTCGTAGTTACCTTTGCCGTAGTACTCTTCGGCTTCGTTTTCACGTGAAAATATCATGTACGGTTTTTTGCTGGTGTCGGTACCGGCGTTGTAGTAGACCGGAATGCGAATTCCAAACCAGTTTTGACGGCTGATGTTCCAATCCCGCAGGTTTTCCAACCAATGTATGTAAGCTTTCTTAAAGCGAGTGGGCACAATTTTAATTTTGCCGTCTTTCACCGCTTGAATCGCAGCCCGCTTCAGTTTTTCAACTTCAAGCCACCATTGCTCGGTTACCAGT
>DAHUYJ010000048.1 GCA_027315225.1 Candidatus Saccharimonadota bacterium | reverse complement strand
GTTAATGATGGAACTCGCTGAGCTGCCTTGCCAATATAAAGCATTGCTGAAGCCCAAAGGAGTTGTAGACGGTGCATTTGCGCTCCATGTAACAACACCGTTAAAGACACCTTCGTTCGTAATTTCTTCGCCGTTAACTATAAAAGGAATCTTTGCATACGCCGAAGCGGGAGATTCGACGCCGTTGACCACCGCAGTAACATAGTAGGTATAACTGTTATTCGGAAAGAAGAGAGTTCCGTAGGTGCCAGTCGAAACGGTCCTGTTGGCGGGTAGTGACAACTGATAAGTGCCAGTGCTGCCAGTACCTGATGTGCCCCCGCTGCCGAATGCATTAATTGTAGTGCCTTGTTGAATGCCAGGGCCGCCAATGCCTTGGCCAGCCGTCACGGTACCGCTAGTAATTCCTAGTGCTGTGAATACATTGGAATCAACTGCCGTGCGGCCGGTGACATTGAGAATGCCAAACTTTACCCCAGTTACCACATTGTTTGCGGCTGTATCGGCAAACGCGCAACTGACAAGCGGCATGACCGCATAACTCCCCTGACCTGAAACGTACGTGTTGTAGGCGTTCGTAGCTGAAGCCGCCGTCGTGCTCGCATAAAGCAAGTAAGGACCACCATTAGTTGAGCGGTAAATATTGTAAGAGGACGCACCATTAACACAAGTCCAACCGATTTCGTTGTAATTCGGCGAAAGATTAGTGGATCCAGGCGGAGTACCTACCATTTGCGCAACCCCAGGGCCGGATTGCCCTTGTAATATGAGATAGACATTGGTTGGGGTGGTGGTTCCACTACCGCCGCTACTTGGGGAATTCGGAAGAAATCCGGATGAACAACCTTGAAGAATCACAATGCAGCAAGCGCAAGAAAAACTTAGACAAGCAGTCAATCCCCACCGAAATTTAAGGCCTAGCTCTCTTCGATTCATGCAGCGTCATCCAATAAATCAAATAAATTTAGTTTGGCGGAGGCAATAGGAATCGAACCTGCGGCCTTCTGAATGCAAATCAGATGCTCTCCCAACTGAGCTATGCCCCCAATAAGTCGGTAGAGAATGATGAAATATCGGCACCAATTCGGTCAAGTGAATTCATCGGACATGTTGCGTTTATAGCTTTAACGTGGGGCCAGGGCTGACTATGCCGACGCTTTTTGCTTCATATTTGTGATCATATTTAGCCAAGTCTTTTCGTTCTGAAGCTCGAATCCAACGGCTTCTGCTCCGTTTAGCACAGCATCAAATACGCGACGAAGAACATCAATTTCATCCGGAGTTGAACCTTTAATATTTAAGCTTTCTTCGATCGCCTCAACAACGCTGATGAGGTCCGGAGTGGTCACAACTTTCGGTAGCTTTTTAAGATCGAGCCCCGCCGTTTCGGCCGGCTTGAATCCCACGAGACGATCAGTGATTAAAATCTTTTTACCATCAATAAA
>DAHUYJ010000047.1 GCA_027315225.1 Candidatus Saccharimonadota bacterium | reverse complement strand
CCCGATGGCCGCTGGGAACTCCGCAATTATATCTTCCCTAGCTTCCTGGCCAGCGCTTCAGTATGTTCTAATAGTTGGTTGATTTCCGCCAACCCGCGCTCCCAAAACGCCTTATCGGCAATATCGATTCCCATGTCTAGGAAGGTGTCTTTAACTGACTTGGCTGTACCAATCGTTAAAAACTTATCCCGGATTTCCGAAATAAAACCAGGGTCCTGCTTTACTTTCGCTTGCAACGCCTTGGAAATCAGCTCTCCGCTGGCATATGAATACACATAAAACATTACCCGGAAGTGCCCCACGTACAGCCACCAATTTTCCGAACCAGGGTCTTGGCTGACCGCTGGGCCCATATATGACTCCATGTGCTTGCGGAACAACGCCCCAATTTCCTGGCGCGATAAAAAGCCTTTCTGCCGGAAGTCGCTGTGTAATTCCTGTTCGAACCGGTAAAACGCGACTTGCCGCATGATTGAAGAAATGTGGCTGTCGAGCTGGTCCAGCATCAGTGCTAAACGCAACTCATCATCGACCTCGGCAAGCAAACGATCCAGTACAAACCCCTCCATAAAGGTGCTGGCCACTTCAGCCGTCGCCAGACTAATACCATAATTCAAGGCGTTCTGTGTTTTGGCCAACTCATGATTAACGGCATGGCCGAATTCATGGGCGATCGTGGTAACGTCTTGCAACTTATTGGTATGGTTCAGCATCACATAAACCGGGTGATCCAAGCCTTGAATAGTACAAAACGCACCGCCACGCTTGCCTTTATGTGGAAAGGCATCAACCTGCCCATTTTCTACAAAACGTTTAAAGATTCCGGCTAACTCCGGGCTAACATGGTGATATACTTCATGCACCAAGGCTACCGCTTCAGGATATGGGTAGGTTTTTTCGACGCTTCCGTATGGCACATTTCTTTCGTGATACGCCAGCTGCTTTTGCTTGAGCAACTTTGCTTTGAGTTGATAGTATCGCTGGCTGATATCAAAGTGACTAGCCACCGTCTCCACCAGTGTGTCAACAACTGACGTCTCGATACCGTCCGCCAAATGACGGGCGGCGTCCGGACGTTCATAATGCCGCAGCTCATCATCAATTTTTTTATTCATCAGGAGAGCATTCATTTCCGCCTCAGCCACATCCAAATAATCGTTCAGCAAGTCATTTAGTTGCACAACCGCCCCGTCGCGAACCGCTTTTTTGCGGCTGCTAATCAGTGAGAGCAATGTCTCGATGGTTGCCGTAAGGGTCGCGCCGCTGTCATTTTTTACTTGGCGTTCGCCCTGGGCCAGCAAACGCTCGGTCATTTCTTCCCATTTGTCATGCGCCACAACTTCCTTAAGAGCCAGGATTTTTTCTTCGGCCTCGCTTAAGCGATGCGGGGCTGCAGCAAACCGGTTCAGCAAATACTGGCGGTAGTCGGCTAACTCCGGTGCATCCAGAAACATC
>DAHUYJ010000046.1 GCA_027315225.1 Candidatus Saccharimonadota bacterium | reverse complement strand
AGCGATTTTGGCAAGATCAGCACCAGTTCATCAGATGCATCTCACGGTTGTGTCGAGTTGCCGCTTTCAGCCGCCAAATGGCTTTACAACTGGGTCTTTGTCGGCGCCACTGTTACCATCGAAAGCTAAGGCTTTACCTGATAAACTAATAGTTATATGACTGTACTTATTATTTTGGTAGCCGTTCTTTTCGTATTCGTTATCGGACTGACGTATGCACTTTTCGGCAGAAGAAATGGTGACGCCGGTCAAAGCGCCCTATTGTTAAAGGCCGACATGAATCAGCTTAGCCAAAATGTTCTGGAGCTGAAGGACGGCCTGCAAAAACAACTTAACCAGCAGCTTCATATCAGCAACAAGCAGATGGCCAGCCAGTTTGCCGAAAGCAGCAAAATTATTGCCGAGGTTACCAAAAATCTGACCGAACTTAAAGAATCCAACAAGCAGGTTATAGGAATAACTGATGAACTTAAGGTGTTGCAGAATGTGCTCAGCAACCCGAAGCAGCGCGGGGTATTAGGCGAATATCACTTGGCCAGTGTGTTAGAAAACGTGCTGTCTCCGGAGCAATTCAGCCTGCAGTATAAATTTAAAAACGGCGACATTGTTGATGCTGTAATCCACTTGGATAAAAACCGCCTGCTGGCAATCGATTCAAAATTCAGCCTGGAAAACTATAACCGGCTGGTTGAAGAAAAGGACAAGGCTCGCCAGGACGCATTGGTGCGCGCCATCAAAACCGATCTTAAGTCGCGCATCGATGAAACCGCTAAATACATCCGGCCGGCCGAGGGCACCATGGATTTTGCTTTTATGTTCATTCCTAGCGAAGCGGTGTACTATGACCTGCTGATTAATAAAGTTGGCAGCTTGCAGACAAATGCCCGAGACCTGATTGAATATGCCTTTCGCGACAAGCATGTGGTAATTGTTTCGCCAACGTCCTTTATGGCATATTTGCAGACCGTCTTGCAGGGCCTGCGCAGCTTACAAATTGAGGAGCGGGCCAAAGAAATCGAAAAACGCGTTGGGGAGCTGGGCCGTCACTTGGTTGCCCATGAAACCTATATGCAGAAGCTTGGGAATTCGCTAGGTACCACGGTAAATCACTTTAATGCTGCCCACAAAGAACTCGGCAAGGTTGATAAAGACGTTATGCGGATCGCTGAGAGCTCCCCGGCAATTGAGCCGGTCTTAGTCGACAAGCCGCAAGCCAACGATTAAGATACAAACATGACACGAGTTTTATCCGGTATTAGAGCCAATAGCGACCTCACCCTTGGGAATTATTTGGGAGCGCTTAAGCCCTGGGTTGAGCTTCAGCGTACCGCTGTGGCTGATGAAACCGAATATCTTTTCTTTGTTCCGAATCTGCATTCGCTGACTACGCGCATGGAGCCTGTCCAGCTGCGCCGTTTTACGCTTTCCAATACTGCCTGGTATTTGGCTGCCGGTCTTGACCCCGGCCGGGTGATTTTTTTCGTGCAGTCGCAGGTGCCCGCCAACGCTGAGCTTTCCTGGATTTTAAACAACTACGTAACCATGGGGGAGCTGGGTCGCATGACTCAGTACAAAGAAAAAGTTGCCAAAAGTAGCGCCGAAGGCCAGT
>DAHUYJ010000045.1 GCA_027315225.1 Candidatus Saccharimonadota bacterium | reverse complement strand
ACCATGGCCACCATCCGACCGCGATGTTTGCGTCCGGCGTACTCGCTCATAATCGTGGCGCTGACAGGATAATCGCCGCCCACTCCGAGGCCGACAATGGCCCGCAGCGCAATCAGCCACCAAATATTGGGTGCCAATCCGGTGCCGATGGCACCGCCGGCTAGCAGAAGTACCTCAAGGCCATAGATTTTCTTGCGGCCAAGCTTATCGGCCAGCCGACCAAAAAACACCGCTCCCACCGCAGAGGCTATAAGGGCTGTGGATGAGATGAGCGACACCGCTAACGTCGTAGGATGCCATTCGGGTTTTATCAGCGCCATAGCGATTCCGATAATAAACAGGTCGTAAGCATCAGTGAAAAATCCCAGGCCAGAGGTCAGCAAGACTCTGCGGTGAAACGCCGTGGCCTGGCTCTCATCCAGCTCGGCGAGGGCGGCTTCCGCGTTGTTAAGTTTTTTTGATTTTGCCCCTGATGACTTGCTCACCTTTGCCCCCTGCTCGTTAGCTATATATTATTTGCCAGTTCTATATATAAACATATTGATGATCATCACGTATGTCAACACTTTTCTATTTACAAGTGTAAAAAATACAAAAGTTCTAGTAATTAACAGCTTTTTGGTATATATATATATATTATGGAGAGACGCAGATTACAGGCAACGGGCGGCAGCAGCCTGACACTCACCTTGCCTAAATCCTGGATTAACCGGTTCAAGCTGCAGAGCAAAGACGAGGTACTGGTAGGTACTTCCGGGCTGGCCCTCACCATCAAACCGGCTGGCAGATCTCAGCAAGAGGTCGTAATCAATATCCAGGTAGAGGGCGTACCCGATGAATGGGTTTTGCGCGAAATGATTGCCGCCTATATAGCCGGCGCGGACAAAATCGTATTGTACAGCCGCCGCATAAGTCCGTCGCAAAACCAAGCGATTCGTGAGGCGGTCCAACTGCTCTTCGGCTTTGAAATTCTTGAGGAAACTTCGCAAAAAATCGTTGCCCGGACAATCTTAGACGACTCACTCTTCCCTGTGTCCGAGAGCACGATGCGCATTTTCACCATAACCCGCAGCATGTTTGAGGACTCCCTAAAAGCCGCCCAGACCGGCGATAAGGAGCTGGCCCTCGATATAAAGCAGCGCGATTACGAAGTCAACAAGCTTGTGCACGCCATCAGGCGGCAGTTCCACGAAATCATGACCGGCAAGCTGGAAGGTAGCCTGGCGGAGATCAGTTTTTATCGCAGTATCGCGGGACAACTGGAGCGCGTCGGTGACCACGCCGTCAAGATCGCGGACCTAGCCAGCACCGACCGGACAGATCCCGTTAAGCTATCCAGCACTTTCCCTGTCATCCAGGAGCGCGTACACCTGCTCCTCAAGAACGTTGAATCAATGGTCCGCCGCCTGGATAAGCGGCTGGCGCACAAAATACTGGACGGCGGCGAGGAGCTTGAGCGCTTGATTTACAGCTCCAAGCGCATGAAACAATCTTACGAAGGCGCTATCATTGAGGACAGTCTTGACCGCTTACGCGGCTACCTTATGAACATAGCCGAAATGACCATCGATTACACCCTGCTCGTTCGTCCTGAAAGTAGTTCACCCGTCACGCTTACTGGCCGGTAGTAGCGGAGAGGTCCTGAACCGGCGAGGGCTTGGAGATGGTGATTTTCTGGTAGCTGATGGTCATGGTTAACTTATC
>DAHUYJ010000044.1 GCA_027315225.1 Candidatus Saccharimonadota bacterium | reverse complement strand
CTCGATCAATACATAGCCATATCCCAAATGGCGGATCGCCGCCGCCCGGCGCCGCTTGCTCTTGAGCTCGCGCCGATGGATGGCTCCTCTCCGAGGACAATCATGACCTTTCCAGTGGCAAATCGTCAGCTCGATGAATACCTTCTGCCCTTTATGCGCACAGAGAAAATCAGGCCATGTCGAGCATTTTGGAGAACCATCAGCATTGCGAGAAAGAACCAACTGAACGCTCTCATATCGCGCCCCCGGATATCCATGCATGCGCAGCCACTGATGGAGGCACGCCTCGCTGGGCTGTTTATACTCCCGCTTACTCCGCTTACGGGGAGTACTGCCGGTCGGTTGTGCCACCGAAAATACTACGCCAGAGGTCATTTTTTCTCCTGGGGTAGGTCGTGATTACCGTATTAAAAAGCCGCCCGAAGGCGGCGTGCTAGTGAAGACCGCGCCGGGCGGCAAATGGACCCTTGCTGGTTCCGACTCCACTCATGCTTTTATTCTGCCATGAGCATAAGCTTGATGTCAAAGCCACGGTTTTTGGGTTCTCTAAACTAAAACGGAACAAGCACTACAATTAAGTTGAAGCAACAACTAACGTAGGAGGCTTGTCCCATGTACACATTACTTAATTTACCGCCCGACGACCAGGAGTGTTTTGAACTCACCCTGCGCCAGCTCTATCCGGAAGGGGTCAGATGTCCCTGGAAGCTCCATGAGGCGGTCACGGTGACTGCCACATACCTCTGGTGTAAGTGCTGCCGCCGTAAGTGGAGTCTGAAGATGCAATTAGGCTTTGGCTACTCTAAGCTGTCCTGGCGGCAGATCCTAGCCCTGGTCATCTGCTGGCTGGGTAAGCAATCTCCCGGTGACATTATGGTCAGCACCGGGCTCAGCTACACTACCACCCTGCGCTGGCTGGAACGGCTGCGGTCTCGGCTACCTATGGAACAAGACTCACTGGCAGGCCTGCTCGAAACCGACCAGAGCTATCTCGGCCGACAGAAGTACCACAACCAGCACATTGTCATGGGCCTGGTAGACCGGCAGACCAACCAAGTCCGGCTGGCTGAGATCCCCGACTGTGAGCAAGACAGTGTTGAGGGCTTCCTCGACCGCTATGCGGTGGTGGGCGGCCTTATCTTCGCCGATGCCCATGGCTCTCACTTGGGACTGCGGGAGGTCGGCTACGACCTAGATATCTGCAACCACTCCCTGGGCCACTTCGGCCCCACCAACCGCATTGAGAATGTCTGGAGCTGTTTGGACCGCTTCACGAGACGCACCCGTGACCGCTTCATGCACCAGTTCCTGCCGGGATTACTGCAAGAGTTTCAGGCCAGACGTAACCATCCGGAGATCTTTGCTGACCCATTTACCTTACTTAAGAGTATGGCTGTTCCGGTTTAGTTGACTGAACCTGGCGCTACCCGAGTCTGCGCAATGCCAAAAACCGCTGAACTCCTTATGCTACAATAAAGCTATCAAGTAATGAGGTAGTGCCCATGCAGCTGGATGCGTTGGAACAGTCGGACCCTAAATTGGCAGAATTGGTTCACGCGGAGGAACAGCGGCAGCGTGACGGCCTTGAGCTTATTCCGAGCGAAAATTACGTGTCCCGGGCTGTACTGGAAGCGCTCGGCACGGTTTTTACCAACAAGTACTCCGAAGGCTACCCCGGAAAGCGCTATTATGGTGGTCAAGACTACACCGACCAATTGGAAACCATTACGATTGACCGCGCCAAACAGCTGTTTGGTAGTGATCATGCTAATGTTCAGCCGCTTTCCGGCGCTCCGGCGAATGTGGCGGTGTATTTTGCCTGGCTGCAACCCGGTGACACCATTATGGGTATGGATTTGGGCCACGGTGGGCACCTTACCCACGGAGCCCCCACCACTACTATGGGCAAGCTCTATAACTTTATCCGTTACGGCATGAAGGATATT
>DAHUYJ010000043.1 GCA_027315225.1 Candidatus Saccharimonadota bacterium | reverse complement strand
AGTTTGAATCGTGCTGCAATAAGTGCGCCAGGGTTTTCGTGTCGGTTAAATCGTTAACCGCCACTACCTCCAGCTCCGGATGCGCCGACGCAATTTTAAAGGCGTTACGCCCGATCCGGCCAAACCCGTTAATTGCTACTTTAATTGCCATATTTATTTTGCCCCCGCTTATGTGTTTTACGTTTTTGTTAATTGGTTTTGCTTATGCTTTTACTCACATAATATAAGCATAGGAGTTTTGTTGCAAGGGAGAATGAAGTCCCAGCTAAACTATCGGTCGGGCAACAGAAATCAGGAGGTATAGCGTCGAATCGACTCTTCAATCACCTTGCGGGCTTCAGCCGCATCGCCCCAGCCGTTGAACTCAACCGGGCTGCCTTTCCAGTCGTTCTTCCAGGCCTTATACTGCCGGAAAAAATGCTCTACCATCGGCTTAAAGTTGGAGCCGAGATCCTCAACCTCTTTAATGTGCGCCTGGGTAGTGTCTTTGGCCGGTACGCAAATCAGTTTTTCGTCACCCTCACCATCATCAACCATACGCAGAATGCCAATCGGCCGGCCCGGCACCACCACATTTTGTGGGACCGATTCATCAATTACTAGCAAGGCATCCAGCGGATCGCCGTCATCACATAAGGTTCCTGGCAAGTAGCCGTAATCGGTTGGGTATTTCGCTGTGGTGCCATTTACCCGGTCAAGCGTAATGTAGCCGGTTGTCTTGTCTAGCTCATACTTGTTTTTACCTTTGCCCCGGCGAATTTCGATTACGATGTTAACGACATCTGGCGCATCTTTGCCAACACCAAGCTCTGCCATGAAAAATCCTTTGCTTAGTTTGATAATAACGGAATTAGTATAGCATGCCCTAAACGGTAATGCCCCTGCGCCTTGTGAGCGCAGAGGCATCAGTGTTCAAACGCGCTTGTAGCACGATTGAACCGTAGCGGAAGGCACTCCGCATATTGCTAACACCAAAAGTCGCCTTGTGAGCTCCTTTTACCAACCATTGGACCAGCCGTGGGTGCGGGGTTTGTGGCCTTTTTTACGTCGCCGCCGGTCTTGAGGGTTTTTGCGTTCCCTCTGCAGATTGCGCACCTGAACCTCAAGACCGGGCCGGACCGTGAACTCCAAGTCCAGCTTGGCGGCCAGCAGCGCAAGCCTATTGTAGTCACCCGGAAGGATCCGGATCTCGGTCTTGTGCCTCGCCCAGTCATCCAGGATCCGTTGAACCGCCCGAAAGCGCGGCAACGGTTTGACCTGAGCCAAGAATTCCAACAGGTTCTCTCCAGGAACCTTCTCAGACAACGGCCTGATGAGAACTGCCAAGGTTTCACCTTTTATCGCCGCGCGCTCTTCCCGGCTGCATTTATCCCACTTATGATGGGAGGGTTCATCAAACAGCGACTGCAGGTCTGAGCGTACGGCCGACATATGGGCAGGCTCTGAAACTGCGACACAAGCAGACATCTATCCTCCAGAATGCGGGTTGGTTTTGTAATGGTGCATCGGAGAGGCCGGACTTGAACCGACATCGTCGGCGTACGCCGAGGCTCTACCAGCTGAGCTACTCCCCGTTAAACTAAAGCCGGCCTCTTGTGAGGCCGGCGCACGTTTGTAAAATTACGACAAGGCCTCAGGGTCTGCGAATTGGCAGCAAAACATACGCAAACTTACGCAGAAAGCTGGTCCAAATCTGATACTGCCGAGACGTTATCATGGCTGGAAGTTTACGCTTACGATTATCGCTTGTCAATATCGTTATTTGTTGTTAAACATTATTGACAATGTACTTATGCTTGGTTAACGGCATAGCTTGGCAAAGCGTGATTCGGATCCAAGTGCTGTCGAATAGAAAGGGCTGCCGAAACCCCCTCTCCAACCGCCGAGGCAACCTGACCGACCGAGCCAACCACCACATCCCCGGCTGCAAACACGCCTGGCACATTGGTAGAAAATGCGTGGTCCACATGCACAAAGCCACGCTCATCCA
>DAHUYJ010000042.1 GCA_027315225.1 Candidatus Saccharimonadota bacterium | reverse complement strand
GACGCCTGGGGATATACGGGATCAAACCTAACATCTATTAACGCTTCCCTTATGAATCAGCTATCCCCTAATCCGGGATCCGCTCCAAACGCTTCCGCCTACGTCTACGACGGCTCAACCGACTACCTCTTTGACCACGGAGCCAAACATGCAGTCTCTAGCAACATGGCTACTCAGTGGGGCCTGAGTAACCCTATTACGGTCGACTCCACAACCACTGCTCGCATGACTACCGCTGGAGCACTTGCCCAGTTTGCAAGCTATAACGGCAGTGACTACATAATGAATCAAGGAACCCTACAGCCTATTGGGACATATACCGACGCATATGGGGCCTCCGGCAGCAACTTGGTAAGCTTAAGCTCCGACTATTTCCCGGTAGGAGGGAGTGCTAGTTACCTGGTCCAGGCATCTGGCAGCCCTCAAGTTTTCTTAATAAACCAAGGCCAGAAATATTATATTGATACCTTCGATAAACTGGTCGCGCTGGGTTATCCAAATATGCCCATAGAACAGCTTAGTGCAGGAACTCTAGCCGAGTTCACCCAAGCAAGTAACAATGCCTCTATTTACATTAATGATGGCAGCGGCAATGACTACTTGTTGGATGGGGGCAGCAAGCGACCTTATGCTAACGCTTCCACGGAAACCGCCTGGGGGTCATCTGCACCAACCCAAATTACTCTATCGGCTTCTATCTTGGCCCACATGCCTACGCTGTCGGCGGCTACTCAAACCGCCCAAAGCAGTGATGGCCGAGTCTTCTACATCAACAACGGCATCAAACAATGGATTACCAGCCCAACTGTTTATGCTAATTCTTACGCCTCTTATGGACTGGTGTCAGTTTCCGACTACACACTAGATGCCCTGCAAAGCGGTGCGGATATTAACTAAATGAAGCTTGGAGTTTAGGCCAAATAAGCTCGAGCAGCTTGCGAAGTTTCGGCCCGCCTCCTAGTAACAAGTGAGCAGCTACATAAACCACCGTCCCTAGGACTCCTTCTAATAACAGAAGTGCCAAATTGGCGGGGGGCACCAGGGACTTCATGCCGTATAGTGCAAGTAACATAATGAGGGCGGGAGCCAGCATTGCTGTGATCTCTTTTATAGGAATCCGTGGGATCTTGAGCAAACGTAGCACATAGTAACCAATGAAGAATATATTAATTAACGAGGCTAGGCTCACAGCAAGCGACGCCCCTACAAAACTTAGCTTTAACCAAGAAACAAACAAGCTTAAGAATATTGCCTGCAGAACCAAGCCGCTAATGCCGGTTATCAAGATTATTCGCGGTTTTCCTGACGCCAAGAACAAAGGTCCGGTTACACCAGCAAACGCCCGAGCCGCTGTAAATACAGCCAAAGCGGCTAAAGCTGGTACAATTGGCCCCCATTTTGCCCCTAGAACTAAGTGCACAAATGGGTAGGCAAGGCCTGCCATACCGGCTAGTATTGGCAACGTCACGATAGTAATCACTTCAAGCCCTTCTATATAGGAGCTTTTAAGGCGCTTGGGGTCGTCATTAAGCTCAACGAGCGCGGGAAACAGCACCCTGCCCACTACGTCCGAAACGTGAGTAGCCGGAAGATTCGCTATCGAGTATGCCAGAGTATAAAAGCCAAGGGCCGCAGTCCCATTTGTTCGGCCCACAAACATATTGTCCATATTGGTCGCCAAGTACACCATAATTGAGCCACCCAGTACATGTTTACTGTAGTTAAGTAGCTCACGGGCAATGCGGCGATCAAATACCCGGCTCGGCCGCCAGCCAGAGACTATCCAATACAGAGCCAACGTAGTAAGCGATTGGACAATTTGCCCGAATACGATACTGTATGCTCCGGCATGAAATACAGCAGCCAAGGTTATAGCAACACCCATGTATAGCAGGTAGGGTAAAAGCTCCGGTATAACTTTTTTGCGGTACGCCATATCTTTTTCCATTAGGGAGCTTGGGACGATTCCCAGGCTGAGGAACACTAAGTTCAGAGCCAATAAACGAATTACCCCGACGGCGGCGGGGCTAAGCAGTAATTGAGCAACAAGCGGCGCC
>DAHUYJ010000041.1 GCA_027315225.1 Candidatus Saccharimonadota bacterium | reverse complement strand
CTAGAAAACGGACATACTAGCAAGTTAGATGAAGGTTATAAAGGACAGCGTGAAGCCTACAATGTAGCTGTTCTACTTCATTAGCCGTTGAAGCTTCTCGTCGATGACTTCAGAACGCTCACAGGCGTGCCCATCCCACCTTAATTAGATATGTTCTCAAAATCAAGCCTCAAACGCGCCAGCGTATTCGCTGTTGGCCTTGTTGCCACGGCGACCGCGGGACCATGCGACCTCTACGCTTCCGGGAACACGCCCTGCGTCGCGGCGCACAGCACCACTCGCGCCCTGTATAGGGCCTACACAGGCGCCCTCTACCAGGTTCAACGCGGCTCTGATGGTGCCACAACCACCATCGCGCCGTTGTCCGCCGGCGGAGTCGCCAATGCCGCCGCCCAGGACTCCTTCTGTGCCGGTACGACCTGCCTCATCACGATCATTTACGACCAGTCCGGCCGCGGTAATCACCTCACTCAGGCGCCACCCGGCGGCTTCCGCGGCCCGGAATCCAATGGCTATGACCATCTGGCTAGCGCGATTGGCGCACCCGTCAAGCTGCACGGGCAGAAGGCGTACGGCGTCTTCATGTCACCCGGCACCGGCTACCGCAACAATGCTGCCAGCGGCACCGCGACGGGCGATGCGGCGCAAGGCATGTACGCGGTTCTTGACGGTACTCATTACAATGGCGGCTGCTGTTTCGACTACGGCAATGCGGAGACCAGCAGTCACGATACGGGCAATGGCCACATGGAGGCCATCTACTTTGGCGACAGCACCAGCTGGGGCTCCGGGTCCGGCAGCGGCCCTTGGATCATGGCCGATCTCGAGAATGGGCTTTTCTCTGGCATCAACACTCGCAACAATGCTGGCGACCCGTCGATCTCCTACCGATTCGTCACTGCCGCCGTCAAGGGGGAGCCAAACCAGTGGGCGATCCGCGGCGGCAACGCTGCGTCCGGCTCGCTGTCGACGTTCTACAGCGGCGCCCGCCCCAGCGTGTCTGGCTACAATCCAATGCACAAAGAGGGCGCCATCATTCTCGGCATTGGCGGTGACAATAGCATCAGCGCCCAGGGCACGTTCTACGAGGGCGTGATGACCTCGGGCTATCCATCTGATGCCACCGAGAACGCTGTGCAGGCGAACATCGTAGCCGCGGGATACGCCGTCACGTCGTTGACCAGCGGCCCGGCGCTGACGGTCGGGTCCTCGATCTCGCTACGGGCCACCACGTCCTGCTGCACGACACGCTACATCGCACACACCGGTTCCACAGTCAACACCCAGGTCGTTACTTCGTCCAGCACCACGGCCCTCAAACAGCAAGCTAGCTGGACGGTGCGCACTGGCCTGGGCAACAGCGCCTGCCTCTCGTTTGAGTCCGTCGACACCCCCGGCAGCTATATCCGGCACTATAACTTCGTGCTCCTGGTCAACGCCAACGACGGCTCCAAACAGTTCGGTGAAGACGCTACGTTCTGCCCGCAGGCTGGCCTCAATGGCCAGGGCAACTCAATTCGATCCTGGAGCTATCCGACACGCTTTTTCCGCCATTACAACAATGTGCTTTACGCTGCGAGCAACGGCGGCGTCGACACGTTTGACGCAACGGCCTCGTTCAACGACGATGTGAGCTGGGTGATTAGCGCCGGCTTTGCTTAAGTCCTTTGTTGCTTGCTCACTGTCATCGATGCGCTGCAATAGGAAAGGAAAATAAATCAAAAAAGATGTAATGCAGCTCTATTGAGGATTCTAATCATAAGCTGAAGTCTGGTCAGAGCTGCGCTTGTGATCAATTCCACCTAACCGTATATTCGAACGGTGGGGTTCGTGAGTGAGCGACTAGCTACGCAGTTTTTGGTAAATAGATAAGAAAATTTTGGCCTAGCCGCATCTTTTTTGTTCCTATGCGTCTCCCTTCTAAATTTCGTAAATAATCTCGCTAAGCTTGCGAAGTTAAAAGGGGTTGACCTATTAGATTAGGCGAGGACATTAGGCACGTTATCTCGTATTGTCCTTCTTACTGTTCCTAAACGGAGTATTTCTTATTTGCATATTGATTTATAGC
>DAHUYJ010000040.1 GCA_027315225.1 Candidatus Saccharimonadota bacterium | reverse complement strand
CACCATTTCCTGTCACAGGATCAATTTTGGCCGAATTGCCGTAAATAAAGGTTGGATGTTTGCCGCCGCCGACAACTATTTCCACATGCCCGCCTTCGTAATCGAAATAGGCCACATCGCCAGGCTGCGGCGTGTAACTTGACGGATCGTGCAAAATAAAGCCTTGATTTTGTATATTGTTGGCATTATTTTCGTCCCAGCCGTTAGTTTCACCATTGGTAAAGGGGTAGCCTGCTTCTTTATAGATGTAGCTGACAAAGTCGGCACACCATTCTTCGTAAGGTGCACCGTCGGTATAAGCGTTGAGCAGGGCCTCATGGTTAGCGGGATTTGACTGCCAGGTTTCCCATTCCTTTTCAGCATAACAAGCTACTTTATTACCCCTCCCGCTGACGTTATCGCAGCTTATGCTTAATTGACTGCTCAACCACGTTTCAAACGGCTTAGGCAGTAGGCTGCAGCTTTGTAACTTTACGTTGCCAATACCGCCGCTAACGGGGCCGCTTAAGCAAAGCTGACTGTTGGGATTGTAGACGCCGTTATTGTCTTTAAGCCAGATTTCTTCAGGTGATTTACTGCAACTCTCTAAAATGACCTGACTTCCTACTTTAGAATCGCCACTAGCGGAAAGGCAAAGGCCCAGATGCTTAATAGTATCGGTGCTGACACTCCACATCTGTGCCGGAGTGCCGTTACAGGCAAATAGATCTACTGTTGCGCCTGGAGCATTAGCGTCGTTATGGTCGTCCAGACAAGCACCCTTAACCCCCGATCTTATAAACCTTGGGTCATTTGCAATCGCGTGGCCTTTAATAGAATTAAGTGAACCGATTGCGGTAAATACAAAAATAGCCAAAATAACTAATGACAGGCTACGATGTCCGATGCCACGTTGATTTAGCTTAGTCAGCAAGAATTGAGACTTCAAAAGTCTTGTGTCCTTTTTAAACCTGTTTTTTGTTTTTGCTATAAAGCAAAAGTATTATAACTTAACTTCACCCTTAATGCAAGCGGGCGCATAGTATAAAAAAATTAATCATCAACGCCAACGAGAGGTATTAATTTAGATGACACAACATTGTTAATAGCTCAATAATATGGTATGATACTTCTTATCATTCCATAGTGGAGTGTTCTGGGAAAACCCCAGCGAACCTTGGAGGTTAAAAATGTCGTTCACCGGATTGACGCGGGATCTCTGCGAGCGGGCAGTTGACATGGTCGAGCCGGCCATCGATCACATGATGGGCAGCCGCCTGGCCAAGCGTGCACAGGGCAACCTGGCGATCCTTAATCCGGGGATCATTTACGAGCCCAAGTACAGGACATGGGTTGTCACCCCAGACGACAAGCACTGCTTCACCGAAGTCATCCTCTACGAACACCAGTGGGACAAGGCTGGTTGGGAAGCGTCCTACAGCGACGTGTCGCGTTCGAAGGCCTACGCCAGCTGGAAGTTCCAGATGTCGACCCGCCGGCTGCAGATCGAAGCGCCCTGGGTGTACGAGAAGGGTTGGACCAAGTGGCCCGGCAGCATCTGGCTCCCCGGCAACCTGACGGTCTCCTTCTCCGGTGTGCAGGACCACTTCGACGAGCTGTTCAGCCGCCTGGTCGCCGACGCGATCTGGGCGCTGTGCATGGACGGTCTGTTCAATAAGGAGCCCGAGCGGGAGCTCGGTATCATGCGCAACGACGCGGTCATGTTCTTCGGGTAGCAACTCGACTCCAAGAAGTGCCAGGATGGCAACGATGATCATCCTGGCAGAAGGGACCTGAAAATACGTTGCCGGCTTTTAAGCCAGCAATTTCCGCCCTCAAGCGGTCAAGTATTAGTAAGGTCCTGTTTTCATAATCTTCTATTAAGTATCATTAAATGAGAGAATAGTTCAATGCACCACACTGTTCATAATTTACCTGGCTTTATACAAACCCTTGCGCCATTTATTCATAAATACGGCTACTTCGGCATGGGCGGACTTATCTTTTTGGAAGACTTCGGTGCGTTAGTGCCAGGCGAAACAGTGCTAATTGCTTGCGCCGTCTTTGCCGGACTTGGCCAGCTGAATATATTTTTAGTGGGCTTGATCGGTTTCATAAGCGCGGTTATCGGTGATAATGTCGGCTATGCCATCGGCAACTTTGGCGGACACCCCTTAATCAACAGATATGGTAAATACGTTTTCTTGACACCGAAACGGGTGGCAAAGGCGGAAGCTTACTTTAATTCAAAGGGTGGCCGAATTGTCATAGTGGCGCGTTTCATTGACGGACTGAGGCAGCTCAACGGTCTACTAGCCGGCCTCAGCGAAATGCACTGGCTTAGGTTTCTGGCCTATAACGCTATCGGCGCAGGTCTATGGGTTGGTCTCTGGACGACTGTCGGCTATTATGGCGGTGATCACATTAATACCTTCCTCCGCTATGAACTATACCTGACTATCGCCGTCATCATCTTCCTAATAGTTTACTTCGTCAAATTGTATATGAAGAAAAAGCAGGAAAAGAACAGCTAATCGTTGTCGGCCATATAGTTGGATATAAAGTTACGAAAACCGGCCAACAAATTC